>NZ_JBHWFG010000004.1:0-208408 GCF_042733745.1 Streptomyces sp. NPDC059696
GACCGGGCGCGGGGCGCTGCCGCCGACGGCGACCACCGTGGCGACGGCGAAGTCCCGGCCCTCCTCGATCCATGCGTTCAGGGGGCCCGCGAGATCAAGCATCGGCGCCCGCCAGCAGCACCCGGTCGGGCCGGATCGGGAGGTTCCGGTGGCGTACCCCGGTGGCGTGCCACACCGCGTTGGCGACCGCCGCGGCCGCGCCCACGATGCCGACCTCACCGATGCCCTTGATGCCCACCGGGTCGTCCGGGTCGTGGTCGTCGACCCAGTCGGCCTCGATGTGCGGTACGTCGGCGTGCGCGGCGACGTGGTAGCCGGCGAGGTCGGCGCCGTACAGGCCGCCGCTCGCGCGGTCCCGGACCGCTTCCTCGTGCAGGGCCATGGAGATGCCCCAGGCCATGCCGCCGACGAGCTGGTTGCGGGCGGTGAGCGGGTTCACGATCCGGCCGGCCGCGAAGACGCCCAGCATTCTGCGTACGCGGACCTCCCCGGTGGCGGGGTCGACGGCGACCTCGGCGAACTGCGCGCCGAAGGAGTGCCGCTCCTTCTGGGCGAGGGTGCCGACGGCCCCGGTCGTGTCCGACCGTACGGTGACGCCGTCCGGCGGGATGTCGGCGCCGGGCGCGAGGCTGCGGCGCAGTTCCCCGGCCGCCTCCATGACCGCCCAGCCCCAGGAGCGGGTGCCCGCCGAGCCGCCGGCGATCATCGCGGGGCCGAGGTCGCTGTCCCCGATGCGCACCCGGACCCGGTCCGCGGGCACCTCCAGGGCGTCCGCGGCGACCAGGGTGAGCGCGGTCCTGGCGCCGGTGCCGATGTCCGCCGCGTTGATCCGCACCGTGAAGGTGCCGTCCGCCTGCGCGGTCACGGACGCCGTGGACGGCATGGCCATGGCGGGGAAGGAGGCGGCGGCGGTGCCCGTGCCGAGCAGCCAGCGGCCTTCCCGGCGCAGCCCGGGGCGCGGGTCCCGGCCGGCCCAGCCGAACCTCTTGGCGCCCTCTCGGAAGCAGGCGATCAGGTTGCGCCCGCCGAACGGCAGTCCGGAGACCGGGCCGACCTCGGGCTCGTTGCGGATCCGCAGTTCGAGGGGGTCGACGCCGCACCGCTCGGCGAGTTCGTCGAGCGCCGACTCCAGGGCGAACGAGCCCGGCGCCTCTCCCGGGGCGCGCATCCAGGTCGGGGTGGGGACGTCGAGCTTCACGAGCCGGTTGGTGGTGTGGTGGGCGTCGGCTGCGTACATCGAGCGGCTCGCGGCCGCGCTGGGCTCGACGAAGTCGTGCACGGTCGAGGTCTGGTTCAGCGACCGGTGTTCCAGGGCGCGCAGCCGCCCGTTCGCGTCGGCGCCGAGCCTGACCCGCTGGGCGGTGGGGCTGCGGTGGCCTGCGAGGGAGAACATCTGCCGGCGGGTGAGGACGACCCGGACGGGGCGCTGCAGCACGGTCGCGGCCATCACGGCGGCCACCTGGTGCGCCCGGGTGCCCTTGCTGCCGAAGCCGCCGCCGACGTGCTCGGAGCGGACGCGCACGGAGGCCGGGTCGAGGGAGAAGAGCTTCGCGAGCTCGTCGGCGACCCAGCCGGTGCCCTGGTTGGAGTCGACGACCTCCAGCCGGCCGCCGTCCCATCTGGCGGCCGCGGCGTGCGGCTCCATGGGGTTGTGGTGTTCCTCGGGGGTGGTGTACTCGGCGTCCACCACGACGGCGGAGGCCGCCAGTTGAGCCTCCAGATCGCCCTTCTCCACCACGGCCGGAGCGTGCCCGTCGAGCGGGTACGCCTCGGAGTCGCGCAGCGCGGAGAACGCGACGTCGTGCGGCTCCTGCTCGTAGTGCACGACGAGGGACTCCGCGGCCTCCCGGGCCTGTTCGGACGTCTCGGCGACGACCAGGGCCACCGGCCAGCCCATGTGGGGCACCCGGTCGTGCTGGAAGAGGCCGGTGCTCGGGTCCGGCGGGACGCCCATCATGCCGGTGAAGCCGGTTTCGACCCGCGGGGCGTTGCCGTGGTGGAGGACGGTGAGGACTCCGGGCAGGGAGAGCACGGCCTCGGTGTCCAGGGCGCGGACGCGGCCGCGGGCCACGGTCGACAGCACCAGCCAGCCGTGGGCGAGGTCCGCGAAGGGGATCTCGCCGGCGTAGCGGGCCGCGCCGGTGACCTTGTCGCGGCCCTCCACGCGGGTGTGCGCGGTGCCGTGGCTGCCCTTGGTGGCGGTGGTCATCGGGCGGCCTCCTCGGCGAGTTCGCTCAGCACGGCCACGACGAGGTTGCGCATCAGGGTCACCTTGTATCCGTTGTGGGGCAGGGGCCGGGCGGCCGCCAGTTCGGCGTCGGCGGCGGCCGCGAAGGTCCCGGCGTCGGCCGGGGCGCCGGTCAGGACGTGTTCGGCCGTGCGGGCGCGCCACGGGCGGGAGGCGACCGCGCCGAACGCCAGGCGCACGTCGTGGACGTGGCCGTCCCGTACGTCGAGCGCGGCGGCGACGGAGCCGATGGCGAAGGCGTACGAGGCCCGCTCACGCACCTTGCGGTAGCGGGAGTTGGCCGCTGTGGCGGTGGCCGGGAGGGTGACGCCGGTGATGAGGGCACCCGGCGGCAGGGCCGTCTCCAGGTGCGGGGTCTCCCCCACCGGCAGGTACAGGTCGGTGAGCGGCAACTCCCCCGGTCCGTCCGCCGTTTCGTAGGTGACGCGCGCGTCGAAGGCGGCCAGGGCCACGCCCATGTCGGACGGATGGGTGGCCACGCAGTGATCCGAGGCGCCCAGGACGGCGTGATTGTGGTGCTCGCCCTCGATCGCGGGGCAGCCGCTGCCGGGAGCGCGTTTGTTGCAGGGGGAGGTGACGTCGGTGAAGTAGCCGCAGCGGGTGCGCTGGAGCAGGTTGCCGCCGACGGTGGCCATGTTGCGCAGCTGCCCGGAGGCGCCGGCCAGCACCGCCTGTGCCAGGGCCGGGTAGCGGCCTCTGACCTCGGGGTGGGCGGCCAGGTCGCTGTTGGTGACGGTCGCGCCGATGCGCAGCCCGCCGTCCTCCGCCTCTTCGATGGTGTTCAGGGGCAGTTCGGTGACGTCGACGAGCCGGGCGGGCCGTTCGACGCCGGTCTTCATGAGGTCGACGAGGTTGGTGCCGCCGCCGAGGAACCGGGCTTCCCCGTCGCCGTCGAGCAGTGCCACGGCGCCGGAGACGTCGTACGCCCGCTGGTAGCCGAACTCCCTCATGCCACAGCTCCGTTCGTCTCCTGGGCGGCCCGGGCCACGGCCTGGACGATCGACACGTACGCGCCGCAGCGGCACAGGTTGCCGCTCATGCGTTCCCGGATCTCCTCCGGGGTCAGCGGCGGGGGGCCCGCTTCGGGCCGGACGTCACCGGTGACCGCGCTCGGCCAGCCGGCCGCGTGCTCCTCGATCACGGCGATGGCCGAGCAGATCTGGCCCGGGGTGCAGTAGCCGCACTGGAAGCCGTCGAGGTCGAGGAACGCCTGCTGCACCGGGTGCAGTCGCTCGCCGTCGGCCACGCCCTCGATGGTGGTGATCTCGCGTCCTTCGGCCGCGACCGCCAGCTGCAGACAGGCCACCTTGCGGCGGCCGTCGACGAGGACGGTGCAGGCGCCGCACTGCCCCTGGTCGCAGCCCTTCTTGGTCCCGGTCAGGTCCAGGCGCTCGCGGAGGGCGTCGAGCAGGGTGGTGCGGTGGTCGACGGTCAGCGTGTGTTTCTCGCCATTGACGGACAGGGTGAGGTCGCTGGACGTCGATGGGGGCATGGGAGCCTTCTCTCTCACATCGCGAGGTCTGAGGCGGTGTCGCCGCCCGGCGCTGATGCCGGTACGCGGCCGTGCGGGATGCGGGGCGTGCCTGCGCGCAGCGCGCCGGACGCGGGGTGTCCGCACGGATGGCCCGCCGATACGATGGAACAAGCGGACAGTTGTCCACTACCCGGGAAACGTAACGGACAACTGTCCGGTTAGCAAGGTCCGGTTTCGGCCGCGGACCGCGAGGAGTACGAGTGCGGCAGAACAAGGACGCACCCCTGCGCTCGGACGCGCAGCGCAACCGCGAGCGCATCCTGGCGGTGGGCCTGGAGGAACTGACGCGGGCGGCGGACGTCCCGCTGAGCACGATCGCCAGGAAGGCGGGCGTCGGTCAGGGCACCTTCTACCGCCACTTCCCCACCCGCGAGGCCCTCGTCCTGGAGATCTACCGGCACGAGATGCAGCAGGTCGCCGACACCGCGGCGCCGCTGCTGGAGAGCCGGGAGCCCGACCGGGCCCTGCGCGAGTGGATGGACCGGCTCGCGCGGTTCGCCATGGCCAAGGCGGGCCTCGCCGATGCGATCCGCCAGGCCACCAGCGCCCCGGGGCAGCCGGCGAAGCCGGGGCACGCCCCGGTGACCGAGGCAGCCGAACTGCTGCTCCGCGCCGCGGAGAAGGCCGGCACCATCCGCCCGGGGGTCACCGCGGACGACCTCTTCCTCGTCATCGGCGGCCTCTGGACGATCGACCCCGGCACCGACTGGCAGCCGCGCGCCACCCGCCTGCTGGACTTCGTCATGGACGGGCTGCGCGTGGGGGCGCCCCGGGGGTGAGCCGCGCGGACACCCGCGCGGCTCGGGCGCCAGGCCGGTCGGTCGGCCCCGGGGAGGGAACGCACCCGGGTGCCAGGCCGGGCGGTCAGTCGGTCGGTCGGTCCGGGAGGGAACGCGCAGGCCGGGCGGTCGGCTCCTGCGGACGAGCCGGCCTTTCTCCCCGTCAGGCGACCGCCGTGGCCGCGAGGGTCCGCAGTTCCTCCAGTGCCGCCGTCACCGCCGGCCGGGCGTGGCCGCCGCTCCTGGTGCAGGTCAGGAACTTGCGGTGCGGGTTGCCGGTGCAGCGGACCCGGGTGATCGGCAACTGCGGGGACAGCTGGGCCAGTCGCGGCACGAGGGCGACGCCCAGGCCATGGGCCACGAGGTGGGCGCAGACGTTCCAGTCGAGGGCGTGATGGACCACCTCGGGGGTGAATCCGGCCGCGCCGCAGGCGGACAGGACGTGCGGACGGCAGGGGCTGTCCTGCACGGGCGCGATCCACGCCTCCCGCGCGGCCTCGGCGAGATCGATCCTGGCCCGCCCCGCCAGCCGGTGCCCGTCCGGTACGACGAGGTCGAACGGATCGTCGAGCAGCGGCTGCTGGACGAACCGTGTGTCGCTCAACGGAGGGTTGTACGGGGTCACTTCGACGACGGCCAGGTCGGTCTCGCCCTCGAAGAGCAGGTCGAAGCTCTCCGGCACACCCGCCTCGGTGATCCGGACGGACAGTCGTGGGTGCAGCTCGCGCAGCCGGGCCGTCATCGGCGCCGGCAGCACCGAGACGGCCACCGGGAAACCGGTCACCCTCAGCACCCCGGAAGGCGCCCCGTGATCGGCCCGCAGATCCAGCTCGGCCTGGTCCCACCGGGCCTGGATGGCGTCGGCGTGCGCGAGCAGACTCTCGGCGGCCGCGGTCAGACGCACCCCGCGCCCCTGCGGCTCGGCGCACCGGTGCGCCGGGGACGGTCGTGGGCGAAGGCGGCTGCGGGTCGTCAGGGGCAGTCGTAGGTGAAGGCGGCGGTGGCCGTGCGCGGGGTGCCCGAGAGGATGCGCAGTTCGGCCCGTGCGGTGCGGTGGCCGGGGCCCTCGAAGGTCCAGCGCAGGTGGAGACGGGTCTGTGTCCGGCCCCGGGCCAGTACCTCCTTGAGGACACCCGAAGCGGTGCCGTCGCTGCGGACCCAGCGGTAGGACAGCGTGCCCGGGCGGCCGTTGGTGGTGACGAGGGCGACGAGGTCCGCGGTCGCGTCGCAGCCCAGGGACGTGGGCCGGGCCGTGACCGTCACCGTGCTCACCTCCAGCGGCGGCCCGAGGCGCTGCCAGGCGAGGAACGCGAGGACGCAGACCAGCACCAGCGCCGGCAGGGCGTGCCGGCGCAGCCGCCGGGGCCCGGGTGCCGGGGTCGGCGGCGGGGCGGCGGGGGGCGTCCGGTGGGTGCGCCGGCGGGCTGCGGCGGTCACACCCGGCCCGAAACGCAGCACGGTCCCTTCGACCCGGTCGGGGAGCGTCGCCGCCCTCGCCCCCGGCTGCTGCACGAGGGTCTCGTCCGCTGCACGGTCGGGGAGCGTCGCCCCCTCCCGCTGCTGCACGAGAGTCTCGTCCGCTTCGGGCCGCTGGATCCAGTGGCTGGCGAGCACCGTCGCGCTGTACTCCGCGTCGGCGCCGGGTCCGCGCTCGTCGTCGTGTGCGGTCATCGCAGGTCGCACCGCCGGGTCAGGATCTGCTGGGAGGCGCCGCCGTCGGCGGCGGCCGGGGTCGTGCCGGCCTGCACCGTCCAGTAGCAGCCGGGGTTCTGGAAGGTGTGGTCGACGCTGAGCGTGTACTGGGTGGCGCCGCTGCGCTCGAAGGTCTGCGGCGCGCCGTCCGCGGTGCCGGGCTGCCCCGCCGTGTCCCCGGCGGACCAGGAGACGGTGATGGTGACGGGGCCGGTGCCGTCCGTGGTGACGCCGAGAGTCGCCGTGGCGGTCGTAGGGCCCGTCTGCCGGAAGCCGGACACGGTGACGTCCTTGACCGCGGGTCCGGTGGGCGTCGCCGGGGCGGTGGTCGTAGCCGTCGGCGGCGCCACGGTGGCCGTCGCCGTGGGAGTGGTCGTCACCGCACCACCCGGGTCGCCGGAGCCGACGGGCGGGGTGGCGGAGGCCGGGGGCGCAGCGGTGCCGGTGGCCGCGGGGTCCGGGCCCGAAGGCGAGGGGGACGGCGACCCGCTGTCCGAGGCGGTCGGGGTGGCCTGCGGGGCGCCCGCCGCGGGTGTGCCGGAGGCCGCCGGCTCCGCACCGGATCCGGCACCCGTGGTGGCCAGGGCCTGCGATGCCCGCTGCGCCGCGGTGCCGGGGTCGAACGGCGGCCCGTACGTCAGGAGGGCGCCGAGGAGCACGGCCGCGGCGGACACGAGCAGTCCGGCGCGGCCGGGCAGCCACGGGTGCGCCCGGCCGGGGCCCGGCGTCCGGCTGAGCACCGTGCGAGCGGTGTCCGTGGTGCTGCGGGGGGCCGTGCGGGCCGACGGCAGGAGCAGCGGCAGCAGGGCCACCAGCGCGGCGAGCCTGCCCCGGCCGCGTTCCTCCCAGTCGGGGCCGTAGGCGGTGCCGGCGACGGTCTCCAGCTCGGTGACGAACACCTCGGCCTGCGCGGGCCGTTGTGCCGGATCCTTGGCCAGACCGCGCCGCACCAGCTCCCGCACCGCCTCGGGGACCTCCTCCGCGGGAACGGGCGCGTCGAGGTGCCGCAGTGCGAGTTCCGCGAGGTTGTCCCCCGCGTACGGCTTGTGGCCCGTCAGGCACTCGAAGAAGGTGGCCGTGGCGGCGTACACGTCGGCGGCGGGCGAGGCGGGTGCGCCGGTCCACTGCTCGGGGGCCATGTAGGAGGGGGTCCCCGCCACGCCGGCGCTGGTGCCCGCGTCCACCGCGATGCCGAAGTCGACGAGCTTGGAGGACCCCTCGGGGACGACCAGGACGTTCTCCGGCTTGAAGTCACGGTGGACGACGCCGAGCCGGTGCGCGTCGGCCAGGCCGAGCAGAGATCCCTTGAGGACGACGAGCGCGGCCTCGGGGCCCAGGGGGCCCTCCCGCCTGAGCAGCGTGCGCAGGGGGACGCCGTCGACCAGCTCCATCACGATGGCGGCGCCGTCCGGGCTCTCCACGTACTCGTACAGCCCGGTGACATGGGGGCTCTCCAGCCCGCCGAGCAGCCGGGCCTCGGCGCGGAAGTCGTGGACGAACCCCGGCCGGGTGCGCAGGGATTCGCTCAGGTACTTCACGGCGACCGGCACGCCGGTCTCCTCGTGCACGGCGAGGACGACCCGGCCGCTGGCCCCCGAGCCGAGTTCGAGCGACTCGGTGTATCCGGGCACCGCCCATGCGTTCATGTCCCACCCCCCGGGTCGGCCGCTCCCCAGCGGCCGGTCACACGCTCGGAGACACATCTTTCGGCCACTTCGGTTGCATGGCCAGGACGCTGCGCGAGGCGTACCCGGACCGTGACAAAAGGGCCGGGCCGTACCACCGAGGGCAGCGAGCCGGAACGCCTACCCCGGACCGGGCCGGTCCGCCCGCTGCGGTCCTGGCCGGTCCGCTGCCCGGCCGGGCACGCCGAGCAGGAGCAGCGTCACGTCGTCGTCGAAGGTGTCCGTGTCGGCGATGAGGGTCTTGAGCAGGTGGTCCGCCGCCTGGTCGAGGGCGCCCGGGTCGTCGACGGGAGCGCCGCTCAGCGCGACGTCGACGGTGCGGGCCAGGAAGTCGATCTGGGCCTCGATGTCGGTGCCGGGTCTCTCGACCAGCCCGTCGGTGTAGAGCACGACGGCACTGCCCGGCCGCAGCGGCCACGTCGCTTCCTCGAACGGCACCGCGGCCGCGACGCCGTTGACACCCAGCGGCACGCCGACCGGTGTCTTCAGTCTGCGGGCCGGCCCGTCGGGCGGCAGGGCGAGGACGGGCAGGTGCCCCGCCGAGCACAGGGTGACCTCGTGCCTGCCCTGGTCCAGGACCAGGTAGACGCAGGTGACGAGCTGGTCCCCCAAGTCGCCGACGAACGTGTCGAGGGCCTCCATCAGGCGGCTGGGCGTGGCCCCCGTGCGGGCCAGGGCGTGGGACGCCGCGCGCAACTGCCCCATGACGGCCGCGGCCTCCAGGCCCCGGCCCATCACGTCGCCGATGAGGACGCCGGTACGGCGCTCGTCGAGCGGGATCACGTCGAACCAGTCCCCGCCGACGCCGGGGTCCTGGACGGACGCCAGGTAGCGGTAGGCGCACGGCAGGTGCGCCAGCCGCGGCGGCTCCCCCATCAGGCTGTGCTGCAGGGTGTAGGCGATGCGGCGCTGCTGCTCGTAGCGCTCGGCGCGTTCGGCCTCCAGGCGTCTGCGCTCGGTGATGTCCCGGACGGTCAGGAGCACCAGGGTCTCCTGCTCGTCCCGCAGGCTGCTGACGCTCACCTCGACGGGGAACTCGGAGCCGTCCTCGCGCAGCCCGAACAGGTCGGCGTCCAGGACCGTCGGCCTCGGGTCGCGCAGGCCGAGATACGCCTTCAGCAGGGCGCCGTGCCGTCGGCGCCGGGCGGCGGGCACCAGTCCGGTCACCCCGGTGCCGACGAGGTCGCCCGGCTCCCGCCCGAACAAGCGCTTGACCTGCGGGTTGGCCATGACGACGGTGCCGTCGCCGTCCAGGATCAGGATGGCGTCGGGGGCAGACTCCAGTAGCGCGACGAACCGCTGGTGCGACCGTTCGACCTCGCGCTGGGCCGCGACCCGCTCGGTGATGTCGGTGACGACGCCGCACAGGGCGTAGGGCGTGCCGGAGGCGTCCTTGAGCGGGAAGAGGGTGGAGAGGAACTCGCGCGGACCGCCCGGCAGGACGAGCTGTTCCTCCCGCTGCACGGGCCTGCCCTCCGCCAGCATCGCCAGGTCGGCGGCTCGCGCTTGCCGTGCCAGGTCGGACGGCATGACGTCTTCGTCCCGGCGGCCCAGGACCCGGTGCCGGGGCAGGTTCAGACTGCGCTCGAACGTCGTGTTGACGGCGAGGAAGCGGCCTTCCAGATCCTTGATGAAGACCACTGCGGGCGTGTGGTCCATGAAGGCCTGCAGCAGTTCGTTCTGGCGTACCTGCCACTCCAGACGGCTGTGCGCCACCTCGACCCGACGGCCCACGGTCAGCGTGGTGAAGATCACCGCGGTGAACACGGCGACGAGGCCGCAGACGAGCAGCGCGGTGCCCAGCCGTGGCCCGAACACCCCCTCGTCCTCGCCCTTCAGCACGGCCCACCCCAGCAGCGGCGGCACGGTCACCACGGTGACGAACAGCCATCGGCCCAGCGCACCGGTCGTGCCCGCGTTCAGCAGCAGTCCTGCGGGGCCCTCTCCCGGACGGGCCAGGAGAAGCGCCGTCCCCATCAGCACCAGCGCCGCAGCCGTGTGCAGGGCCATGCCCGAGTACGGGCCGAACTGCTCCAGTTCCGGCACCCGGTAGGCGGCCCCGTACAGCCTCAGCATGCCGAGAGCTCCGACGGTCAGGCCCAGGATCTGGCTCACCCAGGCGGGGACGCGCTTCACTCCGGCGCACAGGGATCCCGCCCCCGCGGCCATCAGTGCCGCGGTCGAGTTGGGCGCCATGCGTCCCGGTGGGCCCGTGCCCTGGTAGGCGGTGTCGTCGTGGAAGAGGAGTTCGTCGATCCCGATGCTTCCCCCGGTCGCGTACTCGGCGAAGGTGAGCGCGCCGATCACGGCGACCAGGACCGCCGCCGCACGGGACAGGACGAGCGCCGCCGCCCGTGGCCGGGCCCGGACGATCACGAACAGGGACAGGCCGAGGGCGACGACGGCGACGGCGGTGTTGGCCTTCATGGCCACCGAGACGCCGGGCAGGACTTCCTTCAGGGCATCGGCCCCGGAGATCCATCCGATGAGGCTCACGAGGCCCAGCAGGCCGGCCGCCAGGGCCGCGCCCCCGGCCACGCGCCGGGCGGTGGTGAGAACGTGCGGACGGAACGGCAGCACGTCGGTGCGCGCTGTGCCGTGCGCGCCGGGCAGCCCGGGCGCCCGCTGCTCCCTCGTCACCGCAATCTCATCCCTGTCGGATGACGGTCAAACCGTATCAATCAGCCTAAGTAATAGGAAAGGGTATAGCCCGGGTGGTCGACGAGCCGTGCCAGACGGCTGAGCCGCCGCCGGTGACTGCCGGACGCCGGCCCTGCCGCACGGCGGCCTCGCGGTGCGCCGGTGGAATCACGCGTGGGCGAAAACCACTGGTCAGCGGCGTCCGCCGCCGGTGAAACCGCCCATCGGCGTGATCCGGATCGCGTCGGCGGGCCGCCTTCTCGCCGCCGCGCTGCGGCAGACTGTCCGGGCGCCCTCCGTACGCGATTCGGGAGCTTGAGGCATGAGTGTGCAGCGGTACCCCCTGGCCGGGGTGACGGTGGTCAGTCTGGAGCAGGCGGTGGCCGCGCCCTACGCCACCCGGCAGCTCGCCGACCTCGGGGCCAGGGTGATCAAGGTGGAGCGGCCGGGCGAGGGCGACTTCGCCCGCCGGTACGACACGACCGTGCACGGGCACTCCAGCTATTTCGTCTGGCTCAACCGCTCCAAGGAGTCCCTCACCCTCGACCTGAAGGACCCCCGCGGCCACGAGATCCTGCACGACCTCCTCGACGGCGCCGACGTCTTCGTGCAGAACCTCGCCCCGGGCGCCGCCGCCCGGCTCGGTCTCGACGCCGCCGCGGTCACCAGCCGCCGGCCGAACCTCATCCCGTGCACGATCTCCGGCTACGGCACGACCGGCCCCTGGTCCGACCGCAAGGCCTACGACCTGCTCGTGCAGTGCCAGACCGGGCTGGTTTCGCTGACCGGGACCCCCGAGGGGACCGCCCGGACCGGGATCTCCGTGGCCGACATCGCCGCCGGGATGTACGCCTACAGCGGCATCCTCACTGCCCTGTACACACGGGCCACCACCGGCGAGGCCCACCCGGTGGAAGTGTCCCTGTTCGAGGCGCTCGCGGAGTGGATGGGCCAGCCCGCCTACTACACCCGCCACGGCGGCACCCAGCCCCCGCGGCTCGGCACCCAGCACGCCACCATCGCGCCGTACGGTACGTACGCGGCCGCCGACGGCAAGGAGGTGCTGTTCTCCATCCAGAACGAGCGGGAATGGGTGGCGCTGTGCGCCGAGTTCCTCGGCCGGCCGGAGCTGGCCGACGACCCGCGTTTCGCCACCGGGTCCGACCGCGTCGCCCACCGCGAGGAGCTCAACGTTCTCGTCGCCGAGCGTTTCGCCCGCTCCGGCTCCGACGAGATCCTCAAGGACCTGGACCGCATCGGCATCGCGTGCGCCGGGGTCAACGACGTGGCCGCCTTCCTGGACCACCCCGTGCTCGCCGCGCGGGGCCGCTGGAGCGAGGTCGAGGTGCCGGGGGCCACCGTGGAGGCGCTGCTCCCGCCCGCCGACCTGGCCGGTCTGCCCGCGCGCATGGACCCCGTACCTTCGGTGGGCGAGCACACCGGGGCGATCCTCGCCGAACTGGGCCGCACCGAGGAGGAGGTGGCGGCCTTGCGCGCGGAGGGAGTCGTCTGAGCGCCGCCCCTCCGCGCACGCCCGCCGGGACTCGGCGGAACAGAGCGGCACTCGGCGGGACTCGCCGAGACTCTCCGGGCTCGGCGGGCTCGGCGGGCTCGGCGGGCTCGGCGGGCTCGGCGGGCTCGGCGGGCTCGGCGGGCTCGGCGGGCTCGGCGGGCTCGGCGACATGATCTCCCGTCGCGTCCGCGGTGGTGGCTTGTTTCCGCCACTCCTGTCAGGTGAACACAGGGTCAAAGCTGCACGTGCAGCGCCTCCAGGACGTCCTGGTCCGTCAGCTGGCCGAAGTTCTCGTACCACAGGCCCACGGCCATGAACGCGGTCGGCCGGTGCAGGCAGATCACCTCGTCGGCCTCGGCGCGCAGCGCGTCGGCTCCTTCCGGGGAGCAGACGGGCGCGGCCAGCAGCACCCGCGCGGGTGCCTGACGGCGCACGTGGCGCACCGCGGCGCGGGCGGTGGAGCCGGTCGCCAGGCCGTCGTCGACGACGATCACGGTCCGTCCCCGCAGGTCGGGGGCCGGTCGGCCCTGCCGGTACAGCCGCTCGCGGCGCCGCAGTTCGGCACGTTCCCGCTCGATGACGGGGGCGAGGTCGGCCTCGTCGATGCCGAGGTGGCGCAGGGCGTCCGCGTCGAGGAGCGGCACCTCGTCCCCCGCCATCGCGCCGACGCCGAGTTCCTCCTGGTGAGGTGCCCCGATCTTCCGTACGACGAGCACGTCGAGCGGGGCGTCCAGGGCGGCGGCGACCTCGCGCGCCACGGCGACCCCGCCTCGGGGCAGGGCGAGCACGAAGGGGTCGGGCAGGTCCCCGGCACGCCGTCGGGTGCGCAGTGTGGCGGCCAGTTCCTCACCGGCCTGCCGGCGATCACGGAACCGCATGTCGGTCACCTCCGCTTCGGGTCAACTGCTCGTCGCACCACTGCCGGGCGGTGTCGGTGACCTCGTCCAGTGCGCCGGGTTCCTCGAACAGGTGAGTGGCGCCGGGCACCACGTGGAGAGAGTGCGGGCCGGGCAGCCGCCGGGCCGCCTCCTCGTTGAGCCGCAGTACGTGCGTGTCCCGGCCGCCCACGATCAGCAGGACCGGGACCCGGACGGCGTCGAGGGCGTCGCCCGCCAGGTCGGGCCGTCCGCCGCGCGAGACGACCCCCCGTACCGGGCCGGGACGTTGCGCGGCGGCGACGAGGGCCGCGCCCGCGCCGGTGCTGGCGCCGAACAGGACGACGGGCAGGCCCGAGGTGTCCCGGTCCTGGCCCAGCCAGTCGAGGGCGGCCACCAGCCGGCGGCCCAGCAGGGGAATGTCGAAACGGAGTTCGGCGGTGACGGCGTCGCGGCGTTCCTCGTCCTCGGTGAGCAGGTCGATCAGCAGGGTGCCGAGCCGGGCGGCACGCAGACCGGCGGCGACCTCACGGTTGCGGGGGCTGTGCCGGGAGCTGCCGCTGCCGTGCGCGAAGAGCACGACCGCACGGGCGTCCGGCGGCAGCATCAGGTCGCCGGTGATGCCGTCACCGCCGACGGGCAGGGTGACCGTCCGGGAGATCATCATCAGTCTCCTCTCACCCCCCGTCTCCAGCCTCCTCTCTCCCCCGCTGTCCGTGCTACCCACGCCCGGCCGGACGTCCCGTGGCGCGATCTGTGGGATACGTGTCGTTGACGCCGCACCGTGCGCCGCTGGAGCGTGAGACACATGCCCGATCGCCGCATCGTCTTCGTCGTCTTCGACGGCTTCCAGTCGCTCGACCTCACCGGACCGCACGAGGTGTTCCACAGCGCGGGCGCGTACGCCTGCGAGGTCGTGGCGACCCGGGCGGGGCCGGTCCGGTCGGCCGGCGGCTTGATCGTGCAGGCCGCACACGGGGTGCACGACCTCGATCCGGCCGGGACGGACACCCTCGTGGTGGTCGGCGGTCAGGGCGTCGACCGGGCCCGCGAGGACGCGGAGCTGCTCGCCTGGGTCACCGCCGCTGCGGCCGGTGCCCGCCGGGTGGCGTCGGTGTGCAGCGGCGTGCTGCTGCTGGCCGCCGCGGGGCTGCTGGACGGGCGACGGGTCGCCACGCACTGGGCCCGCGCGGAGCAGGTGGCCCGGGAGCACCCCGAGGTCCGGGTGGACCGCGACCCGATCTTCGTCCGCGACGGGCGGATATGGACGTCGGCAGGCGTCACAGCCGGGATGGATCTGGCGCTCGCCCTGGTGGAGGACGACCTGGGCAGAGACACCGCACACGAGGTGGCCCGTCGGCTGGTGCTGTTCCTGCGCCGTCCGGGCGGTCAATCGCAGTTCAGTGTGGCGCTGTGGTCCCGGCAGCCGGCTACCGACCCGGTGCGGGCCGCCGTCACCGCGATCCACGCCGATCCGGGTGCCCGGCACGACATCGCCGGCCTGGCGGCGCACGCCGGGCTGAGTCCGCGTCACCTGCAACGCCGCTTCACCGCCGAACTGGGCTTGCCCCCGGCGGCGTACGTGGAACGCGTACGCGTCGAGGCGGCCCGGCGGGCGCTCACGGACGGGGACGAACCGGTCGAGGCCATCGCCCGCCGCTGCGGCTTCGTCACCGCCGAGACCCTGCGCCGCACGTTCCACCGCCGGCTCGGTGTCACACCGTCGGACTACCGCGCCAGGTTCCGCTCCACCACGGGGCTCCTGGGATCACTGGCAGACGCCACAGCAGAGGAAGGACGTACCGCATGACGACCTATGGCCTGCTGGTCTTCGAGGACGCCGAGGAACTCGACTTCGTGGGGCCCTGGGAGGTCTTCACGGTCTCCGCGCACCTTCGGAAGGAGGCCGACTCGGCCGTGCTCGTGAGTGAGCGGCCGGGACCGGTGCGCTGTAACAAGGGCCTGCGTGTGCTGCCCGACCACACCTTCGACGACCATCCGCCGCTGGACGTACTGCACGTACCCGGTGGCCTGGGCGCGCGGGAGACACAGCTGCACAACCCGGTGGTCACCGACTGGATGGCGAAGACCGCGGAGCGGGCCGCCTGGGTGCACGCCGTGTGCACCGGCACGTTTCTGCTGCATGCCGCCGGGCCTGCCCGGGGCCGCCGGGTCGCCACGCACTGGAGCCAGGAGGACACCTTGGAGGCGCGGGGGGACGTGACCGTGGTCCGGGACGCCCGCTACGTGGTCGACGGCCACCTGGTCACCAGCCAGGGCGTATCGGCCGGGATCGACAGCGCGCTGTGGCTGGTCGGGCAGCTGCACGGCCGGGAGCACGCGCGGGCGGTGCGGCGCTGGATCCAGTACGAGCCGGCGCCGCCGTACCTCGCGGACGAGCCCGTTCGAGTGGTGTGACGGTGGCGGGGCCGCATGGGTGGGCGAGCCTCGGGCAGGCGATGGTCATGGGTGGTGACACGGGCGACGGAGGGCAAGGGCGGCAGCCGGGCGAGTGGGGGCACCGGGCGGTGCCGCATCCCGGCGACATCCGGATCGAGGCGTGGGCGGCGTGCAGAGAGCACTGTCTGGCGGAGGCCGTCCTGGCGGTGGTCGAGTGTTTCGCGGACGTCTCCCGGGTGCGGCCCACCGCGGTGGACCGGGTGCGGCTGCCGGAGGCCTGCGACGACGATCTGCTCGCCGCGCTGCTGGACGAGGTGCTCTTCCGGCTGGAGGCCTACGGTCACGTGCCCGTCGACGTGGAGGCGGACGAGGCCGACGGCGGTCTGGACGTACGGCTGGCGGTCGCAGGACTCGCGGACGTGGAGGTCACGGGCGCCGTCCCGACGGCGGTGGACTGGGACGATCTGCGGATGTGGCCCGATCCGTACGGCTGGTCGTGCGCGGTGCGGGTCGAGGCCTGACCCCGGCGGCCGGGGCACGTCTACCGTGGAGTGGTGGGCGGCGGTGTCGTGACGCTGTTCCTGTGCGGTGACGTGATGCTCGGGCGCGGTGTCGACCAGATCCTCGCGCACCCCGGTGACCCGGCACTGCGGGAGGCGTACGTGGCGGACGCGCGCTCCTACGTCCGGCTGGCGGAGGCGGCCCACGGCCCGGTGCCCGTCCCCGCGCCCGCGTCGTGGCCGTGGGGTGCGGCGCTCGGTGTGCTGGACGAGGCCGCCCCGGACGCGCGGATCCTGAACCTGGAGACGTCGGTGACGCGCGCGAGCACCTTCGCGCCCGCCAAGGAGATCCACTACCGGATGCACCCGGGGAACCTGCCGGCCCTCGCGGTGGTCCGGCCGGACGTGACGGTCCTCGCCAACAACCACGTCCTGGACTTCGGCCACGAGGGCCTGCTGGAGACCCTGGACGTGCTGGCCCGGGCGGGTCTGCGGACGGCGGGCGCGGGCCGCGACGCCGAGGGGGCGCACGCGCCGGCGGTCGTCCCGCTGCCCGGCGGCCGGCGGCTGCGGGTGTTCGCCCTCGGAGCGCACTCCAGCGGTGTCCCGTCCGGCTGGGCGGCGACGGCGGACCGGCCGGGCGTCGCGTATCTGCCCGATCTCTCGCCGGCCGCGGCCGAAGCCGTGGTGCGGCGGCTGGGCGGGGCCGGTGACCTGACGGTGGTGTCCGTGCACTGGGGCTCGAACTGGGGATATCGCGTACCCCGGGAGCAGGTCCGCTTCGCGCACGCGCTGATCGACGGTGGAGCCGACGTCGTCCACGGGCACTCCTCGCACCACCCCCGCCCAATGGAGGTGTACCGGGGCAGACTGGTCCTCTACGGATGCGGCGACTTCGTCGACGACTACGAGGGCATCTCCGGCTACGAGGAGTACCGCGACGACCTGCGGGTGGCCTTCCTCGTGTCGGTCGAGGCGGACAGCGGGCGTCTCGCGGGGCTGCGCATGGTGCCGTTCCGGGTCCGGCGGATGCGGCTGGAGCCCGCGTCGGAGGCGGACCGTGCCTGGCTGTGCGCCGCGCTGAACCGGATCAGCGGTGGGGTGACGGTACGGCGGCGGTCGGCCGACGGTTCGCTGGTCGTCGCGGTGCCGACAGCTTGAGGCGTGGCCGTGGGCAGTAGCCGTGTGAGGCGTGGCCGTGGGCAGTAGCCGTGTGAGGCGTGGCCGTGGGCAGTAGCCGTGTGAGGCGTGGCCGTGGGCAGTGACCGCGTGAGACGTGGCCGTGGGCAGTGACCGCGTGAGGAGTGGCCAGGGGCAGTGGCCGCGTCGGGTGCGGCGCCGGCCGCGACAGGTGCGGCAGTGGCCGCCGCGTCGGGTGCGGCGCCGGCCGTGTCAGGTGCGGTACCGCGGGGCCTGCGGGAGGTCAGCCCGCCCACGCCACGAGCCGTTCGCGGCTCTCCGGCTCCCGCAGCCTCGCGAGCGACTCCTTCTCGAGCTGGCGCACCCGCTCCCGGGTCAGACCGACGCGCTCGGCGACCTCGTTCAGCGTGCGGGTGTGACCGTCGTGCAGTCCGTACCGCAGGCTGAGGATCATGGCCTCGCGGGGGGCCAGCGTGCCCACGGCCTCGCGGAGCTCCTCGGCGAGCGCCCGGAACTCGGCCACCTCGGGGGCCTGGAGCACCTCGGTGTCGGCGATGAGGTCACCGACGACCGTCTCGCCCTTCTCGTCGACCGGCGTGTCCAGGCTGACCGCGTCCCGTCCGACGTGGCGCAGCCAGCCGATCCGGTCCTCGGCGAGGCCGCTCTCGCGGGCCACCTCCTCGACGGTCGGCTCACGCCCCAGTTCGAGCCGGAGGCGCCGCTCGACCTTGGCGATCTTCTGCAGCTGCTCCACGACGTGCATCGGCAGCCGGACGGACCGCGCGTGCGCGGCCAGGCCGCGTTCGATGGCCTGGCGGATCCACCAGGTCGCGTACGTGGAGAACTTGAAGCCCTTGGTGTGGTCGAACTTCTCCACGGCCCGGATCAGCCCCAGGTTGCCCTCCTGGATGACGTCCAGCAGGGGCAGACCGCGGTGGGCGTGCCGTTTGGCCATCGACACCACGAGCCGCAGGTTCGCCCGGACCATGTGGTCCTTGGCGGCCTGCCCGTCGCGGACTGCTTCCTCCAGTTCCCGGCGCCGGCCCGCCGCGAGGTGGTGCTCCCCGGCCTCGGCCCGGCCGAGTTCCTCCAGCGCGCCCACGCCGCTCTCCATCCGGCGGGCCAGCCACACCTCGTCCTCCGCGGTGAGCAGCGCCGTCGCGGAGATTTGCGCGAGGTACTGGCCGAGGAGGTCGGGCTCCTCGTCGGGCTCGGGGATGCGGCTGCGCAGGCGAGCGGTGCGGGCGGGGGCGCGACGGTCATCCCGGGCGTCCGTCGCGGGGTCTTCTGCCAGGGGAGACATCGTCGGGTTCCTCTCTCCCCCGCCTTGGTCCGGCCCGTCCCGACGGGTACCCGGGGGATCGGTGCCGAACCGTGTGCCCCGGAGCCGCCGGGGGTACCCCGGGCACATGACCGGCATCGAACTGAGCAGCAACGCGTTCAACGATCACTCCTTCATCGCGCGCCGGTACGCGTACGAGGGACCCAACATCTCTCCGCCGCTGTCCTGGAGCGGTGTACCGGACGACGCGACCGAACTGGTCCTGCTGTGCGAGGACCCCGACGCCCCGTCGGGCACCTTCGCGCACTGGGTGGTGGTCGGCATCGACCCGCACAGCGACGGCGTCGAGGCCGGGCAGAGCCCACCCGGCGGCACGGAACTCGTCAACGGCTACGGCCAGCACGGCTGGGGCGGACCGCATCCGCCGCCGGGTGACGACGCCCACCACTACGTCTTCTCCCTCTACGCCCTGTCCGAACCGTGTGTCCTGCCCGACGCGCCGCGTGCCGAGCAGGTGCACGAGGAGGTCGACAAGCGCCGCATCGCGGACGGGACGCTGGTGGGGCTGTACCAGCGCTGAGCCGCCACTCCCCTGTCACCGTCGCCTCCGCCCTCCGTGTCACCGTCGCCTCCGCCACCACCCGTGCGACCGTCGCGTCCACCACCCGTGCCACCGTCGCCTCCGCCACCCGTGCCACCGTGGCGCCCACCACCCGTGCCACCGTCGCCCCCACCGCCCGTACACCGTCGCGTCACAACGTCTGGTTGTGACGTGGGAGCCCGGCGGTTGTTTGCCCGGCGGGCCCCCTCCTGGTTTGGATGACTCCCGGACAACGCCGGGTTGTCCACGGGAGCGGGGAGTGCGCCGGGTATGGCGGGCAGACGGTCGCTGGGGCGGCGGTTTCGGTGGCTGTGGGCCGCCTACGCGGTCAGCACAGCGGGCACGTGGCTCGCGTTCGACGCGTTCGCCCTGATCGCGGTCCTCGCGCTGGAGGCCGGTCCGGCGCAGGTGTCGCTGCTGGCCGCGGTGGGACCGGCGGTGGGCGCGGTGGTGTCCGTGCCTCTCGGGCCGTGGGTGGAGGTCCGTCGCAAACGACCGGTGATGATGGCGACGGACCTGGCCCGGTGCGTCGTCCTGCTGAGCGTTCCCGTGGCGTTCGCGCTCGGCCGGCTCACCTTCGCCCAGTTGCTGCTGGTGTCGGTGGCCGTCGCGGCGGCCGACATCACCTTCAACGCGGCGGCCGGGGCGTTCCTCAAGGATCTGCTGCCCCGCCACGAGCTGCTCGTGGCGAACGGTCGGTTCGAGGCGACGTCCTGGACCGCCAGCATGGTCGGCCCGCCACTGGGCGGGGCCGCGATCGGCTTGTTCGGCCCGGTGACGACGGTGGTGGCCGACGCGGTGAGCCATCTGCTCTCGGCGCTGGGGCTCCGCGCGATCGGCCACGCGGAGAACGCGATCGGCGACGCGGACAAGCAGCCCGCGGGTCGGTACGTGAGAGGCGTGCGGCCCGGCGACCTGCTGGAGGGCTGGCGGCACATCCTGGCCGATGCGGCGCTGCGGCCGCTGTTCCTCAACACCCTCCTGGTGAACTCCCTGATCATGGCGGCGTCCCCGCCGTTGCTGGTGCTGATGGTGGAGGACCTGCACTTCGCCGCCTGGCAGTACGCGCTCGCCTTCGCCGTGCCGTGCACGGGCGGTCTGCTCGGTTCCCGGCTGGCCCCCCACCTGGTCGCGCGCCACGGCCGGCACCGGGTCCTGGTCACCGCCGGGGTGCTGCGGGCCTGCTGGTCGATCGGCCTGGCCTTCACCGGCCCCGGCGTGCCCGGCCTGGCCCTGGTCATGCTGGTCGAGTTCGGCCTGATCACCTGCTGCGGCGTGTTCAACCCGGTCCTCGCCACCCACCGTCTGGACCGCACCCCGGCCGGCCGGGTCACCCGCACCCTGTCCGCCTGGTCGGCCACCGGCAAGGCGACCACCGCGGCGGTGACCGCCCTGTGGGGTGTCCTGGCCGCCCGGACCGGTCCCCGCACGGCCATCGCACTGGCCGGTGCCCTGCTTCTGCTCACACCGCTGTCGCTGCCCCGCCGGGACGACACCACGGCGGCCGGTGTCGAACCGGCCCCCGTGGCGGTGGAGTCGGACGGCGGCTGAGGGTCGTCGCCGGGACGGTGGGGCCGGTCCGGGGCGCGAGCAGGGGCCCCGGACCGGGGCCCGGCCTACACCGCTCCGGGCACGTCCTCCGTGACCCCGTTCAGCTCGGAGGCCGGATCGGTCCCGTAGGGGCGGGTGAGGATCTCCAGCCCGTGGCCCGCAGGGTCGAGGAAGTAGACGCCCCGGCCGCCGTCGTTGCGGTTGATCTTGCGGGGGTGGTTGCCGTGCGGGTCGGCCTGGATGGGGATCCGGGCCTTCACCAGGCGGGCCAGCGCCTGGTCGAACTCGTCCTCCGAGACGAGGAACGCGTAGTGCTGCATGGGGATGTCGGCGTCGATGGTGAGGAAGTCCAGCGTGACGCCGTTGGCGGTCGTCACCGGCAGGAACACCCCCGTCGGCGCCCCGACCTCCAGCCCCAGGATCTCGGCGAGGAACCGGGCCGACTTCTCCCGGTCCCGGGACAGAACGATGGTGTGATTGAACTCGACTGACACGGTTGAATGCCTCCACGGGCATCTCCGCGGCGCCTCCATGCCTCACCCGGCCGGTGACCGGCACGCGATGCCGCGCGGTGGATCGTAGGCAGGGGCGGTCGGGGCCGTCGAGCTGTTTTCGGCCGTGTTCGCGGCGTCCGCCCGGTCGTGGGGCCGCCCCGGCCCCCCACCGCACCCGGTCGCGCCCGCCCCCCCGACGGACCGGCTGCTCCTGACAGTTGTCAGGACCGCGCGGCGCGCGGTCTCCCTACAGTTCTGCTCGTCGGCAGGCAGCCGGGTCCGGTGCCCCGCCGCACCGGAACGAGACCGGTTCCGGCCACACCAGCATCGCCTTTCGTCCTTCGGGGGACAGACACATGAAGCGACTGATCAGCCGTTCCGCCCTGGGCCTCGCCGTGGCCGCGCTCGCCGTCGGCGGGCTCGCCACCACCGCCCGGGCGACCCCGGCCACCGCCAACGGCGGCGACCCGACGCTCACCGACGTCTACATCTGGGCCACCGACGTCAACCTGCGCCAGCAGCCCACCACCGACTCCCCGCGGCTCGCGGTGCGTTCGCAGTGGTGGGCGGACGCGGTGTGCCAGAAGCAGGGCCAGACCGTGCACGACCCGGCCGTCGGCACCAACAACTGGTGGACCGCCGTCATGGAGTTCTCGGGCAGCGACATCGCCTGGGTGAACAACCTCTACATCCGGGGCGGGGAGAAGATCGCCGGGGTTCCGGACTGCTGACGTCCTCCCTTCCCCCCCACATGCCTGCGGCGGACCACCGTGTCACGGTGGTCCGCCGCAGGTGTCCATGGGCTCAGCACGAGCCCCGGGTCCCGTCTCGGGCCACGTCGTCGGAGGGAGGTGCGGGGGCGTGGTCGGCCCGACCCGGGTGCGCCTCAGTACCAGCCGGTGTTCACCAGGTCGTGGCCGTCGCAGGCGAGCAGGGCACGTGAGACCCGGCCGTTGAGGTTGTTGCCGATCTGCGTATAGGCGTAGTCGATGCCGGAGTCGACGGTCTCGGAGACCCAGCCGTCGTTGCGGCCCGTGCCGTTGTCGGAGCGCTGCAGGACGGCCGCGCAGCCGGGCCGGGAGTTCTCGATCCGGGCGAACGAACCGCACTTGTCGGAGTAGAAGTACTTCAGGGCCATGCCCGCGGCGTACTTGGTCGCCCCGATCTGGCGGAACGTGCCCGAGCAGAACGAGGTGGTGGGGTACTGCCCCTCCATGCCGTAGAGGCCGTAGTTGCCGCCCGAGAACGGCTGGGCCCGGGCGGAGACCGGGAGGAGCGCCATCACCGCGGCGGCGCCCCCCGCGGCCAGCAGTGTCCTGAGTGATCGGCGGCTCATGAGCCCTCATTTCGTGTGTCGGCGGGTGAATCGACTCGTGCGTGACGGCCGGCCCCCCCGGCCGTCCGTCGCTCGCTGGTCGTGACCGTACGGGGCGGCACCGCACCACCGGCACCTGACACTTATCAGGGTGGAGACCCCACCACCCCGGGCCCTCCCCCGGGCCCCTCCCCCCGGGCCCATCCCTCGGGCAGCTCCCCCAGGCCGCTTTCCCTCCCGCCGAGTCCTGACATTCGTCAGGACCGGTCTCCCCTCCCCCGCCCCTAACGTGGCGACGCGGGCCGAGGTCCCGTCGGACAACCGGGTGAGCCAGAAAGGGCAACCATGCGCATGCTCCTGCGCGGCGCCGCCGCGCTCGCGGCCGTCGTCACGGTCGCGTCCCTCACGAGCGGTGCGGCGGCACACCCCCGGACGGGACAGGCCGCCGGGACCGTCGAGGCCGTCCAGGCCGGGGAAGCCGCCCTGATTCCGCCGGGTGTCACCGCCGGTGTGGCCGTCTTCGACCGCCGGACCGGCACGTTCACCGAACAGGTCGACGAGAGCGCGCAGTTCCGGTCCGCGTCGGTCGTCAAGCTGCTGCTGGTCCTGGACTTCCTGTGGGACCGGGGGCCCGACTACACCGTCCCCGCGGCCGACCGCGCCCGGCTGGAGCCGATGCTGCGCGGCAGCGACGACGACGCCGCCGACCACTACTGGTCGACGTACGGCGGTCCGGCGATCATCGACCGGATGACCGCCCGGCCCGCGCTCGGTCTGCGCGACACCGCGCCACCACCCCGCGGGTACGAGGGCTTCTGGGGGTACACCGCCCTCTCCGCCCGGGACACGGTGGCGGTCTACCGGTACATCCTGGACAAGGCCCCCGCACCGGTGCGTGCCTTCATCATGGACAACCTGCGCCGCTCCACCCGCTGTTCCTCCACCGACCACGTCGACCAGCACTTCGGCATCGCGGGGTCGTTCGACCGGCCCTGGGCGGTGAAGCAGGGCTGGTCCGGGGCGTACGCGAAGGGCACGTGCGGTCCCGGGACCGCGTCCTCTCAGGCGCAGCCGGAGCCGGCCGCCCCGGCTCCGCGTGCCGCCGCGGCCGTGGACCTCACCCGTCCCGCCCTGCACACCACCGGCACGGTGGGCGCGGACGACCGGACGATCGTGGCCGTGCTGACCCTGCACCCGGAGGGCACCTCCTACGGCAAGGCGTACACCGATGTCGGCCGGCTGACCCGCTCGCTGAACGTGCCGGGCGGCGTACGGCCCGCCGAGACCTGGTTCGGCACGTGGGGCGAGTTCGTGAACGTCCGCAAGGGCCCGGCCACGCGCGACGACCGGATCACCCAGCTCCCGGCCGGTGTCGAGGTGCTGGTGGGCTGCCAGATCCGCGGCGAAGAGGTCAGCGTGCCGCCGTACACCAACGAGTGGTGGGCCTATCTGCCCCAGTACGGGGGCTACATCTCCAACATCTACATCAGCTCGCCGGACAACCGGCTGCCGAACGTCCCGGAGTGCGGCGCGCCGCAGCCGTGACGGGAACGGGGGACGAGCGGTGGGCGGGGCCGCGGCCCTGCCCACCGCTCGCGTTCACGTGTCCCGGCCCTGGTACTCGGCGAGGTAGCGCAGCACCTTGTCCACGTGCGGCCGTACCCGCTCCGGTACGCCACGCTCCTCGATGACCGTACGGTCACTGGTGCGGTACCCGGCCGCGACCAGCGCGGGCAGGTCCTTCTTCGGCAGGCCGGCCTGCTTGAAGCGCTGGTCGAGCCAGCACAGGTACAGGCTCATGGTGGAGACGGCGTCCGGGGGCGACATGTGGTCCTTGTCGCCGTCGCCGTCCCCGTCCACCGCCCAGGCGCGGAACACCGACGGCGTCCACATGGCGATGCCGTACTCCTCGCTCCGCGGGCGGGAGGCCTTGGGGTCGAAGTTGCTCTCCGCCTTGATCATCGCGGCGAGCAGGGCGGGCGTGATCTCCTCGTCGGTGCAGCGGTGGGCCGCGCGGGCGATGACGGGGCGCAGCGCCGCGGGTACGTCGGAGTTCTCGGGGATCTCACCGGCCGGAGGGCTGGGCGCACCGGAGACCGCCGGGGTGCCGCGGTCGCGCTGGTCGTCCTGGGTGCCGCCGCCGCCCCCGAGCAGGGCCGCCCCGGCGACCGCGGCGGCGGTCAGCACGACCAGCCCGGCGGCGACGGCGGGCACCGGGCGTCTTCTGCGCCGCTGGGGCCCCCTGGTGGCGCCCTCGACCCGGGCGGCGACGGCGCGGGCCGTGAGCGGGAGGCGGGCGGTGTGGTCCGGGGCGAGGCAGTCGGCGATGAGCCGCCGCATGTCCTCGTCGAGGCCGACGTCGAGCCGCAGGGGCGCGGCGCCGCGCGCGTAGGTCTGGGCCGCGAGCGAGCGGGCCCGGGCCGTCGCGCCCGGGAACGGGTGGAGCCCGCCGGTGAGGACCTGGTGGGCGAGGACGCCGAAGGCCCAGATGTCGGCGGTGGGCCGGACGACGGCGCCCTGGGTGCCGGTGCGCTGGGACCACCACTCGGGCGGCATGTGGTCGAGCGTGCCGAGGGGCGGCACGTGGGCGTGGGTGCCGTCGAGTTCGGTGGCCAGGCCGAAGTCCGCCAGCCACACCCGGCCGCCCGGTCCCAGCAGGACGTTGGCGGGTTTGAGGTCGCCGTGCACCCAGCCCGCGTCGTGCATGTGGGCGAGTCCGGCGGCGACCCCGCGCAGGACGCGGTCGGCGTCGGCGATCGGCCCGCCCGTCCCGGCGGTGTCCAGCACGTCCTTCAGGCTGGCCTCGGCCCGGTCCATGACCAGGGCGATGGCACCGTCCAGGGTGGGCAGTTCGGGTGCTTCGACGGTGCACACGGCGTGGGTGCGGACGAGGTGGGGGTGGTCGGCCTCGGAGCTGAACCGCACCTCGCGGGCGACGAGTTCGCCGAGGGCCGCGCGCTGCCCGGGCCCGAGGGTGCCGGTCGGGAGCACCTTCACGGCGACGGGCGTGCCGTCGGCGACCGCACGGGCCTCGTAGACGGTTCCCCAGCCGCCGGAGCCGATGACCGCGCCCACCTCCCAGCTCTCGATGCAAAAGCCCTCGGGGAGGCCGGGCGGACGGGGTGCGCGCAGGTCGTCGTCGTGTTCCTCCGGTGTGGTCACGCGCCGGCCTCCTGCGGGGCGCCGAGGCGGCCGGCGCCGCGCGGCGGCAGCAGCCCGAGGTGCTCCTCGCGGACCAGGCCGAAGCGCAGGGCGACGGAGGCGAGCCGGGTGCGCTTGGCGCCGGTGCGGCTGCTCTCGGCCGCGGCCGTGGCCTCCTCGCCGAGGTCCAGGCGGAGTTTGGCGAAGGCGAGGTAGTCGATGTGGTAGTTGACCGCGGAGCGGGTCAGGTCCCGGCAGGACTCCAGCGGCCGCAGCCGTTCCACGATCTGCCCGACGCCGGGCAGCGCCGCGTCGGAGGGGTCGCGCAGCCGGGGTTCGCACAGGGCCACCAGGACGAGGAAGTACTTCGACGTCGTGTCCAGGGCGAAGGGGTGGACGGTCTGTTCACCGCCGCCGGGCAGGGACTGTTCGCCCAGGTAGGCGTGCTGGGGTGCGAACACCTTGAAGGTGGCGGTGCCGGACAGGGCGGGCAGGACCACGCGGGAGAACTCGAACGGCACGGGTGCCCCGAGCCGCCCGGGCGCGACGGTGAGGTACTCGCCGGCGCCCTCCAGGTTCTCCACCACGTACGACACGCTGCGGCTGAAGTTGGACAGTCGCCAGTAGTCCCCGGCGGCTTCCAGTTGCCCGGCCCGGCGGGAGATGCCGGGATCGGCCAGGACGATGCGGACCCCTGCCCCGCCCCGTCCGAAGTCCGCGATGTCCCCCGGTCCCAGGTGGATGAGTTCGGGACTGCCCTTCTCGTCCCCGCCCCACAGGGCGGTGCCGGGCAACTGCACGATGATCGTTTCCACGCGGACTCCCCCGCTGATGTCGCCCCCGATTTGGTCGCGAGGATTGTACGGTCGGCTTCCGCTTGCCGCGGAGGCGGCGGGGCCGCCTCGGAGGAGCGGTTTCCGGGCGTCACGCGACGTGCTCGGAGACGGTCGTGGGGGGCCTGGCGGTTCCGGTCCGGCAGGGCGAGCGTGCGGCCGCCGGGAACCGGCGGCCGGGCGCCGTCAGCCGAGGCAGATGACCAGCAGGCAGAGTTCCTTCGGCTTCGAGCCGGAGGGGGACGACGTCTCGGGTGGTGTGGTCGCCGCGGGCGGGGGCGTGGAGGGGGACTCCGGCTGCTGTGCGTCGGAGCCGGGGGCGGCGGCCGGGGGTGTCGTCGGCTCGGTGGCCCGCGACGCCGACGAGGCGGCGTCGTCCGCGGCCGATCCGACGGTGTCCGTGGCGGTCTTGCGCCGGGGCGGGGTCGTCAGCGGCAGTTCGCGGGGCGTGGCGGCGGCGTCCGTCCGCGGGTCCGCGGGCGTGGTGCGGGGGTCGGCGGTCCGGGGCCGCTCGTGGCGCGGGGCGCGGTCGGTGTGCGACGGGGTGGTCGGGGCGGAGGCCGGGGTGTCGGCCTCGTTCGACGTCGGTTCGGTGTGCGTCGGTGCCTCTTCCAGGGCGCCGCCCATGGGGGTGTCGCCGGGCGTCGCGGCCGCCTGGACGCCAGGGGTGGCGTTCCCGTTCATCGCGGCGACGGTCAGGCCGCCTCCGACGAGCGCGACCGCCGTCGCCACGACGGCCCGGCGCTGGTTCTTCTTCCAGCGGGCCATCTGACGGCGCCGGGCGGCGCGCCCCTGCGGCCGGGCCTCGAAGCCGTCGACCGGCGCGGTGTCCGAAGTGTCGTACCCGTCGGACGCCCCGGAGCCGGGGTCCTCCGGTGTGGGCGCGGGAAGGGGGATCTCGTTGCGCACGGTGCCGTCGTGCCGGGTGCCGGGGGCTGCCGGGTACTCCCAGGATGCCGGTCCGCCCGGGGCGGTGGCGGGCACGGGGGCCGGGCCGCCGCGGCCTTTGATGACGGAGGGGTCGATGTCCGGGGCGTAGGCGCCGCAGCCCGGACAGACCAAGGCGCCGTTGAGGTGCCGACGGCACGACGAGCAGTAGTCCATGTGTGGTGTTCCCGATCTGGCTGTTCCGGCGGCTCGCCGGCCGCGGCCTGGTCACGTTCGCACGTGGGATCGAGCCGTAACGCTAACGAGACTTTGAAAGGGCCGTGTGCAGTCTGTGTGACACCCCTGCACAGATCCGCTGGATCTCACGTGTGCCACACCTGACTCACGAGTAGAACGGCCGGCGGACGGGAACGCTCGGGCGTCCACGGCGCCCCGACCGCACCCGGCGCCGCCGGCGCCCTCAACTCCCCTGAATTTCCTCGCAACTGACGCACAACCCTTTGGACGCGGGGCGGGTCACACCATGCAGGAGCAACCACCTCGAAGAGTTGCATGGGGGAAATATGCGATTCACCCGTTCCGTTCTGGCCGCGTCCGCCGTGGCGGCGCTGTCCGTGGGAACCATGACCGCCATGGCGTCGCCGGCCTCGGCCGCGCCCAACACCACACCGCAGAAGGTCTGCGGCAGCGGCTACAAGACGGTCAACTCCGCGACCGTCGGCTCGTTGGGGACCGTCTACCTGACCTACAACGCCTCCAACGGCAAGAACTGCGTCACGACCATCCGCAATAACCCGGGCCAGGCCGTGAGCATGTCGGCCTGGATCTCCGTCCCGGACACCGAGCAGAGCGACTACGACGAGGGCGTGTTCACGTCGTACGCCGGTCCGACGTACGCCTACGGCAAGGGCCACTGCGTGGACTGGGGCGGCAGCATCGCCAACACCTACGTGCAGGTGTACGGCTCCAACTGCGGCTCCCTGAAGGAGCACCGGGTCACCTTCACCCGCTGACCCTCTCCAGCCGGGCCATCACACCCCCTGCCGCGCTTCGCGGGGGCCGTGGTGGCCCGGTCCCCTTCCTGCCGCCGGGTACGGCGGCATCAAGCCAAGGTCGCGTCCGCACCTTCCGGGTCCGCCACCTCACCCCTATCCTCATGCGCCGGTGTTACCGACGGTAAGGGGTAGTGATGGGCGGCACCACACGCAGAAGATTCCTGGGCACCGCCGCGGCCACCGGCGGGCTCGCCCTCGGGACGGCTCAACGGGCCTCGGCCGGGAACGGCGCAGCGGCACAGACGGTGGCCGTACTGGGCGGGGGCGTCGCCGGGCTCACGGCCGCACACGAACTCGCCGAGCGCGGCTTCCGGGTCACGGTCTACGAGCGCAAGGCGCTGGGCGGCAAGGCACGCAGCATGGACGTACCGGGCAGCGGCACGGGCGGCCGCCGCCCCCTGCCGGGGGAGCACGGCTTCCGTTTCATCCCCGGCATCTACCACAACCTGCCCGACACCATGCGGCGCATCCCGTTCCCCGGCAACCCGGGCGGCGTCCACGACAACCTCGTCGCCCCCAAAGAGATGCTGTTCGCCCGGTCGGGCGGCCGTGAGGACATCCGGCTCCCGCTCCCCTGGCCCGGCAACACCCCTGTCGAACTCACCCCCGACGAGATCCGCCGCGCGCTCACCGCGGTCCTGGACACGGCCTTCAGCCTCCCCCTCCACGAGGCCCTCTACTTCGCCAACCGCTTCCTGGTCTTCCTCACCAGCTGCGACGAGCGCCGTGACGAGGTGTGGGAGCGCACGCCGTGGTGGGAGTTCGTACGGGCCGAGCGGATGTCCGACGACTACCGGCGGATCCTCGCCGTCGGCATCACCCGCAACATCGTGGCCACCAAGGCGGAGGAGGCCAGCACCCGTACGGTCGCCACCCTGATGGAGGCCTTCGTGTTCAACCTCCTCGGCCGGGGCGCGGACGGACCGCTGGACCGCATCCTCAACGCACCCACCAATGAGGCCTGGATCGACCCCTGGGTGACGTACTTGACCTCACTCGGCGTCGAGTTCCGCGTCGGCTTCACCGTGCGGGACCTGACCCTGGGCGGGGGTGTGATCACCGGAGCCGTCGTGGAGGAACCGGGAGGCGCGCGCCGGACCGTCACCGCCGACCATTACATTTCGGCGATGCCGGTCGAGCACGCCCGCCGCACCTGGAATTCCGCCGTACGCGCCGCCGACCCCCAACTGGCCCGGTGCGACCGGCTGGAGACGGACTGGATGACCGGCATCCAGTTCTATCTGACCGAACGTACGCCGATCCTGCACGGTCACCTCAACCTCATCGACTCCCCGTGGTCGCTGACCGCGATCGCCCAGGCCCAGCACTGGCCGGGTCACGACTTCCCGGCCGACTTCGGCGACGGGACGGTCGCGGACTGCCTGTCCGTGGACGTCTCCGAGTGGGACCGCCCGGGCATCCTGTACGGCAGGACGGCCAAGCAGTGCACCCGTTCCGAAGTCGCCCGCGAGGTGTGGGCGCAGCTCAAGGCGGCGCTCAACGACAGCGGCCGCACCATCCTGAAGGACTCCGTGCTGCATTCCTGGTTCCTCGATCCGGCCGTGGACGGACTGGGCACTCCGCACCCGGTCAACGAGGAGCAGCTGCTGATCCATCCGGTGGGGACCTTCCACCACCGCCCTCGGTCGGCCACGAGAATCCCCAACTTCTTCCTGGCGGGCGACTACGTGGCCGTCCCCATCGACCTCGCCACCATGGAGGGCGCCAACACCTCGGCCCGCCAGGCCGTGAACGCCCTCCTGGAGCAGACCGGCTCGACCGCCGAACGGTGCACCGTGACGCCCTTGCACCGGGCCCCCGAGCTGGAGGCGTTCAAGCGGCACGACCGCACCCGCTACCGTCTCCGCCTGCCGAATGTCTTCGACATCGGCTGAGGCGCCCGGAACCGCTCAGCCCCAGGCCGTCACCGGCACGAACGAGCTGTCCTGGCGGAACCGGTCCGTGCCGTCGGGGCGGTCCACGCGGAGCTGGTAGGCGTAGTGGCGCAGGTAGCGGCCGGGGTAGTTGTACGACTCGAAGCGGACCGAGCCCGATGCCGTACCGGCCCGGAGGATGAATGTGGCGTCCTCGGCGAAGGTGCTCGTGCCGTCGTTCGGATCGAAGCGGGCGCGGAAGTCCCAGTGGCGCAGGTAGTTCCCGGCGGTGTCGCGCAGGGAGCAGCCGCTGCCGTCGGCGAGGCCGGCGACGACCGTGAAGGTGGCGGCCTTCTTCTCTGCCGTGGTGCTGGAGGCGCTGACCACGGGCAGGTTGAGCAGTGAGGACTGCTGCTGCCAGTAGCGGGTGGAGTAGTTGGCCGACCGGAAGGAGCGCGTGACGTTCCGGGCCAGGGCAGGGCCGCCCGGGACCGTCTCCTTGACGACCGTGAAATGCCGGGCCGTACCGGAGATCAGGGGCAGGGCGGCGGGGGCCGTCCAGGTGGCGAAGGTGTCGTGGCTGTCGCTGTAGTAGTAGGTCCCGTCGCCGTAGCCGTCGAAGAAGATGCGCCAGTCGCCGTTGTCCAGCCGGACCAGGGCGGGACCTTCGCGGTAGCTGCCCCACCCCGCCCAGTCGCCGGTGCGGCGGATGGTGTACGGACCGGTGAGGTTCGAGGCGGTGGCGTACTCGATGTACTTCGTCGTCTCGTTCTTCGGGAAGGCGTGGTAGGTCGAGCCGGTCTTCACGATGAACGTGTCGATGTGGTTGGCGCCGATGCCGGAGAGCGCGACGGGTGGACTCCATTGCGACAGGGCCGAGTTCGTGGCCCGCATCAGGTACGGCGTGAAGATCCACTCGTCGTTCGTGGTGGAGCAGGACACGATGACGCTCACGCTGCCGTCGCTGTCGACGAACCACTCGGGTGCCCAGGCGCGGGAGAGGCCCGCGATGGGCACGGGGTAGTCGTACAGGAACGTCCAGTCGACGCGGTCGGAGCTGCGGGCGAAGCCGATGGTCGTGCTGGGGTCCTGCCAGGTGTGAGTGGTGTAGGTGACGTAGTAGTAGCCGTCGGTGTGTCTGATGACCGAGGCGTCACGGATCCGGTTGGCGGGTGGTGTGTACGCGGAGGAACGCAGCAGCCGGAAGTCGGTGGCGTCGTCCGACTGGTAGACGTCGACCGTGCCGTCATCACTGTTGAGGAACGGCACGATGGTGTAGCGGGTGGCCGAGCCGTTCGGGGGTGCGGCGGCCAGGGCGGTGCCGAGGAGTCCGGGCGCCTCGCCGAGCAGGACCGCCGAGGCGGGCACGGCGGCCAGGGCGCGCAGCAGTGAGCGGCGGGACGGGGCGGGGCGTGAGGTCACGGACGGCTCTCCCTGGAACACCGGGTTCGATATAACGAACAAAGTTCGGGACATCGATCGAAAAGTGGGGCTCAGAACGTAGAGGCGACGGGACGGGCCGTCAATGGTTCGAGCAGGGGCCGGCGCGACCGGTGAGGGAGCCGCGGCGGGTGGGTGGACTTACACTCCTGTCGTCGGCATTCCGCCACCGGCGACCGGACGTTACCGTTCGGTAGACAGCCGATTCCGGAGGTGTCCGTATGGCGCTCGACCGTTCCGAAGGCCTGGCGGAGACCGCCCGCGCGCTCGCCGCCGGGGAGGTGACCTCAAGGGCGCTGGTCGAGCGGACGCTGGCGCGGATCGAAGCGTCCCAGGGGAGCCTGAACGCCTTCCGGATCGTCCGGGCCGAGGCCGCACTCGCGGAAGCCGACGCCGCGGACCGCGAACGTGCCGCGCACGGTGCCCGAAAGCCGCTGCTCGGCGTGCCGGTCGCGGTGAAGGACGACATGGACGTGGCCGGTGAGCCGACCGCGTTCGGCTGCTGCGGGGAGTTCCCGCCGGTCACCGAGGACGGCCAGGCGGTACGGCGGCTGCGCGCGGCCGGAGCCGTGATCGTCGGCAAGACCAACACCTGCGAGTTCGGGCAGTGGCCCTTCACCGAGGGGCCCGCCTTCGGCGCGACCCGCAACCCCTGGAGCACCGACCACACACCCGGGGGCTCCTCGGGCGGCTCGGCCGCCGCGGTCGCCGCCGGTCTGGTACCCGCCGCGCTGGGCTCGGACGGCGCCGGATCGGTGCGGATCCCGGCCGCCTGGACCCATCTGGTCGGCATCAAGCCGCAGCGCGGCCGTATCTCGACCTGGCCGCGCGGCGAGTCCTTCCAGGGCATCACCGTCAACGGCACCCTGGCCCGCACGGTCGCGGACGCGGCCCTGCTGCTGGACGCCGCGAGCGGCAACCACCCGCAGGACCCGCACCGGCCCCCGGCCCTGGACGTGTCCGGGGCCGTCGGCCGCGACCCCGGACGGCTGCGCATCGCGCTCTCCCTCAAGCCGCCCTTCACGGCGGTGCCCGCCCGGCTCCTGCCCGAGGTGCGCGCGCGGGTGGTCGAACTGGCCGAGCGGCTCAGCGCGTTGGGCCACTTCGTCGAGGAGGCGGACCCGCCGTACGGGCAGATCGGGCTGACGTTCGTGCCGCGTGCCACGGCCGGGATCGCCGAGCGGGTGGGCGAGGCGCCGTTCCCGGCGCTGCTGGACCGGCGCACCCGGGGCGCGGCCCGGCTGGGGCGGCTGCTCGGCGGGGCCCCGCTGCGGGCGGCCAGGCGTGCGGAGAGCGTGCTGCACCGGCGCATCGGCGGTTTCTTCACCTCGTACGACGTCGTCCTCGCGCCCACGACGGCCGCTCCCCCGCCGCGGATCGGGGCCCTGCTGGAACTCAGCGGGTTCGCCACCGACCGGGCGATGATCGCCGCGTGTCCGTACGCCTGGCCGTGGAACGTGCTGGGCTGGCCGGGCGTCAACGTGCCCGCCGGGTTCACCCCGGACGGGCTGCCGGTGGGCGCGCAGCTGCTGGGCCCCGCGAACAGCGAGCCGCTGCTGGTGCAGGTGGCCGCGCAGTTGGAGGCGGAGCTGCGCTGGGACGTGAAGTGGCCGTCGCCGCCGGTCCCGGAGCGTTCCGCCGCCGCCTGAGCGACCGTACGCTGATGTCATGGCGGACGCGTCGATGGTCGGGCTCATGGGGCGGGTCACCGGAACGATCGGGCCCGGGCTGGTCGGCGAGGTGATCGTCCGGGTGCGCGGCGGCGCCGAGCACTTCCTCGCCCACCCGGCGTCGGCGACGGACCGCATCGAGACGGGCACGGTCGTGATGGTGGTCGAGTACCTGCCCCCGAGGACCGTCTACGTCACGGCGGCGTACGACGGTTGAGCCCACTGCGGCGCAGGTGAGAGCCGTGGGTGTCAAGCTTGCGTCAAGGATGCGCCGGTGGCTGTACCCGCGCTCCGCCGAGGAGCACACTCCCCTTCGTTCGGTGCCGAGAGGGCACCATCCAAAGGGGGCGAATGCCGATGGTCGTCGGCGTCGTAGCGGGGGTGGCGGTCGCCGCCGTCCTCGTGCTGATCGGTCTGTTCAAGCTCATGTGGCGGGTCGCCGAACCCAACGAGGCACTGATCATCTCGGGGTCCAAGCACCGCACGGAGGGCCTCGAGGAGGGGATGGGCTTCCGCATCGTCACCGGTCGCGGCACGCTCGTGATGCCCGGGGTGCAGGCGGTGCGCAAACTGTCGCTCGATCTGAACGAGACGGAACTGCAGGTGGACTGCGTGACCCACCAGGGCATTCCGCTCAAGGTGCGGGGCGTGGTCATCTTCAAGGTGGGTGACGACTTCGTGTCGATCGCCAACGCGGCCCGCCGGTTCCTCGACCAGCAGAAGCTGATGTCGGAGCGTGTGCACAACGTCTTCGCGGGTCATCTGCGGTCCATCGTGGGCGGGTTGACGGTCGAGGACATGATCAGGGACCGGGAGAAGCTCACCGGGCAGACGCGGGCCGCGTGCGGCACCGAGATGGAGAAGCTGGGCCTGATCGTGGACTCGCTGCAGATCCACGAGATCGAGGACCCGACCGGTTACATCCAGAACCTAGCCATGCCGCACGCGGCGGCCGTGCAGCGCGACGCGCGCATCGCGCAGGCCGAGGCGAACCGGCTGGCCACCGAGGCCGAGCAGCAGTCGTTCGCCCGGATGGCGGAGGCCACCCGGGACAGCGAGATCCTCCAGGCCGGCTACCAGGCCGAGCGCGACAAGGCGGCCGCCAAGGCCCGGCAGGCCGGACCGCTCGCGGAGGCCGGCGCACGGCAGGAGGTCGTCGTCCAGGAGACCCGGGTCGCGGAGCTGGAGGCGCACCGGCGCGAACAGCAACTCCAGGCGGACGTCCGCAAGCCCGCCGACGCGGCGGCCTACGAGACGCGGACCCTGGCCGAGGCCGACCGCGACGCGCGCATCTCGTCGGCCCAGGCGCAGGCGAAGGAGACGGAGCTCGCGGCGGCGGCCGAGGCGACCCGGGTCAAGACGGCCGCGGGTGCCGACGCGGAGGCGACCAAGGCGCGGGGCGAGGCGGCCGCGCAGGCGACCCGGGCCACCGGTGAGGCGGAGGCGGCGGCCTCGCGGGCCAAGGGCCTGGCGGAGGCCGAGGCGGCCAAGGCCAGGGGCCTCGCGGAGGCGGACGCCATCAAGGCCCGTGCCGCCGCGCTGGCGGAGAACCAGGAGGCCGTCGTCGCCCAGCAACTCGCCGAGAAGTGGCCGGAGATCGTGCAGGCGGGCGCGTCCGCGTTCGGCAACGTCGACAACATGGTGCTGCTCAACGGCGCCGACGGCATGGCGGACCTGTTCGCCAAGGCGCTCACCATGGGCGGCACGGGGCTGGGCCTGGCCCGTCAGCTGCTCGCGTCGATGGACCGCGGCGGGCCGGCACCGCAGGACGCCTCCGCCCTCAACGGACACGCGCAGAAGGTGCCGGTGGACGACAAGTGAACCCGGGCGGCGTGCTCGTGGGGGCAGCCTCTAAGGTGCCCCCGTGAGCACGTTTGCCGACGAGCACGTCCCCGGCCGTCACGGCCCCTCCGCCACCGTCCAGGCCGACCCGCGCGAGGTGGGCCGGGTGCGGACGGAGTACTCCCCCGCGCACGACGGCGACCCGGACCCCGGGGAGATCGTGTGGACGTGGGTGCCCTACGAGGAGAACGACGGCCGGGGCAAGGACCGCCCGGTGCTGGTGGTCGCCCGCGAGGCCGGCGGCACCTTCCTGGCCGTGCAGCTGTCCAGCAAGCGGCACGACGGCGACCTGGAGTGGGTGCCGATCGGCAGGGGGCCGTGGGACCGTACGGGCCGGGATTCGTGGGTCGACGTGGACCGGGTGCTGCGCCTGCACGAGGACGGCATGCGCCGGGAGGCCTGCGCCCTGGACCGCATGCGGTTCAACCTGGTCAGGCGCCGGCTGCAGGAGCGCTACGGCTGGAGCTGAACGCCTCCTCGAAGGCGGCGAGGACGGCACGGTCCCGTGTGCGGTCCAGGATTCCGAACACCACGTGCTCGAAGGTCCGGGCGAACCGGCCCCCGGGCCCGAGCAGCGCCCGGAAGGCCTCCGCCACCTGCGCGGGGTCGTTGCGGAACACGCCGCAGCCCCAGGCACCCAGGACGAGCCGGGGGTAACCGTGCGCGGCGGCCGTCTCCAGGACGCGTTCGGCCCTGACCGCGAGCACCCGCGGCAGCTCGTGGGCCCGTTCGGGCGCCGTGCGGAGCACCACGCCCGCGTTGGGGGCGGGCGAGGTCAGGAAACCCGCGGTGTACGGCTCGGCCAGCAGGCCGCCCCGGTCGTCGCGGAAGACGGGCACGGCCGGTGAGTGGATGACACGGTCCGTGTAGAACGGGTCGCGGTGGGCCCGGTGGTGGTCGTAGAAGGCCCGGACGCCGGCCAGGCAGGCGTACAGCGCGGAGGCCCGGCACAGGGCCTCCTCCTGGGCCTGGGCGCCGTTCAGGTAGCCGCCACCGGGGTTCCGGGCGGAGGCGAAGTTCAGCACGGCCACGTGGCCGCCCAGCCGGTGGGCCGCCTCCAGGCTGCTCTCGCCCGTGACCTCGATCAGGGTCGTCCGCCCGCCCGTCACCCGATCGGCGGGTACCGGCACCGGTTCCGGCCCGTACAGGCGCGTCCCCTCGCGTGCCGCCCGCAGTTGCGGCGCGATCGAGACCTCGCGCCCGTCCGGCGCGCGGTAGGCCCCGGCCGCGACGATCTGCTCGGTCTCCCGCGCGATACCGCGCAGACGCGCGCTCACGACGCGACCCCCGTCCACGTCGTGACCGCGCCCCGCGCGGCCTGTCTTGCCATGTTCACGCAAGCATCGTGAGTGATGTCCGATCCTCGGTGCAACAGGGTTTTCGCCGAGGGAGAACGCCGGGCAAAGTCCCTGGAAACGCCGGGCCGCGCCGTATGACCGCCCGGGAACGCCCCGCTTCGCCCCCTTGTGCGGAACGGCATGAACGTCTTGGGTGGGACGGTGATCCCGGCCCGGGCCGCCGAAGAGCCCGGACCGGTGGCATGGTGGAATCTCAGGAGGATCCCGACATGTCCGATTCGGTAGGTGGCTGTACCCGGCCACGCACCGCACTGTCCGAAGCCGAGGTCGAGGCTCTCGTCCGCGGCATCTGTTTCAAGACCGGCCCGCCACGCCGCCTCGGTGTGGAGGTGGAATGGCTCGTCCACGAGCTGCGCGCACCGCAGCTCCCCGTCACACCCGAACGGCTGGAAGCGGCCTACGCCGCTCTGCGCGCCGTTCCCCTGAGGTCGGCGCTCACCGTGGAACCCGGCGGCCAGCTGGAGCTGAGCTCGCCCCCCGCCGACTCCCTGACGGAGGTCGTCGCCACCGTCTCCGCCGATCTGGACGCCGTCCGCGCGGTACTGCGCGACGACGGCCTCCGTCTCGTCGGCCTCGGCCAGGATCCCTGGCACGAACCCCGCCGGTACCTGCGCGAACCGCGCTACGACGCCATGGAGGCGTGCCTGGACCGCACCGGCCCCGCCGGCCGCGCCATGATGTGCACCTCCGCCTCCGTGCAGGTGTGCCTGGACGCAGGCCACGAGGAGCCCGGGCCGCTCGGCCTGGTGCGGCGCTGGTGGCTGGCCCATCACCTGGGCGCGGTCCTGGTGGCCGCGTTCGCCAACTCCCCGCTCGCCGGCAACCGGCCGACCGGCTGGCTGTCCACCCGGCAGCTGACGTGGACCCGCATCGGCGCCGGCCGGGCGGGCGGACCACGCCTGGACGCCGACCCGCGCGGCGCCTGGGCCCGGCACGTGCTGGACTCCCCCGTGATGTGCGTACGGCGGGAGGGCGGCCCCTGGGACGTTCCCGAGGGGCTCAGCTTCCGGGACTGGATCCGCACGGGCGAGCCCCGGCCGCCCACCCGGGAGGATCTGGACTACCACGTCACGACGCTGTTCCCGCCGGTCAGGCCGCGTGGCCATCTCGAACTGCGCATGATCGACGCGCAGCCGGGCGACGACGGCTGGATCGTGCCGCTGGCCGTGACGGCGGCGCTGTTCGACGACCCGGAGGCCGCCGAGACCGTCTACCGGGCCGTGAAGCCGCTGGCCGAGCGGACGCTGGGGCTGCCCGCGCCGCACAACCCGCTGTGGCTCGACGCGGCCCGCGGCGGTCTGGCCGACGCGGAACTGCGCGAGGTGGCCGTCACGTGCTTCACGACCGCGCTGGACGCCCTGCCCCGGCTGGGGGCCGGCCCCGAGGTCGTCGAGGCCGTCACGGCCTATCTGGACCGCTACGTCGTCCTGGGCCGCTGCCCCGCCGACGACCTGCTCGACCGACAGCGCGGCGTGGACGGTCGCGCCCACGGGAAGGACTTCCGCCCATGACCGACACCGAATCCGCCGTCGACACCCAGGCCGTCGACCCCGAGGTGCTCCGGGAGCGGGCGGTCGCCTCACTCGTCGTCGCCCGCGAGCGCACCACCCTGCTGACGAGCTGTGTGGAGGACCCGGACCTGACCGCGCAGCACTCGCCGCTGATGTCGCCGCTGGTGTGGGACCTCGCGCACATCGGCAACCAGGAGGAGCAGTGGCTGCTGCGGGCGGTCGCCGGGCACGAGGCGATACGGCCCGAGATAGACGGCCTCTACGACGCCTTCGAACACCCGCGTGCCGAGCGGCCGAAACTGCCGCTGCTGTCACCCGCCGAGGCCCGCACCTACGCGGCCGACGTGCGCGGCCGGGCCCTGGACGTGCTGGAGCGGGCCACGTTCCACGGGACACGGCTGACGGAGGCCGGGTTCGCCTTCGGGATGATCGCGCAGCACGAACAGCAGCACGACGAGACCATGCTGATCACCCATCAGCTCCGCACCGGGCCGCAGGCCCTGACGGCACCCGACCCGGAACCGGCGCCGCTGTTCACCGGCCCGTCCGAAGTGCTCGTCCCGGGCGGCCCGTTCACGATGGGCACCTCCGGCGAGCCGTGGGCCCTGGACAACGAGCGCCCCGCGCACCGGCGTGAGGTGGCCCCCTTCCGCATCGACACCACGCCGGTCACGAACGGCGCCTACCAGGCGTTCATCGAGGACGGCGGTTACGACGACCCGCGGTGGTGGACCGCCGACGGCTGGGCGCACATCCGCGGGCACGGCATCGACGCCCCGCTGTTCTGGCGGCGCGACGGCAAGCAGTTCCTCCGGCGCCGGTTCGGCGTCACCGAGGTCGTCCCGCCGGACGAGCCGGTGCTGCACGTGTGCTGGTACGAGGCCGACGCCTACGCCCGCTGGGCGGGACGCAGGCTGCCCACGGAGGCCGAATGGGAGAAGGCCGCCCGGTACGACCCGGCCGGCGACCGTTCGATGCGCTACCCGTGGGGCGACGCCGAGCCGGGGCCGGAGCACGCCAACCTCGGCCAGCGGCACCTGCGTCCGGCGCCCGCCGGGAGCTACCCGGCGGGCGAGTCGCCGCTCGGCGTACGCCAGTTGATCGGCGACGTCTGGGAGTGGACGGCCAGCGACTTCCTGCCGTACCCCGGCTTCAAGGCGTTCCCGTACAAGGAGTACTCGGAGGTCTTCTTCGGGCCCGACCACAAGGTGCTGCGCGGCGGTTCGTTCGCCGTGGACGCGGTGGCCTGCCGGGGCACGTTCCGCAACTGGGACTACCCGGTCCGGCGGCAGATCTTCTCCGGGTTCCGCACGGCCCGGTCGGAGGACGTCTGATGTGCCGTCATGTCGCTTACGTGGGGCCGCCGGAGGCGCTGGGGCGGCTCCTGGTGGAGCCCCCGTACGGGCTGTACCGGCAGTCGTGGGCGCCCCGGCACCAGAAGTACGGGACGGTCAACGCCGACGGTTTCGGCGTGGGCTGGTACGCCGAGGACGACCCGGTGCCGGCCCGTTACCGCCGGGCGGGACCGGTCTGGGCGGACCTCTCCTTCGCCGATCTCGCCCGGGTCGTACGGTCCTCGGCGCTGCTCGCGGCGGTGCGGGACGCGACCCTGTCGGGCGCGGACGCGGAGGCCGCCGCGGCGCCGTTCGCCGCGGGCACCTGGCTGTTCAGCCACAACGGGGCGGTGAAGGGCTGGCCCGGCTCCCTGGCCGCCGTCTCCCGGACGCTGCCGCACGAGGACCTGCTGTCCCTGGAGGCGCGCAACGACTCGGCGCTCGTGTGGGCGCTGGTGCTGGCCCGGCTGCGCGGCGGCGACGAGGAGGGGCAGGCGCTGGCGGACACGGTCCTGGAGGTCGCCGCCGCGGCCCCCGGATCCCGGCTGAACCTCCTCCTCACCAACGGCGACACGATCACCGCGACCGCCTGGGGCGACACCCTCTGGTACCTCACCCGGCCCGGCGGCGGCACCGTCGTGGCCTCCGAGCCCTACGACGACGATCCGCACTGGCGGGAGGTCCCCGACCGCACCCTCCTCGCGGCGAGCCGCACCGATGTGCTGCTGACGCCGCTGAAGGAGCCGGCCGACGCCTGCGTGCCCGCCTCACCGAAGGAGCCCCGTACGTGAGCCCGTTCCACCTCACCCGCACCCTGCCCGAGGACGCCACGGACGCCGCGCTGCGCGCGGACGTCCACCGGGGTCTGACCGGCCGCCCCAAGTCGCTGCCGCCGAAGTGGTTCTACGACGCGCACGGCAGCGACCTGTTCGAGAAGATCACCGAACTGGAGGAGTACTACCCGACGCGCGCCGAGCGGGAGATCCTCCTCGCGCGCTCCGGCGACATCGCCGCGGCGACCCGGGCGCGCACCCTGGTCGAGCTCGGCTCCGGATCCTCGGAGAAGACCCGGCATCTGCTCGACGCCCTCACGGACCTGCACACCTATGTCCCGGTGGACGTCAGCGAGAGTGCCCTCACCCAGGCCGGGCAGGCCCTCGCCGCCGAGCGGCCGGGACTGGACGTGCACGCGCTGATCGCCGACTTCACCGCGGAACTGACCCTGCCGGACACGCCGGGGCCGCGGCTGGTGGCGTTCCTCGGCGGCACGATCGGCAATCTGCTGCCCGCCGAGCGCACCGCGTTCCTGACGTCGGTGCGCGCCCTGCTCGCCCCGGGTGACGCCCTGCTGCTGGGCACGGACCTGGTCAAGGACGAGGAGGTGCTGGTCCGGGCGTACGACGACGGGGCGGGGGTGACGGCCGCGTTCAACAAGAACGTGCTCTCGGTGATCAACCGCGAGCTGGGCGGCGATTTCGATCCCGGCGCGTTCGACCACGTGGCGTTGTGGAACGCGGAGCACGAATGGATCGAGATGCGGCTGCGCTCGCGCAGGGCGCAGACGGTGAAGGTGCCGGCCCTCGATCTCGCCGTCGACTTCGCCGCGGGTGAGGAGATGCGGACCGAGATCTCGGCGAAGTTCCGGCAGGAGGGCGTGCGCGCCGAACTGTCGGCGGCGGGCCTCGAACTGACCCACTGGTGGACCGACAGCCCGGGCCGGTTCGCGCTGTCGCTGAGCGTGGCGCGCTGACATCGGGGAACCCGGCGGCGGCGACGGTGGGAGACGACGTCTCGCGCATCGCCGCCGCCTGGGGCACGGTGGAATGACGCGTGACACTCCCGTCACAGGAACGTCACTGGAAGAAGGGCAGCGGCATGTCGAACCACACCTACCGGGTCACGGAGATCGTCGGCACCTCACCGGACGGCGTCGACCAGGCCATCCGCAACGGCATCGGCCGGGCCTCGCAGACGCTGCACAACCTGGACTGGTTCGAGGTGACGCAGGTGCGCGGCCAGCTCGAGGACGGCCGGATCGCCCACTGGCAGGTGGGGCTCAAGGTGGGCTTCCGTCTGGACGAGACGGAGTAGTGCTCAGGTCCGCCCTTCGCGCTCCTGCGCCGCCTTCATCTCGGCGGACCGGGTCACCCAGTCGGCCCGGACGACGGTGAAGCCCGCGCGGCGGGCGTCGGCGCAGACCAGTTCGTCGTCGTCGACGAGGACGCGGACCTCGCGGGTGCGGGCGAGCCGCCGCAGGATCTCCAGCTTGGTGAACCGGGCGGGGCGCCGGTCGGCGTCCCGCCGCATGTACACGCGCCCCTCGGGCAGGCCCTGGGCGGCGAGCCATGCGAGGGTGTCGCGCCGGCAGCGCTCGGGCCGCCCGGTCAGGTAGAGGATCTCGCACTGCCGCGCGTGCTCCCGGACCAGCGCGATGCCCTCCGGGACGGGCGGGTCCTGCGGCGCCGCCGAGAAGAAGCCGTCCCAGTCCTTCGGCCTGCGCTCCAGGAAGCCCTGCCGGTGCGTGGTGTCGGCGAGGGTGTTGTCCAGGTCGAACACGGCCAGCGGGGCTTTGCTGCGATCGTCACTCACACCGCCCACCCTAAACGCATGCGGGACACCGGAACCGGAAATGGTCCGTACTGTGCGGCGGGGCGTGAACAAGCCATCGGCACAGGTGAATCAAGCCTTACCGTTGATGTCTCAAGCACAGCACTGACATACTCCGCTCTCAGTTTTACGGATTCACACCCCCCACAGAGCCCGCACCCCCATCCCGCGTCCGGCGCCCCTTCACCCTGCCCGGAAACCGGACGCGTCCACTGACCCCACGGGGTCGAGTGCGGGGCACGATGCAGCGAAGAAGGTGCGCCTGTGCCCGAATTCTCTCCGCAACGGGACGACATCCCCGCATTCCCGCTTCCGCACATCGAACACACTGCGCCCCCGCGTATATCCGACCATCCCGAATTCCACTCCCTACGCCGTGCACAGCGCCGGTTCGGCGTCAGGGCGACCGTCCTGTCGGTCGGCGGATTCCTGCTGTACGTGCTGCTGTCGAGTTTTGTGCCGGCGGTGATGAACCTGCCGCTGTTCGGCCGCGTCACAGTCGGACTGATCCTCGGACTCGGGCAGTTCGCCCTCATGGGCGTGACCGTCTGGTGCCACATGCGGCACATGCGCACCCGGGTGGATCCGCTCGCCCGCGGCCTGCGGTCCCGGCTGCGGGAGACCGAGAGCCGCCGCGCCCGTTCGGCGCCGCTCCGGCCCGGGTCGAGGGAGTTCCGCACGTGGTGAGCGCCGCCGCCATCGACGACAGCAGTCTGCAGCTGACGTTCGTCCTGTTCCTGACCGTGGTCGTGATCACCCTGTTCACGGCCCTGCTGACCGCGCCTCAGCGCGACGAGATCAGCGAGTTCTACCTCGGTGACCGCGCCATGTCGCCGCTGCGCAACGGCCTCGCCCTGTGCGGTGACTACCTGTCCGCCGCCACCCTGCTGGGCAGCACCGGGCTGGTCGCCCTGACCGGGTACGACGGTCTGATGTACCTCGGCGGCACCACGGTCGCCTGGATGACGGTGCTGCTGCTGATCGCCGAACCCCTGCACCGCACGGGCAGGTTCACCCTCGGAGACACCGTGGCGTTGCGCCTGCCGCGGCGGCAGCGGCCGGTCCGGGTGGCGCTGGCGGTGTGCATCCTGGTGATCGCCACGCTCTACCTGGTGGCCCAACTCGTGGGCAGCGTGGCCCTGCTGACCCAGTTCACCGGTGTGCCGAGCGGCACCACCCGCACCCTGTGCGTGGTCGTGATCGGCGTGTTCGTGATCCTGTACGCCTCCGTCGGCGGTATGCCGGGCGCGACGGTCATCCAGATCATCAAGGCCGTGATGCTGGTGGCGGGTGTGCTGTTCACGGCCGGCTGGGTGCTGCACCGCTTCGACTGGAACCCCGACGCGCTGCTGGAGCGGGCGTCCGAACGCAGCGGTTCGGGGCTGAGTTTCCTCGAACCCGGGCTGCGCTACGGCGGCACGGTCGGCGACAAGCTGGACTTCCTCAGTCTGGAACTGGCCATCGTGCTGGGCCTCGCCGCCCTGCCCCATGTGCTGATGCGGCTGCTCACCCCGCGCGACGCCAGGGTGCTGCGCTCCTCGGTGGTGTGGGCCGTCGGGCTGGTCGGGGCGGTCTGTCTCGGCGCCGGCGTCCTCGGGCTCGGCGCCACCGCGCTGCTCGGCCGGGAGGCCATCGAGAGCACGGACCGCACCGGCAACGCCTCCGTCCTGCTGCTCGCGCACGAGCTGGGCGGCAGTGTCCTGACCGCGCTGCTGACCTGTCTGGCGTATCTGACGCTGCTGGCCGTGGCGGTCGGTCTCACTCTGGCCGCGGCGTCCTCCCTCGCCCACGACCTGTACAGCGAGGTGATCCGCAAGGGCCGGGCCGGCGAGACGGAGGAGCTGACCGTGGCCCGGCTGTCCGGGGCGGTCATCGGGGTCCTCGGCATTCTGCTGGCACTTGTCGCCTGGGGGGCGAACACCGCGACGCTCGCCTTCCTGGCCTTCGCCATCGCGGCGTCCGCGATCCTGCCGACGATCGTCTACACCCTCTTCTGGCGGCGCTTCAGCGCGAAGGGGGCCCTGCTCAGCCTGTACGGCGGGCTGCTCTGCTCCGTCGTGCCGGCCGTCTTCTCCCCCGTCGTCTCCTCGGCGCCGGGCTCGTTCTACCCCGAGGCCGACTTCGCCTGGTTCCCGCTGCAGAACCCCGGCATCGTCTCCATCCCCGCGGGATTCATGCTGGGCTGGCTCGGCACGGTGCTGGACCGGGGCCCGGCCGAGGATCCCGCCACGCACGAGGAGTTCGAGGTGCGGATGCTCGTGGGCGCGGACGACTGAGGCACCCCGCCGGGGCGGCGGTGACACCACCCGGCAGGCGGCTCGCTACGCCCCGACGGCTGAGCTCGCCTCCGCCCAGAAGCAGGCCCGGACCCGGCGCAGCCAGGCTTCGACCGGCGCCTCGTCGGGTTCGTCCGGCAGCGCCGTGGGGCCCTCGTCGAACGCGGCCTCATAGTGTCGGAGCAGGGGCAGGGCGGCCGACGGGTCGGCGGCGACGCGCTCGCCGAAGGCGTGGTACGCCTCCGGGTCGTCGACGCGTATCGACAGCCGCCCGGTGGTGTACAGCTCCAGGCCCTGCGCGCACAGCCGTTTGAGATGCCGGGCGTGCTTGGCGGTGCGCCTGCGGGTGTCGGCGGAGAAGGAACCGTCGCCGCGCGCCTCCAGCCTGCGGAACTGCTGGGTGGCGTAACCGAGGTAGGCGTCCCGGGCCCGCTTGGCGCTCAGGAACGACGTGCGGATGCCGATGAGCTCGTCGCCGAGCGGGGTGCGGACCTCGTACAGGTCGTCCGGGAGCCACACCAGCTCCATGGCGGTCGGGTTGCCGCCGAGGGCCAGCCGGCACCACTTGCCGGCCTCGTGCAGGGTGCGGTCCGGCGCCGTGCTGACGTGTGACTCCTTCGGCCGGCGCAGACCGTGCAGCTCCTCGGTGGGCGCGGCGAACAGACCGAGACGGTCGATGTCGGAGCCGGGGCGCGCGAGACCGTAGGCGGTCGATCCGACGATGCCGGAGAGCAGGACGTTGGGGACGGTCACGGTGGGCCGCCTTTCGTTACGGGTACCGCAGCATTGTCCTGACGTGCGCGGAGACGGTCACGCGGTTTTCCGCCGGTGGCCGGCGCGGAACGACGGAATACCGGCGGGGCCGGTGGCCCACGCGGAACGACGGAATACCGGCGGGGCCGCCCGGCGTAGAAGCTGGTATGGATCCCGTGCGCCTGTCCGTCCTCGACCGCTCCCGCACCCGCGAGGGGCACACCCACCCCGAGGCGCTGCGCGACACCGTGCGGCTCGCGCAGGAGCTGGAGCGGCTCGGCTACCACCGGTTCTGGGTCTCGGAGCACCACGGTGTGCCCGGCGTCGCCGGTTCGGCCCCGACCGTGCTGGCCGCGGCCGTGGCGGGCGCCACCCGGACGATCCGGGTCGGCACCGGCGGGGTGATGCTGCCCAACCACCGTCCCCTGGTCGTGGCCGAGCAGTTCGGCGTGCTGGAGTCGCTGTTCCCCGGGCGGATCGACATGGGGCTCGGCCGGTCGGTCGGTTTCACGGACGGCGTGCGCAGGGCCCTGGGCCGTGACAAGGGCGACGCCGACGACTTCGAAGCCCAGCTCGCGGAGCTGCTCGGCTGGTTCCGGGGCACCTCCCCCACCGGAGTCCACGCCCGGCCCGCCGAGGGCCTGACCGTGCCGCCGTTCGTCCTGGCGATGGGCGAGGGCGCCGCCGTCGCCGCCCGCGCGGGCCTGCCCATGGTCATCGGCGACCTCAGGAACCGGGACCGGATGCGGCGCGGCATCGACACGTACCGCGAGTCGTTCCGCCCCTCCCCCTGGGCCGCGGAGCCCTACGTCGTCGTCTCGGGCACGATCGCCGTGGCCGGCACCCCCGAGGAGGCCCGGCGGCTGCTGATCCCGGAGGCCTGGTCGATGGCGCACTCCCGCACCCACGGCACCTTCCCGCCGCTGCCGCCCGCCGAGCGCGTGGCGACCCTCACCATGACCGGCAAGGAGCGCGGCTTGTACGAGTCCGGCCTGACCGGCCACATCGCCGGCACCGAGGACCAGGTGGCGCACGAGCTGGAGACCCTGCTGAAGGAGACGGGCGCGCAGGAGGTGCTCGTCACCACCAGCACCCACGACCGCGAGGCCCTGCTGGACTCCTACCGGCGACTGGCCGCGATCACCTCCGGTTAGAGTCGTCTCCCATGCACGACCGCGACCCCCATGACCCGTTCGTCCGTGTCCGCGGAGCCCGAGAACACAACCTGCGGGGCGTCGACGCCGACATCCCCCGGGACGTGCTGGCCGTGTTCACCGGTGTGTCCGGCTCGGGCAAGTCGTCGCTGGCGTTCGGCACGATCTACGCGGAGGCGCAGCGCCGCTACTTCGAGTCGGTGGCGCCGTACGCGCGCCGGCTGATCCACCAGGTCGGCGCGCCGAGGGTCGGGCAGATCACGGGTCTGCCCCCGGCCGTCTCGCTCCAGCAGCGCCGGGCGGCGCCCACCTCGCGCTCCTCCGTCGGCACGGTCACCAACCTCTCCAATTCCCTGCGCATGCTGTTCTCGCGGGCCGGCACCTACCCGCACGGCGCCGAGCGGCTCGACTCCGACGCCTTCTCCCCCAACACGGCGGTGGGGGCCTGCCCGGAGTGCCACGGGCTCGGGCGGGTGCACCGCACCAGCGAGGAGCTGCTGGTCCCCGACCCGTCGCTGTCGATCCGGGACGGGGCGATCGCGGCGTGGCCGGGAGCCTGGCAGGGCAAGAACCTGCGGGACATCCTCGACGCGCTCGGTCACGACGTGGACCGGCCGTGGCGGGAGCTGCCCGCGGCCGAACGGGAGTGGATCCTGTTCACGGACGAGCAGCCGGTGGTCACCGTGCACCCGGTACGGGACGCCGACCGGATCCAACGGCCGTACCAGGGCACGTACATGAGCGCCCACCGGTACGTGATGAAGACGTTCGCGGACTCCAGGAGCGCCACCCTGAGGGCGAGGGCCGAGCGGTTCCTCACCAGCGCTCCCTGTCCGGCGTGCGGAGGCAGCCGGCTGCGTCCCGAGGCCATGGCGGTGACGTTCGGCGGCCGCACCATCGCCGAGCTGGCGGCACTGCCCCTGGTGGAGCTGGGCGCCGGTCTGGACGCGACCTCACAGGCCGCCCGGGTCCTCACCGACGATCTGAGGTCCCGGATCGCGCCGGTCGTCGAGCTGGGTCTCGGCTACCTCAGCCTCGACCGGCCGGCCCCCACCCTCTCCGCGGGCGAACTGCAGCGCCTGCGGCTCGCCACCCAGCTGCGCTCGGGCCTGTTCGGGGTCGTCTACGTCCTCGACGAGCCGTCGGCCGGGCTGCACCCGGCGGACACCGAGGCGCTGCTCACGGTGCTGGAGCGGCTGAAGTCGGCCGGGAACTCGGTGTTCGTCGTGGAGCACCACCTGGACGTGGTGCGGGGCGCCGACTGGCTGGTCGACGTGGGTCCGGGCGCGGGCGAGCACGGCGGGCGGGTGCTGCACAGCGGACCGGTGGCCGGGCTGGCTCAGGTGGCGGAGTCGGCGACGGCCCGCTACCTGTTCGACCACTCCCCCGCCCCGGCCCGGAAGGTGCGCGAGGCGACGGGATGGTTCAGGACCGGCCCCGTCTCGCGGCACAACCTGCGCGGGGTGACGGCGGAGTTCCCGCTCGGCGTGTTCACCGCGGTCACCGGGGTGTCCGGCTCCGGCAAGTCGACGCTGATCGGGGAGATCACGCAGGAGCCGGCGGGGGTGGGCCGGCTCGTCTCGGTCGACCAGAAGCCGATCGGCCGCACCCCGCGGTCGAACCTCGCCACCTACACGGGCCTCTTCGACGTCGTGCGCAAGGTGTTCGCCGCCACCGACGGGGCCCGCGCACGCGGTTACGGCGTCGGGCGGTTCTCCTTCAACGTGGCGGGCGGGCGCTGCGAGACCTGCCAGGGCGAGGGGTTCGTCAGCGTGGAGCTGCTGTTCCTGCCGAGCACGTACGCGCCGTGCCCGGACTGCGACGGGGCGCGCTACAACCCGCCCACGCTGGAGGTGACGTACCGGGGGCGGAACATCGCGCAGGTGCTGGATCTGACCGTGGAGGCCGCGGCGGAGTTCTTCGCGGACACCCCGGCCGTGGCCCGCAGCCTCGGCACCCTGCTCGACGTCGGCCTGGGCTACCTGCGGCTCGGCCAGCCCGCGACCGAGCTCTCCGGTGGTGAGGCGCAGCGCATCAAGCTGGCGAGCGAACTGCAGCGCGGTCGGCGCGGCCACACGCTCTACCTCCTCGACGAGCCGACGACCGGTCTGCACCCGGCGGACGTGGACGTTCTGATGCGTCAGTTGCACGGCCTCGTGGACGCCGGGCACACCGTGGTCGTCGTCGAGCACGACATGTCGGTCGTCGCGGGCGCGGACTGGGTGATCGACCTGGGCCCCGGCGGCGGCGACGCGGGCGGCCGCATCGTGGCGGCGGGCCCGCCGCGCGACGTCGCTCGCGCGGCGGACAGCCGGACGGCCCCGTACCTGGCACGCGCCCTGTCCGGCTCCCGCTGAGGCCGGGCGGCGCGCCGCGCACCGGGCCGGGCACGAGGAACCCGGACGGGGGAGAGAGCCCGGCACCGCGGACGAGGGGCCGGGGCCGGCCGCCTGTGCGGCGTGGGAGGCCCTCATGCCACCAGCACGGTGTGCGTCCACGACGGTGTCGTCGTCTCGGGGGGCTGGGCGGCGCGGGCCAGGGTGCGGCGGTCGGTGCCGGTGTCCGGCGGGATCGGGTCCCGGACCTCGACCTCGGCGACCAGGCCGCGGGCCGTCGCCACCCGCCACAGGGAGGCGAGCAGGGTGTCCGCGCCGACGTAGGCGGGCGCCGTGGTGGTCGTGCCGTCCCCGAGCCGGTAGCGGAGCCGGACCGGCTGGACCGGCACACCGGCGTCCAAGGCGGCCTGGAAGACGGCCCGGCGGAACGTGCCCTGGGCCCGGCCGCACCAGGTGCTGCCCTCGGGGAAGGCCGCGACCGCGGTGCCCTGGCGCAGTGCACCGGCGATCCGGGCGACGGTGTCCGGGAGGGCGCGCAGCCGGTCCCGTTCGATGAACAGGGTGCCGCCTCGTGCTGCCAGCGCGCCGGCGACGGGCCAGCGCCGCACCTCGGTCTTGGCCAGCATCCGGGCGGGACGTACGGCGGCGAGCAGCGGTATGTCCAGCCAGGAGATGTGGTTGGCGACCAGCAGCAGTCCCCCGGTGGGGGCGGCGGCGCCGGTGATACGGACCCGGACACCGGCGGCCCGTACGATCCACCGGCACCAGCGCCCGATGAGCGACTGCGGTATCCGGGGCCCGAGGGGCGTCAGGGCGATCCCCGCGAGCAGGAGCAGGACGACCGCGCCGAGCCGCAGCACGGCACGCGGCACGTCCCGCGCCCGCACGGCCGCCGGTGCCCGGACGCAGACCTCGGGCGTGCAGGGCGCGGTGGGCAGCCAGGCGCTCATCAGGCCGGCACGAGGGACAGGAAGTGGCGCAGGTAGCGCCCGTTGACGCGGCTCATCGGCAGCAGCACGTACAGGTCGGCGACGCCGAAGTCCGGGTCGTGGGCCGGTGCGCCGCACACCCAGGCGCCGAGGCGCAGGTAGCCGCGCAGCAGGGCGGGCAGTTCGACGCGGGTGGCGGGTGCGGGGCCCGGTGTCCACGGCAGCAGCGGCCGGACCCGGAACTCCTCCGGAGAGAGGTGCTTGTCGCTGACCCGGTCCCAGGTGGCGGACGCGAGGGCGCCGCCGTCGGCGAGCGGGACGGAGCAGCAGCCGGCGAGCCACTCGTGGCCGCGGTCGACCATGTAGCGGGCGATGCCCGCCCAGATGAGGCCGATGACGGCGCCGTCACGGTGGTCGGGGTGCACGCAGGAGCGGCCGACCTCGACGAGCTGCGGCCGGATCCCGTCGAGCGCGCTCAGGTCGAACTCGCCCGCCGAGTACAGCCGCCCGGCGACCGCCGCGCGCTCCGGCGGCAGCAGCCGGTAGGTGCCGACGACCTGGCCGGTCGTCTCCTCCCGGACGAGCAGGTGGTCGCAGTACGCGTCGAACGCGTCGGCGTCGAGGCCCGGCTGCGGACCGGTCAGCAGGGCGCCCATCTCCCCGGCGAAGACGTCGTGCCGCAGCCGCTGGGCGGCGCGCACGTCCTCCTCGTTCCGGGCGAGGGCGACGGTGTAGCGGGTGGGGGCCGTGGACCGCGCGGGGCGGTCGGCGGTCAGTACGCCGGTCATGGCACTCTCCTGGTCACGGGCCGGTCGGTGAGGCGGTGCGGGGCGCTGAGCGGTGTCCGCGGTCGTACGCCTCTGTTCTCCCGAGACCGGCTGACCGTCGCGTGTCATGTGCAGAGAGAGCGGGTGTGAGGTTGCTGAACGACTCGCGCCCCCGAGACCCCTCCGGGTCGGCGGCCGGGGCCCGGATGGCGTAGCTGCGCACGCGGACACCGGCTCCTGCGGCGAGAGTGAGCTGCATGACAGAACCCGGAGCCGGCGGGCGACGCGAGGGCTCGGCCCCGTCCACCACGCGCCGGCGCACCGTGCGCGGTGCCCGTGAGGCCGCCCGGCGCGCCGCCGAGGCGCTGACGGAGTTGATCAGCCACCGCCTCGAAGGGGTGTCCGCGGTGTGCCGGGGCGAGGACGACGGCTGGGTCGTCGACGTCGACGTGCTCGAACTGGCCCGCATCCCCGACACCACCAGCCTGCTCGCGACGTACCGGGTGGAACTGGACTCGGCGGGCGAGCTGGTGCAGTACCGCCGGATCGCGCGCTTCCGGCGCGGCGCCCAGGACCAGTGACCGGAACGCCGCAACCGCCCACCGGAAGGACCGCCGCATGACCGTCTACAGCGACGAGATCGTCTGTGCTCCCCGCGCCGGGACCCTCTACGACGTACTGGAGCTGATTCTCGACCGCGGCATGGTGATCGACGTCTTCGTGCGCGTCTCGCTGGTCGGGATCGAGATCCTCAAGATCGACGCGCGCATCGTGGTCGCCAGCGTCGACACCTACCTGCGCTTCGCGGAGGCGTGCAACCGCCTGGATCTGGAGCACGACACACGCTCCAAGACCGTGCCGGAGCTGTTCGGCGGACCGGTCTCCAGGACCATCGGCAAGGCGGGCGCCAAACGCGCCGCCCGTTCCCTGACCGACAAGGTGCGCGACGTCCTCACCCCGGACGACGACGCGGACGACACTCCCGACGACGACACCGGCTCCGCTACCGAGCGCGCCCCGCGTCCGGCGCGCAAGCGCCGCAGTGACGACGACCGCCCGCGGCCCCGGCGCCGCAAGGCCGAGGAGGAATGATCGTGACGGCCACCGCCGCCCTCACCACCGCCGGCACGCTCGGCACCCTGTACGTGTACGGCATCGCCCCCGCGGGTGTCCGGACCCCGCGGGCGCCCGGGGTGGACGGCGCGGCGGTGCGGCTGCTGACCGAGGACGGGCTGTGCGCGGCCGTCTCGGACGCGCCGGAGTCCGTCCGGGCGCGTCGACGGGACCTGATGGCCCACCAGGCGGTTCTCGGCGAACTCGCCGCGCAGGGCCCCGTCCTGCCCATGCGCTTCGCCGTCCTGTCTCCCGACGCGGAGTCGCTGCTCGCTCAACTGCGCACCGGACGGGCCCGCTTGGAGGCCCAGCTCGACGGGGTCCGGGATTGCGTCGAGATGAACGTGAAGGGCACGGTGGTGCCCGGCTGCTTCGCCGACCTCGTGCGCAGGGACGACACGCTGCGCACGCTCGCCCGCCGGGCACGGGAGCGCCCCGGCTACGAGGCGAACGTACGGCTGGGCGAGGCGCTCGCCAAGGGCGTCGCGCGCGAGGCCCGGGGCGCGGCACGGGAGGTGCTCGCGCGCCTGGCTCCGCTCGCCGTGCGCACGGCGCCGGGGCCGGTCGACGACGAGCAGGTGCTCAGCACGTCGTTCCTGGTGCGGTCCGCCGACGAACAGCGCTTCCGGCACGCCGTGGCCGCGCAGGCACGCGAGGTCGGGGACCGGCTGGCGCTCGGCGTGACGGGCCCGCTGCCGTGCTACAGCTTCGTCGACGCGCCGTCCGTCACGGCCGGCCGGTGACCCGGTGGGACTCGTGACCGGGCTCCTGCTGCTGCCGCTCGCCCCGGTGCGCGGCATGCTCTGGGTGGCCGACCACCTGCTCCAGGAGGCGGAACGCCAGGCCCGTGACCCGCGTGCGGTGCAGGCGCGGCTGGCGGCACTCAACCGGGCCCTGGAGGAGGGCGCGATCGACGAGGAGGCCTTCGAGGCAGAGGAGGAGCGGTTGCTCGCCCGCCTGGACAGTCCGGTCCGGTACACAGGACATCGCGGGGGTGCTTCGTGACCGACCTCGGCACCTGGCCCTCGGGTCCCGGAGTCCAGCCGGCCGGGCCGCCTTCCGGAAGCCTCGCGGACCTGCTCGAACGCGTCCTGGACAAGGGCATCGTCATCGCGGGCGACATCAAGATCGACCTGCTCGACATCGAGTTGCTCACCATTCGTCTGCGCCTGTTCATCGCCTCGGTCGAGACCGCCAAGAAGGCGGGCATCGACTGGTGGGAGACCGACCCGGCGCTGTCCTCACGCGCCGCGCGTGATGCCCTCACCGAGGAGAACGCCCGACTGCGCGCGCGGCTCGAAGCCCTGGAGGGCACCGACGCCGACACCGCCGAGGTGGCCCGATGAGCACGCGGCCGGCCGACCGGACCCCCGCGATCGAGCCTGACAGGCTGAACCCCACCCTCACCTGCGTGTTCGCCGTGACGGACACGCCTCCGCCGCATGAGGCGGTGCCGCTGACACCGGGCCATGAGGGCGGCGGTCCGCTGCGTGTCCTGGCCGCGGGGCCGCTGCACCTGATCGTGCAGGACGTGCCGGCGGCGGCCTTCGGGGAGGCGGTGCTCGCGGAGCGGCTCAACCGGCCGGAGGAGCTGGAGCGCTGCGCCCGCGCCCACCACCGGGGCGTGGAGACGGCCGCGAGTGCGGGCCCGGTCGTCCCCCTGCCGATGGCGACGCTGTACCTGGACGACCACAACGCGGTGCGGGCCGTCACCGCACGGGCGGCGTCCCTGCGCAGCCTGCTGGACCGGCTGCGCCACCGCACCGAGTGGGCGGTGAAGGTGCACGGCCCCGCACGCGCGCACGCGTCCGGCGCCGCCGGGGACGGACCCGCCGACGGACGGTCGTACCTGCGCCGGGTGAGCGAACGCCGGCGCACCGAGCGCGAGGAGCGCGAGCGGGCCCTGGCGCGGGCCCACGCCGTCGACCGGGAGCTGCGGAGGTACGCCGTCGCGGCGACGCGGCACCGGCCGCAGAGCGAGCAGTTGACCGGCAGGAGCGTCCCGCAGCTGCTCAACGCGGCCTATCTGGTCGACGACGGGCGGCGCGCCGAGTTCGTCCGTGCCGTCGGCGAACTGGCGGGCGACGCCCGGCGGTGGGCCGTGGAGGTCACCCTGTCGGGGCCCTGGATCCCGTACTCCTTCGCCCGCTCCGACGCGGCGGAGGCCGATGCGCACCAGGAGGCCGGCGCATGACCGTACCCGTACCCGGCGGTGCCGACCGCACGGCGGTTGTCTGGGACGACCCGGAGCCGTACGCGCCCGTCGGAGTGCCGCTCGTCGACCTGCTCGACCGGGTGCTGGCGACGGGCGTCGTGGTCAGCGGCGACCTGGTGCTGGCCATCGCCGACGTGCCGTTGGTGCGGATCTCCCTGCACGCCCTGCTGGCGTCGGTGAGCGACCGGGTCCCCGCGCCCTGGTCGGACAGCGGGCCGCTGTGACCGCCCCGCGCGCCCATGCGCTGGACCTCGACCCCGAGCGGGTCACGAACGATCTGGCGGCCCTGGTGCTGACCGTGGTGGAACTCCTGCGGCAGCTCATGGAACGCCAGGCGGTCCGCCGTTTCGACGAGGGCACGCTCAGCGCCGAGCAGGAGGACCGGCTCGGTACCGCGCTGATGCTGCTGGACGAGCGCATGGACGAGCTGTGCGCACAGCACGGGTTGCGCCGCAGCGACCTGAATCTGGACCTCGGTCCACTGGGGCCGCTCCTCGCCGATCCCGGCGTGTGACGACGCCCCGGCAAGGGGCGCGGGGAACTGCGCGACCGGCCACAGCCCACCCGCAGCCGCCGAAGCGCAAAAGCCCCTACGGCGCTACCGCTTCACCTTTCGCGCAGCCCGCAGCCACTCCTTGTTCATGCTGGTGATGGACATGAGCGGAATCCCCTTCGGGCAGGCCGTGGCGCACTCGCCCGCGAGCGTGCACCCCCCGAACCCCTCCTCGTCCATCTGCTCCACCATGTCCAGCACCCGTGTCTCCCGCTCCGGCGCCCCCTGCGGCAGCACGTTCAGATGGTTGATCTTGGCGGACGTGAACAGCATCGCCGCCCCGTTGGGACAGGCCGCCACACACGCCCCGCACCCGATGCACTCGGCGTGCTCGAAGGCGAGGTCGGCGTCCGGCTTCGGCACCGGCGTGGCGTGCGCCTCGGGGGCCGCCCCGGTCGGCGCGGTGATGTACCCGCCGGCCTGGATGATCCGGTCGAAGGCCGAACGGTCGACGACCAGGTCCTTGATCACCGGGAACGCCGACGCCCGCCACGGCTCGACGTCGATCGTGTCGCCGTCCTCGAAGGACCGCATGTGCAGCTGACAGGTGGTGGTGCGCTCGGGCCCGTGCGCGTCGCCGTTGATGACGAGCGAACACGCGCCGCAGATGCCCTCGCGGCAGTCGTGGTCGAAGGCGACGGGGTCCTCGCCCTTGACGATGAGTTCCTCGTTGAGCGTGTCGAGCATCTCCAGGAAGGACATGTCGGGCGAGATGCCGTCCACCTCGTACGTGGACATCGTGCCGTCGGCGTCGGCGTTCTTCTGCCGCCAGACGCGCAGGGTGAGCTTCATGCGTAGCTCCGCTGGGTGGGGTGGACGTACTCGAAGACCAGGTCTTCCTTGTGCAGGACGGGAGCCGCGCCGGTGCCGGTGAACTCCCAGGCGGCGGCGTAGGAGAACTCCTCGTCCTTGCGGGCGGCCTCGCCGTCGGGCGTCTGGGACTCCTCGCGGAAGTGGCCGCCGCAGGACTCCTGGCGGTGCAGCGCGTCGAGGCACATCAGCTCGGCGAGCTCCAGGTAGTCCACGACGCGGTTGGCCTTCTCCAGCGACTGGTTGAACTCCTCGCCCGTGCCGGGCACCTTGATGCGCCGCCAGAACTCCTCGCGGATCTGCGGGATGCGCTCCAACGCCTTGCGCAGTCCGGAGTCGGTGCGGGCCATGCCGCAGAACTCCCACATGAGTTCGCCGACTTCGCGGTGGAAGGAGTCGGGGGTACGGTCACCGTCGACGGACAGCAGCAGGTTGAGCCGGTCCTGGGTGTCGGCCAGCACCTCCTGGACGACGGGGTGTTCGTCGGTGAGCGTCTCGTGGTGCGGGTTGCGGGCGAGGTAGTCGTTGATGGTGGAGGGCAGGACGAAGTAGCCGTCCGCGAGTCCCTGCATCAGGGCGGAGGCGCCGAGCCGGTTGGCGCCGTGGTCGGAGAAGTTGGCCTCGCCGATCGCGAACAGGCCGGGGATCGTGGTCTGGAGGTCGTAGTCGACCCACAGCCCGCCCATCGTGTAGTGCACGGCGGGGTAGATCCGCATCGGCACCTCGTACGGATCCTCGTCGGTGATCCGCTGGTACATGTCGAAGAGGTTGCCGTACTTGGCCTCGACGGCCTTGCGTCCCATCCGGGCGATGGCGTCGGCGAAGTCCAGGTACACGCCCTGGCCGCCGGGCCCCACTCCCCTGCCCTCGTCGCAGACGTTCTTCGCGGCGCGGGAGGCGATGTCCCGGGGCACGAGGTTGCCGAAGGACGGGTAGATGCGTTCCAGGTAGTAGTCGCGCTCGTCCTCGGGGATCTCGTTCGGGGGCCGCCGGTCGCCCTTCGCCTTCGGCACCCAGATCCGGCCGTCGTTGCGCAGCGACTCGCTCATCAGCGTCAGCTTGGACTGATGGTCGCCGGTGCGCGGAATGCACGTCGGGTGGATCTGGGTGAAGCACGGGTTGGCGAAGTACGCGCCGCGCCGGTGGGCCCGCCAGACGGCGGTCGCGTTGGAGTTCATGGCGTTCGTCGACAGGTAGAAGACGTTGCCGTAGCCGCCGGAGGCGAGGACGACGGCGTCCGCGAAGTACGTGTCGATCCTGCCCGTCACCAGGTCACGGGCGACGATCCCGCGCGCCCGTCCGCCGACGACGATCAGGTCGAGCATCTCGGTGCGCGGGTGCATCTCGACGTTCCCCGCGGCGATCTGCCGGCTGAGCGCCTGGTACGCGCCGAGCAGCAGTTGCTGACCCGTCTGGCCGCGGGCGTAGAACGTGCGGGACACCTGCACGCCGCCGAACGACCGGGTGTCGAGCAGCCCGCCGTACTCCCGGGCGAAGGGCACGCCCTGGGCCACGCACTGGTCGATGATCTCGACGGAGATCTGCGCGAGCCGGTGGACGTTGGACTCGCGGGCCCGGAAGTCGCCGCCCTTGACGGTGTCGTAGAACAACCGGTGGACGGAGTCGCCGTCGTTGCGGTAGTTCTTCGCGGCGTTGATACCGCCCTGCGCGGCGATCGAGTGGGCGCGGCGCGGCGAGTCCTGGTAGCAGAACTGGACGACGTGGTAGCCCTGTTCGGCAAGGGTGGCCCCGGCGGAGCCGCCCGCGAGGCCGGTGCCCACGACGATCACCGTGTGCTTGCGCCGGTTGGCGGGATTGACGAGCTTGGCTTCGAACCGGCGCTTGTCCCACCGCTCGTGGACCGGGCCGGAGGGCGCCTTGGCGTCGACGACCGGCTCGCCGGTCACGTAGTCCGCGTAAGAGGTCATGTCAGCTCACCACTCCGGTCATGACGGCCACGGGTACGGCGATGAAGCCGGCCGTGAGCAGCAGCGCGAGGACGTTCGCGAGGGTCTTCAGGGCGCGGTCGCGGGTGCGGCTGCCGACGCCGAGGGTCTGGGCGGCGCTCCAGAAGCCGTGCCGGACGTGCAGGCCGAGCGCGAGCATCGCGACGATGTAGACGACGTTGCCGTACCAGGTGGAGAAGGTGTCGACGACGTTCCGGTACGGGTGGCCGTGCCGGAAGCCGGGGTGCACGGTGCCGGTCGTCAGGTCGAGGATGTGCCAGACGATGAACAGGCCGAGGATGATCCCGCCCCAGCGCATGGTGCGCGTGGCGTAGCTCGCCCGCCGCTTCTTGTGCGCGTATCCGCTCGGTCGTGCCCTGATGTCACGGCGGCTGAGCTGGTACGCGGAGACGGCGTGGGCGACGACCGCGACGACGAGCACGACGCGCACCAGCCAGAGCGTCCACTCGTAGTGCATGAACGGCTCGCCGACGGTGCGCAGCCAGTGGGCGTAGTGGTCGAACTCGCCCGCCCCGAAGAAGATCTTCAGGTTCCCGATCATGTGGACGACCAGGTACAGCAGCATGATCAGACCGCTGACCGCCATCACGGTCTTCTTGCCGACGGTGGAGTCCCACACGGTGCGTGCGAAGGGCGGCCGCCGGTCCGTCCGCGTTGCCAGAGCCATGCGCAGCACGCTACGGACGCGCGGCCGATCGGTCCAAGACATGGTCCGGCTTGATTCCATAGGCCGGAGCTATCGTGGGAGCATGCAGTTCCAGCAACTCCAGTACTTCGTGGCGGTCGCCGAGACCCGGCACTTCACCCGGGCCGCCGACCTGGTCCACGTCGCGCAGCCGTCGCTGTCGCAGCAGATCAAAGCGCTGGAGCGGGAGCTGGGCGCGGACCTGTTCCTGCGGGCCCGGGGCAACATCACGCTCACGGACGCCGGTGAGGCGCTCCTGCCGCTGGCCCGCCGCATCCTGGCCGACGCGGACACCGCACGGCACGAGGTGCAGGAGCTCGTGCAGCTGCGCCGGGGCCGGGTCCGGCTGGGGGCCACCCCCAGCCTCTGCACGGGCCTGCTCCCGGAGGTGCTGCGGGCCTTCCACGACCGCTATCCCGGTATCCGGCTGCTGATCGAGGAGGGCGGCTCGCACGACCTGGTACGGGAACTGGCGCGCGGCGCGCTGGACCTGGCGCTGGTGGTCCTGCCCCTGCCGACCCCGTCGCCCGCGCTGACCACGGTGGAGCTGTTGCGGGAGGATCTCGTCGTGGTCTCCTCGCCGGATGCCTCGCCCCCGGGCCGGGGGCGCCGCACCGTGCGGGTCTCCGACCTGGAGGGTGAGCGGCTGGTGATGTTCCGGCACGGTTACGACCTACGGGAACTGACCGTGGCCGCGTGCCGCGCCGAGGGGTTCGAACCCGACTTCGCCGTGGAGGGCGGGGAGATGGATGCGGTGCTGGGGTTCGTGCGGGCCGGGCTGGGGGTCGCCGTGGTGCCTCGGATGGTGGCGGCGAGGTCGGGGCGTGGCCTTCGGGTGACGCCGTTGGCCAGACCCGGCCTGCACCGCACGATCGCGCTGGCGCATCGCAGTGACGTGGCCCCGCCCCGGGCCGCTCGGGAGTTGCAGCGGATGTTGCTCGAGCGGTGAGGCGGTTTCCGGCCGGGAGCGCCGTAGGGGGTGCGCTTCCGTCGGGGGTGCGGGTGCGTCGTGGGTGCGCTTCCGTCGGGGGTGCGGGTGCGTCGTGGGTGTTCGCGCAGTTCCCCGCGCCCCCGAGAAGGTCGACTCAGCCCGTGGCGTCGACCAGCGCCAGCTCGTGCAGTCTCTCCGGTGGGCCCGGCCTCGCGTAGTACCAGCCCTGGGCCGTGTCGCAGCCGAGTATGCGCAGTTGCTCGGCTTGGGCGCCCGTCTCCACCCCCTCCACCGTGACCGCCAGGTCCAGACTGTGGGCCAGGGAGACGATGCCCTCGACGATCTTCAGGTCGACCGGGTCGGCCGGGAACTGCTGCATGCTCTGCGTGAAGGACCGGTCCAGTTTCAGGATGCTGACCGGCAGCCGACGCAGGTTGGCCAGGTTGGAGTACCCCGTCCCGAAGTCGTCCAGGGCGATGTCGACGCCCATCTCCGCCAGCCGCCGCAGCGGCTTGAGCAGATCGTCGTCCGCCCCGATCAGCGCCGACTCGGTGACCTCCAGGCACAGCGCGTCCGGCTCGACGCCGGTGCGCTCCAGGATGTCGACGGTGTCCTGCACCAGACCGGGATGCGTCAACTGGCACGGCGACAGGTTCACGTTGATCCGCAACGGCCCCACCACCTCGGCACCGCCCTGCAGTTCCCGCCACTCGCGGGCCTGGCGCACCGACTGCTCCAGCACCCACCGGCCCAGCGGCACGATGAGTCCCGTGTGCTCCGCGAGCGGGATGAACCGGTCCGGGCCCAGCACCCCGTGCTGCGGATGCAGCCAGCGCACCAGGGCCTCGGCGCCCCGGACACTGCCGTCGCCGAGGTGCACCAGCGGCTGGTACTCGATGAAGAACTCGCCGCGCTCCAGCGCCGTCGGCAGCGCCGTGGTCAGACCGTGCCGGGTGATGGCCCTGGCGTCCGCCTCCGGATCGGCGAGTTCGAAGCGGTTGCCGCCCGCCGACTTGGCCCGGTACATGGTGATGTCCGCGCTGCGCAGCACCTCCGCAGGACTGCGCTCCCCGGCCGGGCCCTCGACGATGCCGATGCTGCCGCGCACGGTCAGCTCCCGGCCGTCGACGCTGATCGGGGCCAGCAGCGCGTTCATGATGCGCCCGGCGAGCTCGTCGACGCCACGCTGGGTGTCGGGCCCGGTGGTCAGCGCCACGAACTCGTCACCGCCGAGTCGCGCGACCATCTCGCCCGGCGCGGTGGTGCAGGACTGCAGCCGGTCGGCGACCTCCACCAGCAGCCGGTCCCCGGCGGCGTGGCCGAGGCTGTCGTTGATGGTCTTGAAGCCGTCCAGGTCCAGGTAGCACAGCCCGAACCGCTGGCCCTCGCCCGCGCCCAGTGCCTTCTCCAGGCGTTCGAAGAAGAACGTCCGGTTCGGCAGCCCGGTCAGCGCGTCGTGCGTGGCCTCGTAGCGCAGCCGCAGGTTGAGCAGCCGTCGCTCGGTGGTGTCCTCCATGAGCGCGAGCTGGTACTGCGGATCGCCGTCGGCGTCACGCAGCAGGGAGACCGTCAGATTGGTCCACAGCACGGTCCCGTCGGGGCGGTAGAACGCCTTCTCCAGGTGGTAGTGCTCCCGCTCGCCGCGGACGAGTTCGTCGTAGAGCCGCCAGGTCTGCGGGGCGTCGTCGGGGTGGGTCCACTGGCGGACGTTGCGGCTGCGCAGCGTCTGCTCGGAGACCCCGAACATGCGCAGCAGCGCCCCGTTGACCTGCAGGATGTTGCCTTCGAGGTCGGCCATGCCGATCCCTATGGCGGCGCCTTCGAAGACCGCGCGGAAGCGGGCCTCGCTCGCGTGCAGTGCCTGCGCCACCACGCCTTGCGCCTTGAGGGCGGCCTGCGCGACGGCCTCCTGCTCGGCCAGGGTCCGCTCGCGCAGCGCCCGGGCGAAGCCGGCGGCCATCGCGTGCTGGAGCCGGGCGCACCGGGCCCGCAGGCCCTCCTGGTCGCCGTCGCCCCCGCAGTACAGGACCAGGTAGGCGTCGACGCAGTCCAGGGTGCGGCTGAGCGCCTCGGGGTCGGTGCAGTGCACGTCCACCAGGGCGGCACCGACCGCCCGGCCCGCCTCGGGGTCGAAGCCGCGGGCCCGCAGCGCCTCGCTCAGCCGCCGGGCATGGGGGAGCAGTTGAGCCTCGAACTCGGGACGGGTCGACGACGTCGAGGTGACGGGGAAGACGGCCCGGCTCCAGATCGTCGCGAACCGCCGCAGTCTGTCCTCCGGCCCGTCCGGTTCCGCGGTCACGCGGTACGCCCCACGCCCGCGAACCCGGAGAACGCGTACGGATCCTCGTCCTCCGGTGCGGCGTCGGGCCGCCAGCGCGGCATCGCCACCAGTCCGGGTTCCACCATGTCGTACCCCTCGAAGAACCGCGCGATCTCCTCGCGCGAGCGCATGATCAGCGGGTTGCGGATGTTCGTGTACACGTCCACCGCGCCCCCGGCCCGCTCCTGCGGCAGCGGGACCCCCTCGTAGGAGGCGTGGGTCAGCACGAGCAGGCTGCCGGGCGCGAGCGCCTCGCCCAGTTCGGCCACGGCCCCGTACGGGTCGTCCTCGTCCTCCACGAAATGCAGTATGGCAACGAGGAGCAGCGCGACTGGCTGATTCAGGTCGATCAGCCGCTCCACCTCGGGGCTGGTCAGGATCTCCTGGGGCTTGCGCAGGTCCGCGGCGACGACGCCCGCGTCCTCGTTGCCCTGCAGGACCGCCTGGCTGTGCGCGACGGCCACCGGGTCGTGGTCGACGTAGACCACCCGGGCGCCGGGGCGGGCGGCCTGTGCCACCTCGTGGACGTTGCCGAAGGTGGGGATGCCGGAGCCGATGTCGAGGAACTGGGAGATGCCCTCGTCGGCGGCGTACCGCACGGCGCGGCGCATGAACGCGCGGTTCGCCTGCATGATCTTGGGAAGCCCCGGCATGAACTCCATGGCCTTGCGGGCCGCTTCCCGGTCGACCTCGAAGTTGTGCGATCCGCCCAGGTAGTAGTCGTACATCCGGGACACGCTGGGCACCGAGACGTCGATGCTCCGTGGGGCCCAGGCGGGACGCTCCATCTATCTCTCCAAGGCGTAGGCGATCCGGTGTTCGAGCAGAGGCTACTGATCGCCCGCCAATGGAGCGACCCGAAACGGAAATTGACCATCCGTTCCCGGTCACTGCCTGCGGCACGTGCCGCATTGATACCCCTGGGCATGCCCTTCGAACACATGACGAACGATGTCCGGGGCCATTGCGGAGGGTTCCGATCCGCACGGGGGAGAACGTCGGGAATGCGGTGAGTTCGGGTGAAGCACGGCAAACGGTCCGCCCCTCCGTGGGGCACGGAGGGGCGGACCGGGTCCTGCGCTTCGGATGGACGAGACGATCAACCCTGGGGAGGTTTCACCGTTACTCCGAGGCGCCGACCAGCTTTCCGTCGGGACGGACGGCGTACCAGGTGCCGCCGACGCCCTGGCCGTTGGTGTCACCGGGGGCCTTGTCCCCGGCGAAGGTGTAGATGGGCGAGCAGTTGATCGTCTGCTGCTTGCCCTTGCCGTCGGCCCGGTCGAAGATCATGTAGCCCTTCTTCTGGATGCCCTTGGTGTCGGCGAAGTCGACGGGCTCCACCAGCGGCCACTTCTCCAGGCAGGCACCCGAGCAGTTGGAGACCGGCTTCGGCCAGGCCTCGTCCTTCTTGAACCGGTAGACGGTCATGCCGTTCTTGTCGACGACGATCTCGCCGAGCTTGGGATCGTCGCGCGTGGACAGCCCTGCCTGGACCGCCTCACCGCCGCCGCCAGCACCGCCCGCGCCGCCCTGCGCCTTCTTGCCGTCGGGGGCGAGCGCGTACCACTTGCCGCCCACGCCCTGGCCCTTGACGTCACCGGCGTTGACGTCCTTGGCGTAGCGGTAGGCGGGCCAGCCGCCGACCGTGAGCTGCTTGGTGCCGTCGGCCCGGGTCACCGAACCGAGCAGGGCCTTGTCGATGCCCTCGCCGGCCTCGGCGTCGTCGGCCGGAACCGGCGGCCAGGTCTTGGCACAGTCACCATCGCAGTTCGACTTGGGCGGCTGCTCGGTGTCCTGGTCGAACCGGTACAGGGTGAGACCGAGGCTGTCGGTGACCACCTTGCCGACCTTCTCGGCCGTGGAGACCGACAGCTTGCCGGCGGGATTGAGCGAGCTGGAGGCGCTCGGCGCGGCAGGCTGGCCGGTCGCGGTGCCGGCCGCTCCGTTCCCGGTGCCCGCGCCGATGTTTCCGTAGTCCCCGGGCGCGGCCGTGGCGCCCACGTTCTGGCTGGCCGCCGGTGGGCTGTCCTGACCGCACGCCGTCGTCAGCGCCAGGACCGCCGCGGCGCTCGCCACGAGTGAGGCGCTCCGCCAGGAGGTCTTCATCGTCAACTCCCCATATTCGCAAGGGTGTTGCAGCGCCCTGCTGCGCCGCCGCACGGCCATGAGTACGCATGGGGACGCCGATTGTGTTCAACCGTCGGCCAAAAATCTTTCCGGACCCCCTGACGAGCCCCGCGACACCCTCGCACATCTGCGCCCCTCGGCCCTCTCGCGGGCGGCCGCCCATCAAACCGGCGATACCCGGATGTCCCTCTTTCGGGGCAATCCCCTTGCGCCCCGGCCCATCCCGGCTGCACAGGGCTCATGATCTTCGTCGTGCATGGACCCCTTTCCACTCAAACCGCCCTGGCGGCACGGACCTTGGCAGCGGCGACGCTGACCTGGGCGCTCGTCGGCGCACCGGCCGGGGTCGCGGTGGCCGACGCCTGTGCGTACGCCTCGACGGGGCCGGACGGCACGGAGGCGGTGGCGTACGCCGGGAGCAGGAAGACCTGGCCGTGCCCGACCCCGACACCGACTCCCTCCCCCAGTCCGACTCCCTCCCCCACGCCGAGCCCGTCCCCCACGCCGTCGCCCACCCCCACGCACAAGCCGACGCCCACGCACAAGCCGACGCCGTCGAAGCCGCCGCCAGATCCGCGGCCCTCGCCGAAGCCCCGCCCCCCGGATCCGCCCCCCACGCCCGCGCCCGCGCGCCCCACACCCCGCCCGGCGCCGGTCACGTCACGGCCGGCCGCGCGGCCCGTGACGACGACGCCCGCGTCCCCGGCACCGGCCCCGCCGGCCACCGCCGCACCCGGGCCGTCCGCGGCGCCCGTGCACTACCCGCGCTACCGCGCCGCACCCCCGCGGCCGCGGCGGGCGAACGGCACGGTGTCGCCGCTCACCTTCGTCCTGCTCGTCACGGTGCCCGCGGTGGTGGCCGTCGCCGCGCTGCGCGCGCGCTGATCCCTGAAGCCCTGGAGGTACCTCTTGCCGGAATGGCTTGTTCTCACCCTCGCGATGCTGGCCGCCTGTGCCGTGGTGGTCGTCATCACCGTCGTACGCCACCGCGCGGCGCCCGAGGACGAGGATCCCAGTGAGACCCCGGACGTCATCGAGTACATGACGATGTGGATCGGCGTGGTCTACGCCATCGTCCTGGGCCTGGCGATCGCCGGCGTCTGGGAGGGCCGCAGCGCCGCCCAGGACCACGTCCAGGCCGAGGCGACCGCGCTGCACGAGATCTCGGAGCGGGTGCGGGTGTATCCGGTCGAGGAACGCGACCGGATCAGGGACGACATCCGGACGTACGTGAGCCATGTGGTGACCACCGAGTGGGACACCATGGCCGACGACGGCGAGATGACCGCGCGGGGCGACGAGCTCTTCGAACGGATCCGCCAGGACGTCACCGACTACGAGCCGGCGTCGGACTTCGAGGCGCAGGCCTACCAGCCGCTGCTGGACCAGGTGACCGCCGCGAACCAGGCCCGGATCGCCCGGGCCGAGTCGACCGGGGAGACCATGCCGGGCGTGGTGTGGTTCGGGCTGGTCGCGGGAGCCGTCATCACCATCGGGATGATCTTCGCGCTGCAGATCCGCAGAACGACACGCGAACTGGTCCTCGCCGGGCTGTTCTCGGCGCTGATCGCCTTCCTGCTGTTCCTGATCTGGGACTTCGACTCGCCCTACAGCAGGGGCGTGACCGCCTCGGCGGACCCCTTCCTGAACCTCTTTCCGGGCGCCGGGGACTGACGGCGCCCCGCACCACGGACACCGGCCGGGGGGCGCGTGACACGCCGTCGCGGTCCCCCGGCCGCGTCAGCGGTGTTCCCCCGTGCGGCGCACACGCGTGCCCCATTCGCGCTACTGCGATCGCGCCGGACTGCGCGCTTTCCTAGCGTTTCGGGCATCGAGGTGCATGTGTGACGTGCGCGGAACAGGTCCGCGGCTGCTCCTCGGGACCCGGAGGATTGACCATGCGCGCGATATGCCTCGCCTCGGCCGTACTGCTGGGCGCCGGCGCCCTCACCTCCTGCGTGCCCGCCGACGCGGCGATGCAGAGCGACTTCGGCTTCAGCGTCATGCCCTCCACCGTGGCACCGGGGGGCGAGGTCACCGTGCAAGTCGTGCGCAACCGGGCGTGCCGGGGGGAGGCGGTGGTGAACTCCCAGGTGTTCGACCTGGTCACCATCCCGCCGGACGAGTCCTGGACCACGGCGGAGGTCGACTGGGACGCCAAGCCCGGCGCCGTGTACGACGTGGAGTTCGCATGTGACGAGTCGAACGGCACCGCGCGGCTGACGATCGCGGGCGGCCGTCCGACGCACCACCCCACCCCTCACCCGACGCGTCACCCGCACAAGGGTGTGCACGCCGGCGAGGGCGGCACACTGGCCGGCTTCGACCTCGAGGAGATCGGCCTCGGCGCCGCCCTGATCGCCGGGTCGCTCGGCGTCGCCTACCACTTCTCACGCCGCCGCACCGACGAGGACGCCGGCTGACCCGGCCCGCGGCAGCGCGTTTCGCCCCGGCTCCCCTGGTGAGAGGGAGCCGGGGCGAAACGCGTTCACACGCGGGGCGACGACTGCCGTCGGGACGACGGGCGGCGAGACGCCCGTGTCAGATGCGCCGCTCGGCCCGGCGGCGCATCCAGAACACGCCCCCGCCGACGAGCGCCGCGGCCACGAGACCGCCGCCGATGGCCATGTCCGTCGGGGTCGCGCCGGTGGTGCTGCTGCCGCCGATACCGCCGCGGACACCACCGATGACCGTGAACGCCTGCGGCTTGGTCATCCGCCGGCCGTTGCAGTCGACCGTGATGTCGTACGGACCCGGGCGGGCGTTGCTGTTGATCACGGCGGTGCCCCGCGCGGTCCCGCTGCCGGAGCCGCCCCGGTCGCCCTCGTTGCCCTTGCCGCCGCCGCCACCGCCGACCGGCGACAGCTGCGTCGGCGAGAACGCGTTGGACGTCGCGGTGCCGCCGTTGCGGCAGCCGTCGACCGTGATGGTCAGCTGGCCGCCGGGGGCGATCACGCTGGGCAGGGCGGTGATGTTGCTGGGCGTGTCCCACGCGACGGCCGCGGGGGCGGAGAGGCCGAGGGCGGCGACCGCTGCGCCGGCGACCGCCAGGGCACGAGTGTTACGCATGTGAACCTCCGCGGAAGACGCCCCGGGACCCGTCCCCGGTCGATCGGCGAGAAAGCGCCTCCCAGAAAGACAGTCAGTTGCCGTGCCCCGAGCCGCATTTCGGGAATGGTCCGTCCCGGTGAGCGAAGGGCGTGCGGGAAAAGCTCCCTTTCGGACATCACCGCAGGTCACGGACCGTCAGAAATTTCCTCGCGGCGGCAACTCGGATGGCGCACCTCAGGTCGCCGCACCGCCCCTCACCCTCCCCGGCCACCCGTTCGCCGCCGCCCCGTCGCCGGTTTCCCGCACGCCACTTAGCGTGTCGCTATGCGCGATGGACCGTGTCGCTATGCGCGATGGACACGGCGACGGCCGCGTCGAGAGGGGATGGCGAATGTCTGCGTCCGAGCTGGCCCAGGCGGAAGAGGAGGCCCGGCCCAGGAAGCGCGCCCCGTGGGGCGTGATAGCGCTGGTCCTGCTGACCGGTCTCGCCCTCATCCGCAACGGTTCGGGGGAGTTCGACGAGGGCCCGCCCCAGCCGGCGACGGCGGCCGCGGCGGACAGCCGTCTGCCGGGCGGCACGTTCGCGGGTGACGTCCGGCCCCTGCCCTACGCCCTCCCGGACCGGGTCAGGATCCCGGCGATCCAGGTCGACGCGCCGATCATCCCGGTGGGTCTGGACCCGGACGGCTGGGTCGGCGCGCCGCCGCCGGAGGACCCCAACCTGGCCGGCTGGTTCACCGGTGCCGTCACCCCCGGCGAGAAGGGCACGGCGGTCGTGGTCGGCCATGTCGACAACCAGCAGGGTCCCGCCGTGTTCTACGGGCTGGGGGCGCTGAAGAAGGGCCATCGCGTCGAGGTCGCCCGGCAGGACGGGAAGACGGCCGAGTTCGAGATCTACGGCGTGGAGGTGTTCGAGAAGAACAACTTCCCGGGCGACCGTGTCTACGCCTCCAAGGGCGCTCCGGAACTGCGGGTCATCACCTGCGGCGGCGGTTTCTCCAAGCAGGACGGCTACGCGGGGAACGTCGTCGCCTTCGCCCGCCTGGTCGCGGTGCGCTGAGCGCTCCCGGCCCGGCGGGCGAAGGCCCCGGGGCGTGCCTCAGGCGTAGTGCCGCCGGGGCACGGTGACGTGGTAGCCGGAGTCCAGCAGTTCGGGCAGATAGCGGCGCAGGGCCCGCACGCTCTGCGAGCGGTCGCCGCCGGCGTCGTGCGAGAGCACCACGACCCCGGGTGCGGCGCCCCGTTCCACCCGGTTCGCGATGGAACCGACGCCGGGGGTCGTCCAGTCGAGGGTGTCGACCGTCCAGGCGAGGGGCTCCATGCCCATCTCGGCGCCGAGCTCGAAGGCGGCCCGGTTCCAGGCGCCGTAGGGAGCGCGGAACCACTCGGGGCGCTGCCCGTAGGCGTCCTCGATGACGTCGCTGGTGCGCTGCATCTCGGAGCGGATCCGCCGTCGGGTGAGCCGGGTGAGCAGCGGGTGGGACCAGGTGTGGTTCCCCACGACGTGGCCCTCGTCGGCCATGCGGGCCAGCAGGTTCCGGCCGCCGGCGACCATCTCGCCGCACACGAAGAACATCGCCCGCACGTCGTACTCGGCCAGGGTGTCCAGGATGTGCGGGGTGTAGCGGGGGTCGGGGCCGTCGTCGAAGGTCAGCACCAGGGTGCGGCCGCGGCCGGACACGCGCAGCGGTGCCTCACGGCGTACCAGGGTCCGGCGGGGCGCGGCGCGCGGCGGGCCGTAACCGGTCAGGGGCTGCAGCCGGTACGCCGACGACGTGCCGGGGCGCCGGGCCTGGGGGCCCGCCGCGGGGGCGGAAGGGGTGGACGCGTCCCCGGTGACCGCCGTGACCACTCCGGCCGTCGCGGCCGCTCCCACGGCTCCGGCGCCCGCGATCAACGCCTGGCGCCGGGTGAGCAGCCGGGTGAGCAACTGATCCTTCTTCATGACTCATCAGTCGCCCGGCCGAAGGCCGACGCTCGCGAGCAACACCGGTGTGGCGGCACACATTCACCCGCTCGGCTCACGCAAGTGGGTCAGCGGCGCCGCACCAGGGGGAAGGGCAGGGTCTCCCGGATGGTCAGGCCGGTGAGGAACATGACCAGCCGGTCGACACCGATGCCGAGGCCGCCGGTGGGGGGCATGGCGTACTCGAGGGCGTCGAGGAAGTCCTCGTCGAGTTCCATCGCCTCGGGGTCGCCCCCGGCGGCGAGCAGGGACTGGGCGGTGAGGCGGCGGCGCTGCTCGACGGGGTCGGTCAGTTCCGAGTAGGCCGTGCCGAGTTCGGTGCCGAAGGCGACGAGGTCCCAGCGTTCGGCGAGGCGCGGGTCGGTGCGGTGCTGCCGGGTGAGCGGGGAGACGTCCGTCGGGAAGTCCTTGTAGAAGGTGGGCAGCTGGGTCTTCTCCTCGACGAGCCGCTCGTACATCTCCAGCACGACGTCGCCGTGGCCGTCGTCGGGGGTGTACGGCACGTCGGCACGGTCGCAGAGCCGGAGCAGCTCCGGCAGGTCGGTGCCGGGGTGGATCTCCTCGCCGAGGGCCTCGCTGACGGCGCCGTAGACGGTTTTGACGGGCCACTGCCCGGAGACGTCGTACTCCCTGCCGTCCTGGTGGGCGACGGGCTTGCCGAAGGCGGCGGTGGCGGCGCCCTGGATCAGTTCGCGGACGAGGTCGAGCATCACGTCGTAGTCGGCGTACGCCTGGTAGGCCTCCAGGATCGTGAACTCAGGGTTGTGCTTGTAGTCCGTGCCCTCGTTGCGGAAGGTGCGGCCCATCTCGAAGACCTTCTCCACGCCGCCCACGCACAGCCGCTTGAGGTACAGCTCGGGGGCGATGCGCAGGTAGAGGTCGAGGTCGTAGGCGTTGATGTGGGTGGTGAAGGGCCGGGCGTTGGCGCCGCCGTGGATCTGCTGGAGCACCGGCGTCTCGACCTCCAGGTAGCCGCGTGCCAGCAGGCCCTGGCGCACGGCCTGGACGGCGGTGGAGCGGGCGCGGATCACCTCGCGGGCGTCGGGGCTCGCGACCAGGTCGAGGTAGCGGCGGCGGACCTTGGCCTCCGGGTCGGCGAGGCCCTTGCGCTTGTCGGGCAGCGGGCGCAGGCACTTGCCGGTGAGCTGCCAGGAGGTGACGAAGACGGTCGGCTCGCCCTTGTCGCTGACGCCCGCCCGGCCGGTGACGGTGATGTGGTCGCCGATGTCGGTGTCGACGGTGAAGCGGTCCAGGGCGGGGCCGGAGCCGTCGCGGGTCAGGGCGAGTTGGTGGTCGCCGGACCAGTCGCGCAGGACGACGAAGACGATGCCGCCGAAGTCGCGGACCAGCATGATCCGCCCGGCGACGGTGACCTGCTCACCCTGCCGGACCTCGGCGAGGGTGTGGGTGCGGGCCGGGACGCCGACGGGGTAGGGGTCGGTGCCGTCGGCGCGCAGCCGGTCGAGTTTGTGGTGCCGGACGCGGACTTGGTCGGACAGGCCGGCGAGGGGGTCGGCGGGCTCGGTCCCGTCCCCTCCGGCGAGGCCGAGCGCCGCCAACGACGGCAGCCCCTCCGTGGTGGCGGGCCGCTGCCCGCCCTTCGGGTGCCCCTTTCCCTTTCCCCACAACGTGCGCATCGACGGTACGGAGACGAAGCCCTCGGCGATGCCGGAGGCGAGGCCGACCCGGGCGAGGGAGGCGGCTTCCGCGTAGCAGAGGAAGCGGGGGTACCACTCGGGGTGGTACTTGGCGTTGGAGCGGTACAGGGCCTCCAGTTGCCACCACTTGGAGAAGAACAGCAGCAGGCGGCGCCACAGGCGCAGGACCGGCCCGGCGCCGATGCGGGCGCCCTCCTCGAACACGGAGCGGAACACTGCGAAGTTCAGCGAGACCTTGCGCACGCCCAGTTTGGGGGCGGCGGCGCACAGTTCGGCGACCATGAACTCCATGACGCCGTTGGGGGCGGTGCGGTCACGGCGCATCAGGTCCAGGGAGACGCCGTCCTTGCCCCAGGGCACGAACGACTGGATGGCGAGGAGCCGGCCGTCCCGGTCGAGGGCCTCGACGAGGAGGCAGTCGCCGTCGGCGGGGTCGCCGAGGCGGTCCAGGGCCATGGAGAAGCCGCGCTCGGTCTCGGTGTCGCGCCAGGCGTCGGCACGCTCGACGAGCTGCCGCATCTCCTCCTCGGAGAGGCTGGAGTGGCGGCGGACCCGGCAGGTGACGCCGGTGCGGCGGACCCGGTTGACGGCCTGGCGGGTGACGCGCATGTCGCGGCCGTCCAGGTCGAAGTCGAGGACGTGCAGGATGGCCTCGTCGCCGAGCTGGAGCGCGCCGAGCCCGGCGCGGACGTAGGCCCGGGCGCCCTCCTCGGAGGCGCCCATCACGGCCGGGACCCAGGCGTAGCGGCGGGCCACCTCCTGCCAGGCGGCGATCGCGCGCGGCCAGGCCTCCCGGTCGCCCACCGGGTCGCCGCTGGCCAGGCACACCCCGGCCTCCACGCGGTAGGTGACGGCGGCCTTGCCGCTGGGTGAGAAGACGGCGGCCTTGTCGCGGCGGGTGGCGAAGTAGCCGAGCGAGTCCTGGTCGCCGTAGCGGCCGAGGAGGGCCCGGATGCGGGTCTCCTCGTCGTCGTGCAGGGCGGCTTCGAGGCGCTGGGAGCGGAACAGGGTGGCGGCGGCGTTCAGCAGGGCCAGTGCGCCGAACAGGCCGAGCAGGAAGTACAGGGCGTGCGGGGGCCGGCCGTCGAAGCTGTCGGCCGGGACGAGACCGCCGCAGACCCGGTTCGCGGCCCAGGCCAGGCGCTGGCCGCTGGGCAGGCTGCCCGGGAAGGCCTCCACCAGGGCCCAGCCGACCAGGATCGCGACGACGAGTCCGGCCACCAGGACGGCCAGCGCCCGGCGGACCGCTGCCCGGCGGGAGGCGGCGTAGAACTCCTTGCGGGCGTAGACGAGCAGGATCAGGGCGAGGCCGCACACCACGAAGGAGGGGACCGACTCGGCGAACTCGCCGACGGCCATGCCGAGGATGTCGGTGAGGACCAGCAGGCCCAGGTAGACGACGACCAGCCACCAGGCGATCTTCTTGCGGGCGCCGGTGGCGGCGGCCAGCAGGAACAGGAAGACGGCGTAGGCGAGGTTGGCGCTGACCGGGACGAGCAGCAGGTCCAGGAAGTGGACGAGGGGGCGCAGCCCGGTGCGCAGTGGGGGGATCAGCGCCAGCAGGGCGCAGAGCAGACCGAGGGCGGCGAAGAAGACCGCGAAGCCCTCGGGTACCCGGCTGAGGAAACCGTGCGCCCGGCGGGGCGGCCGTATGGCGCCGGAGGTGTCGTCGGCCGTCGAGGTGTCCGCGATGACACTCATGCTTTCGACTCTAGGAACACCAGCGCCACCTCGCCCGTCGAGCGCTCCCGCCCCGTGCGGCACAGCCGGCCCGCCCCGGGCCGCGGGTCCGGCGCGGCGGCAGCCGGCGCACCGCCCCGGGTGCCCTGCGCCGGGCCCCGTCCCGCCCGGCGGCCGCCCCTGGTGGTTCCGATAGCCTCGCGGCGTGACGGACGAACAGCACTCCACCCGGTTCGAGCGGGGCACGGACGGGCCGAAGGTGATCGTGGCCGGGGTCGACGGCTCCGACTCCTCCCTGCGGGCCGCGGCCTACGCCGCCGGCCTGGCCCGGCGCCAGCACGCGCTGCTCGCCGTGGTGTACGTGCAGCCGGTGCTGGCGGCCGGTGCGGCGCTGGGGGTGCCGGTGGCGGAGGCGACGGACGAGATCGCCGAGGATCTGGTGGCGCAGATCCGGGACGCGGCCGAGCGGCTCAAGGGGATATTCGAGGTCCGCTGGGAGTTCCACACGTTCCGCGGCGACCCGTACAACGGCCTGGTGGCGGCGGCCGACGAACTCAAGGCGGACGCGGTCGTCGTGGGCGCCTCGGAACAGGCGGGCCACCGCATCGTGGGCTCGGTGGCGGTGCGCCTGGTGAAGGCGGGGCGCTGGCCGGTGACGGTGGTGCCGTAGACCCGGGTGCCGCGGTCCCGTACGGCACCCGGTCGCCGGGGCCGCTACTCCCCCATCACCAGTCCGTCCCCGGCCGCGCCGCGGCTGAGCACCACATCGCGGATGCGGTCGCGGACGGCCCCGACGTCGGCGCCCCGGGCGAGCGCCCGGTTGAGGTTCACGACCCGGCCGGCGTCGACGTCGAAGAGCTGCGGGACGAACTCCGCCTTGGTCACCTGCCAGCGCTCGCCCGGCCGGGCCGGCGGGGCGAAGGTGAAGCGGCCGAGGGTGGACTGGTTGCCGCGCGGGTCCTTGGCGCCTTGGTGATTGGTCATCTCGCCGGCGATCTGGTCGCCCATGCCGTAGATCACCCAGGTGCCGTTGACCTTCTCGTAGGCCTGCGGGACGTGCGCGTGGGTGCCGAGGATCAGATCGATGTCGGGGCGGTCCCCGGTGCGCGCGGCGGTGAGGTTGCGGGCCCAGGCCAGCTGCCGGTCGTCGGGGGCGTCCTGCCATTCGGTGCCCCAGTGCAGGGAGACCACGACCACGTCGGCGCCCGCCCGGCGCGCGGCCCGGGCGTCCTCGACGATCCTGTTCTCGTCGATGAGGTTGACGGCCCAGGGCTGCCCGTCGGGGAACGGGATGCCGTTGGTGTCGTAGGTGTAGGCGAGGTGGGCGATCTCGGCCGGACCCGCCCGGAGGACGGTGGTGGTGCGTGCCTCCTGCTCGGTGCGTGCCGAGCCGGCGTGCCGGACGCCCGCGCGGTCGAGGGCGTCGAGGGTGCGGCGGATTCCCTCGGCTCCGTCGTCGAGGGTGTGGTTGGACGCGGTGGAGCAGCCGTCGTAGCCGGTGGCGGCGAGGGCGTGGGCCACCTCGGGCGGGGACTTGAAGGTGGGGTAGCCGGTGTAGACGCCGTTCGCGCCGTACACGGTCTCCATGTGGCACAGGGCGACGTCGGCGCGTGAGACGACGGAGCGGATCCCGGAGAGCATCGGCCGGAAGTCGTAGCCGGTGCCACCGGCGTCGAAGCGGGCCCGGTCGATGATCGTGCTGTGCGGGAGGACGTCACCGGAGGCGACGAGTGTGAAGCCGCGGGGCCCGGCGGCCGGTGCCGGGCGTCCGCGGTCGGGCCGGTCGTGGTCGCGGGCCTGGCAGGCGGCGCCTGCGGCGAGGACGACGGTCAGGGCCAGGGCGATCTGTCGACTGCGCGCGAGCATGCATTCACCCCACTGTGGGCGTTGTGGTCATATTTACGCACCATCAGGAAAGAAGGCTCCTGGCGTCCCACGTGTCTCCGACACGCTCATCAGCCCGCCCGGCACCCGCATGGCCGGGTGCCGGACCGTTCGTCGAACCGTTCGCCGACGCGATCGACCGTCCGTCGCACAGCCGGGTACGTGCCCTGTGCCGGGGCCGCGCGCTGCGGTGGCATACGGCCATGACGGCCGGATCCACTCTCACGAACGGAACGACCGCCGAGCACGAGCTCGCCGCACTGCAGCGCGAGCACGGCCGGCCCCTCTTCGCTCTGCTGCTGCGGCTCTGCGACGGCGACCGGCAGCGCGCGGAGGACCTCGTCCAGGAGACACTGGTGCGAGCCTGGCAACACCCCGAGGCCCTGCGCGCCGACGACTTCGACTCCGTGCGGCCCTGGCTGATGACCGTCGCACGCCGGCTCGCGATCGACGCCCGGCGGGCCCGTCAGGCCCGTCCCCCGGAGGTCGGCGACGCGGTGCTGGAGAACGCGCGGGTCATCTCCGACCACGCCGAGCGGGCCGCGGCGATGCTCGACGTCCGCGAGGCTGTGAAGACACTCACTCCGCAGCACCGTGAAGTCCTGGTGCTCGTGTACTTCCAGGGGGCGAGTGTGGCGGAAGCGGCGGCAACCCTCGGGATCCCGCCCGGTACCGTGAAGTCCCGCGCGTACTACGCGCTGCGCGCCCTGCGCAGGGTGCTACCGGGATACGCCGCCGACCTGCGATGAAACCGACGGGTGGGTCAAGCCTCCGTAAAGCGCCTTGCCGAGGACCCCGGTTGAGTAATCGGCTGTCCTCATCCGTGTTCCGGAGGGGGCCGTCAGCGCTCCCCGGGGCCCGGTGTCGGGCGACGTGCACGTACCGGAGGAAGGCAGGAAGGGATGCTGGACGAAGAGCAGGGGGGCACGGACGGTGCCGACGGTGAACTGACCGTTCCCATGGCGTGGTTGTACGCCGAGTACATCGCCGACGAGCTGCTGCGGACCGGCGATCTGATGCCGCCGACGTCCTTCGAGTTCCGCGCCGGGCGCGATGCCCTGGCGCTGACCATCTTCCTGTCCGACACCGACGGGGAGCTCTCCGGCATCCGGGTCGTCACCCAGCTGGAGACATGGCTCTCGCTGACCGCCTACGACCAGCCGTGGCAGGAGTGGGTGCGTGAGCGGCTGGCCGAGCTCACCACCGGCGCCGCGGCGTCGGGCCGGTCCGCGCCGGACCTCGACCTCGCCGAGGAGGCCTGGCGCTGGCTGCAGGAGACGGAGCTGCTCGCGCCCGATCTGAACGCGGTGCCGGGGGGTGCGCCGGTGGCCGGGGAGGACGAGGGACCGAAGGTCTGGACGCCCGCCTGGCAGCTCGGACTCCCCCTGGGACACCTCGCGATCCATCTTTTTTAGATTTCCGCCTCCGCGGACCAATCCGCGGGCCGGAGGGCTCCGAATCCTTTGGTTGCGATTGTGTCACCGGCTTGAGTGATTCCGCCGCCTGGTCCGTACCGGTGGGAGCAAGGAGTAACCCCACCCGCACCCAACGGCACGAGGATTCGGCATGAGGTCCCTGGAGAGGCATCGCGACGTCGCGGCCTACGCGCTCGGCGTGCTGGACGAGGCGGAGGCCTTCCGCTTCGAGGACCACCTCATGGAGTGCCCTCGGTGCGCTGCAGAGGTGACGGAATTCGGCGCCACCACACGGCAGTTGATGCTGTACCGGCGGTCGACGCCACAGTTCGTGCACCCCCTGGCCCAGCCCGGCCCGCGCATGCTGGACGGGCTGCTGGCCGAGGTGGCGACCCGGCGCCGGGCCGGACGCAGACGGCTGCTGTTCGCCCTGGCCGCCTCGGTCGTCTTCGCGGCGTCGGTCCCCGGCATCGCGATGATGGCCGAGGGCAGCGCCCAGGAGCAGGCCCGGACCGCCGCGGCGACCGACACCCGGACCGGTGTGTGGGCGCAGGTCACGACGGAGGAGGCGGCCTCGGGCAGCCAGGTCGAGCTGAAGGTCAAGGACGGCTCGGACGCGCGCGCCTGCCATCTGGTGATCATCGGACACGACGGCACCGAGGAGACCGCCACCAGCTGGCACGGGCCCGGGCACGACGACCACCCCCACACGATGATGGCCAGCTCCTCCCTGCCTCCGGAGGACATCGCCCGCTACGAGATCCGCTCGGCGGCCGGCGAGGTGCTGTGGAGGATCCAGCCGAGCTGACCATCCGTCCGCCCCCGCCACCGGGCGCCGGGCGCGCCCCGGTGTGAGACTGCTGGACGACGCACCCGGAGGACCGCCGGGTGCCGGCGGTCCCGGCGAGGGGAGACGAGGTGACGGCAGAGACCGGGGACGGCCGCTTGGAGGACTTCCTGGCCGACCCGGAGAACGCGACCCTGGACCTGCCCACCGCGGCGGCCCGCTGCACCAAGGCCCTCGGTCTGCAGAGTTCCGTGGTCTACCTCTCCGACATCCAGCAGCGCCGGCTGGTACCGCTCACCGACGTGACCTCCCCCCTGCTCGTCGACGACTCACTCGCGGGCTGGACCTACCGCACCCAGTCCCTGCGCGTCGCGGTGTCCGAGGAGGGCGGCATGACCGCCTGGATCCCGCTCGTGGACGGCGCCGAACGCCTGGGCGTCATCGCGGTCGACTCCCCCGCGCTGACACCGGACGTGCTGCGCCGCGCCCGCGCCCTGGCCACGCTGCTCGCCATGATGATCACGTCGACGCGGGCGTACCAGGACTCCTTCGTACGGCGTCTGCGCACCCGGCCGATGCGGCTGCCCGCCGAGATGCTGCGGGCCTTCCTCCCGCCCCGGACGATCGGCACCTCCCACGTCGTGTCGACGGCCGTGCTGGAGCCGGCCTACGAACTCGGCGGGGACGGGTTCGACCACTCCCTGACGGAGACGACGCTGCACGTCGCGGTGCTCGACGCCATGGGACACGACCTGGCCTCCGGACTCACCACGACGGTGTCCCTGGCCGCGTGCCGCAACGCCCGGCGTACCGGGGCCGACCTGCCCGAGCTGGTGGAGAGCGTCGACGAGGCGCTGTCGCAGTGGCTCCCGGACCAGTTCTGCACGGGTGTCCTCGCCCAGCTGGACCTGGCGTCGGGGATGCTGCGGTGGGTGAACTGCGGGCACCCCACCCCCCTGCTCATCCGCGACCGGCGCCCGCTGGTCGACGCCATGCGGCGCGAGGCGGACCTGCCGATGGGCCTGCCGTCCCTGCTGGCCGAGAGGCGGCGGGAGACGCACGAGATCGCGCTGATGCCCGGTGACCGGGTGCTGATGTACACCGACGGGGTCACCGAGGCGAGGGCCGTCGACGGCGCGGAGTTCGGACTGGAACAGTTCGCCGACTACGTCATCGGAGCCCTGGCCGCGGGCGAGCTGCCGCCCGAGACGCTGCGGCGGCTCATCCACTCCATCCTGGACTCGCCGACGAGCCGGCTGCGGGACGACGCGACCATCCTGATGTTCCAGTGGTCGCCGCCGTCCCGGTGACGCGGGCCCCGGCCCCGGTCACTTCAGCAGCCGTGACATCCTGCGGTCCGCCAGCGGCTTGCCGCCCGTCTGACAGGTCGGGCAGTACTGGAGCGAGGAGTCGCTGAAGGACACCTCACGGATGGTGTCGCCGCACACCGGGCAGGCTTCACCGGTGCGGCCGTGGACGCGCAGTCCGCTCTTCTTCTCGGCCTTGAGCCGCCCCGCCGCCACGCCCCGGGAACGCTCGACCGCCTCGGTGAGCGTCTCGCGCAGCGCCGCGTACAGCCGCCCGGTCTCCTCCTGGCTCAGGGACGCGGCCAGTTTGAAGGGTGACATCTTCGCCGCGTGCAGGATCTCGTCGCTGTAGGCGTTGCCCACCCCCGCGATGAGGCTCTGGTCGCGCAACGCTCCCTTGAGCTGCCGCCGTTCACCGGCCAGGAGCTCCGCGAGGCGCCGCTCGTCGAAGTCGTCGGCGAGCGGGTCCGGGCCGAGCCGGGCCACGCCGGGGACCTCCTGCGGGTCGCCCACCACGTACACCGCGAGCCGCTTCTGGGTGCCGGCCTCGGTCAGGTCGAACCCCGCGCCGGTCTCCAGCGCCACGCGCAGCGCGAGGGGGCCCTTGCCGGGGCGGGGCGGGCCGTCGGGGAGGCGGTCCTTCCAGTGCAGCCAGCCCGCGCGGGCCAGGTGCGTCACCAGGTGCGGGCCGTCGGCGGTCGCGAGGTCGAGGAACTTGCCGTAGCGGCGTACGGCGGTGACCTCCTGGCCCTCCAGCGCGGACAGGGGAGGGTCGTACGTCTTCAGGACGCTGATCGCGACGGGCAGGACCCGTACGATCTCGCGGCCGACGAGGTGCTCGGTCAGGAAGTCCTTGAGCGCCTCGACCTCGGGCAGTTCCGGCATAGGTCCAGAGTGCCACGCGGGGTCAGTCCCGGCCGGGGACCACGAACTCGCACCACACGGCCTTGCCGCCGCCCCGGGCCTCCACGCCCCACACGTCGGTGAGCAGCTCGACCAGGAGCAGGCCGCGCCCGGAGACGCCCGAGTCGCCCGCCTCACGGCGGCGCGGCAGGGCGCTCGAGGAGTCCTCGACCTCGACGCGCAGCCGCCGCTCGGTGCCGTCGAAGGCCCGCAGGGTGACGACCGCGGAGCCCTCGGTGTGCATCAGGGCGTTGGTGATCAGCTCGTCGGCGACCAGTTCGATCTCGTCGGCGCGCTCGTCCGCTCCCCAGGTGGCGACCGCGGTGCGGATCATGTGCCGGGTCTCGGTGAGGGCCCCGGGATCGCCGGGTGCCACGCGCCGCTGGAGCCGGCGGCCGGACTGCGGGCCCTCGGGTCCGCGCCGGCGCAGCAGGAGCAGCGCCACGTCGTCGTCGCCGCCGCGCTCGGCGGCCACGTCGATGAGCCGCTCGGCGAGGTCCCGTACGTCGTCGGGGCCGGTGGCGACGAGCCCGCTCAGGGTGCGCATGCCGTCGTCGAGGTCGGCACCGGGCTGCTCCACGAGGCCGTCGGTGCACAGCAGCAGGGTGTCGCCGGGGTCGAGCTCCATGGTGCTCACGGGGTAGTCGAGGCGGCCGAACTCGGCGGACAGGCCGAGCGGCAGCCCGCCGGGGACGGTGACGCGACGGCAGGAGCCGTCCGGGTGGCGCACCAGCGGGTCGATGTGGCCGGCCCTGACCACCTGGAGCACGCCGGTGTTCAGGTCGGCCTCCGCGTAGAGGCAGGTCGCGGAGCGATCGGTGTCGAGTTCGTGCAGGAAGACGGAGGCCCGGGCCATGACGGTGGCCGGGGGATGCCCCTCGGCGGCGTAGGCGCGCAGCACGATGCGCAGCTGGCCCATGACGGCGGCGGCGTGCGTGTCGTGGCCCTGGACGTCGCCGATGACGGCACCGACCCGGCCGCCGGGCAGCGGGATCAGGTCGTACCAGTCGCCGCCGATGTCCCGGCCGACGGAGCCGCCGATGGTGGCGGCCCGGTAGCGCACGGCGACATCGGCGCCGGGCACGCTCGGGATGGTCCGGGGCAGCATGGCCTGCTGGAGGCCCTGTGCGAGGTCCATCTCCTGCTCGTAGAACATGGCCCGCTGCAGGCTCTGGGCGATGCTGCTGCCCAGGGCGACGAGGATGTTGCGCTCCTCGGACGTGAAGCCGTACCGGTCGCTGTAGAGCAGGCCCATGGCGCCGATCGGCCGGGCCTGGACGATGAGCGGCAGGTAGGCGGCCGAGGTGATGTCGAGGCCGGTGAGGTGCGGCCACAGGATCGGATAGCGCTCGGCGAACTCCTCGGGCGACTCGATGAAGCACGGGCTGAGGGTGCGGACGGCCTCACTCATCGGATAGGGCTCGTCGATCCGGGTGACACGGGTGCCGGGTACGAAGCTCTCGGAGGGACCCTCGGCGACCAGGCGGATGCGGCCGGCCTCGACCAGGCCCATGACGAGACTGGTGGCGCCCAGGTGGACCAGCCCGTGGGTGTCCTTGAGGACGTCGATGACGTCCTGGACGGTGCGGGCGTGGGCGAGGGCGGCCGTGGTGAGCTCCACGACGCTGGTCTGTTGCCGGCGGGCCTCGTCCTTGGCGGCCCGGTCACGGTGGGCGTCGATCTCGCCGAGTTCCCGGGTGGCGTCCCGGACGATGCCGATGATGCGGCGGGGGCGGCCGGTGCCGTCGCGCCGGATGTAGCCCTGGGTGTGGGTCCAGCGCAGGGTGCCGTCGCGGCGGCGGATGCGGAAGTAGGCGCCGTAGTTCTCGCTGCCGTCCTTGAGCGCCTGCGAGACCGCTGTGTCCAGGCGCCGGGACTCGTCGGGCGGCACGCGCTTGGCGAGGGTCTCGGGGTGGTCGTCGTACTCGTCGGCACGCACGTCGAAGATCTCGTGGGCCTGGGCGTCCATCTGCATCAGGCCGGTGTCCAGATCCCAGTCGAAGCTGCCCATCCGGTTCAGCGCGAGGATCGGATCCGGGTGGGCGGGCCAGTCGTCCGGGAGGGACAGGGCGCTCGCTCCCCGATCAGCCATGGGCCCACCTTGCCAGGGTTCGTCCGATTCTTCGACCGGATGCGCCGAGTGTACGGGCCACCGTGCCGGATCGGCCCTCGGTCACTGAAGACGCCCGAGGGGCAGCCGGGGATGCGCCCGGCGGCCCGGCAACCGGGCACCGGCCCGGTTTCGACGGGCGGATCGGGGGTGTCCGGTACGAGGCCGGGCCCGGCACTATGGTGGGCTTCGGTCACGTTCGGTCACGCGGCCGGGAGCGACCGTGCACCGAGCGTGACGGACGGGCTTCGCGTCCTACGGGAAGGAGGGCCCCACGGCCGTGGAATGGTTCGCCGCATCCGGCTACTGGGTGACCCGGCTGGTCTTCCAGCGGGCCCTGGCAGCCGTGTATCTGGTCGCCTTCCTGACGGCGGCGCTCCAGTTCCGCGCGCTGATCGGCCGGCGCGGCATGCTGCCGGTGCCGCGGTTCGTCGAGCGGGTGCCGTTCCAGCGGGCGCCGAGCCTGTTCCAGTGGCACTACTCGGACCGCTTCTTCGCGGGGTGCGCCTGGACGGGCTGTGCGGTGTCGGCGGCGCTGCTGGCCGGTCTGGACTCGCTGCTGCCGCTGTGGGCCGCCATGGTGCTGTGGCTGGTGCCGTGGGCGCTGTACCTGTCGATCGTCAACGTCGGGCAGACCTGGTACGCGTTCGGCTGGGAGTCGCTGCTGCTGGAGGTCGGGTTCCTCGCGGTGTTCCTCGGCAACGACGAGGTGGCGCCGCCGGTCGTCGTGCTGTTCCTGCTGCGGTGGATCCTGTTCCGCGTGGAGTTCGGCGCGGGGCTGATCAAGATGCGCGGCGACGCCTGCTGGCGCAAGCTCACCTGCCTGGACCACCACCACGAGACCCAGCCGATGCCGGGCCCGCTGAGCTGGTTCTTCCACCGTCTGCCGAAGCCCCTGCACCGTGTCGAGGTGGCGGCGAACCACGTCACCCAGCTCGTGGTGCCGTTCCTGCTGTTCACCCCGCAGCCGGTCGCGACGGCCGCCGCGTCACTGATGATCGCCACCCAGCTGTGGCTGGTGCTGTCGGGCAACTTCTCCTGGCTGAACTGGATCACGATCGTGCTGGCGCTGTCGGCGGTGCGGTTCCCGGCCGATCCACCGCAGGTGCCCGACGCCCCGCTGTGGTACGTCGTCGTGGTGCTCGCGGTGTCGGCGCTGCTGCTCGGCCTCGGTTACCGGCCGGTGCGCAACATGCTGTCCCGCCGCCAGGTCATGAACCGTTCCTTCGACCCGCTCCATCTGGTCAACACCTACGGAGCGTTCGGCAGCGTGAGCCGGGTGCGCTACGAGGTGGTGGTGGAGGGCACCGCGGACGACGTGCCGCACGCGGACTCGGGGTGGCGGGAGTACGAGTTCAAGGGCAAGCCGGGCGATCCGCGGCGCTGGCCGCGCCAGTTCGCGCCCTACCATCTGCGGCTCGACTGGCTGATGTGGTTCGCGGCCCTCTCCCCCGCGTACGCGAACTCCTGGTTCGGGACGCTGGTGGAACGGCTGCTGGAGAACGACCGGGACACCCTGAAGCTGCTGCGCCGCTCCCCGTTCCCGCCGGACGAGCCCCCTCGGTACGTGCGCGCCCGCCTGTTCCGCTACCGCTTCACGTCGTGGCGCGAGCTGCGGGAGACGGGCGCGTGCTGGGAGCGGACGTACGTGCGGGAGTACCTGCCGCCGACCCGGCTGACGGGGCCGGGGCGCAGGCCGTGACCCGGCCCCGGCGCCGCGCGACTAGGCGAACTGGCCGGGCCGGTAGTCGCCGGCCGGCTGCTCGAGCATGACGTTGAGCCGGTTCGCGGTGTTCATGAAGGCGATCAGGGTCACCAGTGCCATGAGCTGCTCCTCGTCGTAGTGCTCGGCGGCCCGCCGCCACACGGCGTCCGGCACGCCGCCGGCGCCGTCGGCGATCCGCGTGCCCTGCTCGGCCAGTTCCAGGGCGGCACGCTCGGCCTCGGTGAAGACCGTGGCCTCCCGCCACGCGGCGACGAGATGGAGACGTACGGAGCTCTCCCCGGCGGCGGTGGCCTCCTTGGTGTGCATGTCGATGCAGACCGCACATCCGTTGATCTGGCTCGTGCGCAGGGAGACCAGTTCCCGGGTGGTGGCCGGCAGCGGCGACTCCACCACCAGCCGGCCCAGGGACAGGAGTTGCTTGACGACCTTGCTCGCGCTCGGGATGGCGAAGACGTCCAGTCGTGCGCTCATGGTGAGTTCCTTTGCCGTTGTCGATGCCGTACACCCCTATGAGGCGGCGGCCCCCTCCGGATGTGACACGGGCGGGTGTGACCTGCGCCATAGGTGCGAGCCGGCCGCCCTCGCACGCCGCCTGCGCCGGGCCGGCCGCGGCAGTGCCTCGCCGACGGTGCCGTCCGGCCCCGCACGGCCGGCGGCCTCGACGCGCGGTACCCGCCGGGTGCACAGTTCTCCCTACGTACTCGTCAGTAAGTCCGCCCTCCGCCCTCCGAGGAGCCGCTGTGACCACCTGGGCCGGCCGTACCGCCGCCGAGATAGCCGCCGCCGTACGCGACAAGCGGGTCACGCCCCGCGAGGTGGTCGCCGAACACCTCGCCCGGATCGAGCGGCTCGACGGCCGGGTCGGCGCGTTCCGCGCGGTGCGCGCCGAGGCGGCCCTGGCCGAGGCCGACGAGGTCGCGGCACGTGGCGACCTCGCCGGACTGCCCCTGGCCGGGGTGCCCGTGGCCGTCAAGGACAACCTCCCCGTGCGCGGCGAGTCCCGGCGGATCGGCTCGGCCGCCACCCCGGACACACCGGCCGCGCGCGACCATGTGACGGTCGCCCGGCTGCGCGCGGCGGGCGCGGTGGTCGTGGGAGTCACGAACGTCCCCGAGCTGTGCGTCTTCGGCACGACGGACGGTGTGCTGGGCATCGCCCGCAACCCGTGGGACCCCACGCGTTCGGCGGGCGGTTCGTCGGGCGGCAGCGCGGCGGCCGTCGCCGCCGGGATGGTGCCGATCGCCCTCGGCAACGACGGGATGGGTTCCTTGCGCATACCGGCCGCCAACTGCGGCCTCGTGACCATCAAGCCGGGCCAGGGGGTGATCCCCACCGGCGAAGGGGACAGCACCTGGTTCGGCATGGCGGAGAACGGGCCGCTCGCCACGACCGTCGAGGACGCCCGGCTGATGTTCTCGGTCCTGGCCGGCGCCGAGCCCGGCGGCCCCGCGCCCGAGGCCGGCGTCCTCAGGATCGCCGTGTCGCTGCGCAGTCCGCTGGCCGGGGTCACCGTCAGCCGTCCGTACACGGCGGCCGCCCGGGACGCGGCGGGGCTGCTGATGCGGGCGGGCCACCAGGTCCGGCGTGCCGACCCGCCCTACCCGATGTCGCTCGCCACGACCTCGCTCGCGCACTGGACGGCGGGCACCGCCGCGGACGCCCTGCCGCTCGACCCCCGGCTGCTGACGCGCCGCACCCGCGTGCACGCCCGGCTCGGCCGGCCCTTCCTGCGCTCGGTGAGCTCCGGAGCGAGCCGTGAGCGGCTGCGCCGCAGGCTGGAGCCGTTCTTCGCCGAGCACGACGTGCTGCTGACGCCCGCGCTCGCCCGCCGTTCCCCGAAGGCCGGGCCCTGGCACGAGCGGGGCTGGCTGAGCAACCTGCTGGCGAACACCGCCTACTCTCCCCTGACGCCCCCGTGGAACCTGACCGGCTGGCCCGCCATGTCCGTCCCCTGCGGCACCCTCCCCTCGGGCGCCCCGTGCGCCGTGCAGCTCGTGGGCCGCCCCGGCACGGAGTCCCGACTCCTGGCTCTGGCCGGGCAGTTGGAGGCGCGTAGCCCGTGGCGGCGGACGGCGCCGATGGACTAGGGTCGGCCGGGTGACTGCCGGGTCGGCCGTAGGCCATGCACGAGTGAGGCGCCCGGCCTCGGAGTGAGCGCGGCGGGACTCTCCCCGCCCGGGCCCGCCCGAGAGCCGGAGAGGGCACGCGCCCCGCCTCCCGTCTTCGTGTCCTCATCCCCGCGCCGCTCATCGGCGCTTCCGCACGGATCCCGAGACCCGGAGACGAACTCACCCATGTCCCGCACCCCGCAGTCCCCCGAACTCCCGGCCACGATCGCCCGCCTCGACCACACCGCCGTCTACGCCTGTGACCGACGGCTGTCCGCGGAGTTCCTCGCGGCCGTCCTGGGTCTGGAGGTCGGCGCGCCCTTCGGCCCGTTCCTGCCCGTCGACCTGGGCAACGGCGTGACCCTCGACTACTACGAGAAGACCGACGAGCCGATCCAGCCGCAGCACTACGCGTTCCTCGTGCCCGAGGAGCGGTTCGACGGCATGATCGACCGCCTGGAAGCGCTCGGTGTCACCTACTACGCCGACCCGAACCACACCCGCCCGGGCCGGGTCAACGACCTCTTCGGCGGCCGCGGCGCCTACTTCGACGACCCGGACGGCCACAACATGGAGATCATGACCCGCCCGTACGTCCGGCCCTGACGGGCTCCGCCCGGACGTCACGGGACACCACCCAGTGATGCTTGCCCAGACGCCGGATCCGTTCGAAGCCCCGGTCCTCGAACAGCCTCACCGTGCCGCCGTAGAGGAAGGACGGTGAGACCGGCCGGCCTTCGGTGTCCTCCGGGTAGCCCTCCACGGTTCCGCCGCCCAGCCGGGCGATCTCGTGGAGGGCGCCTTCGAGGGCGGCGGCGGCCACGCCGGTGCGGCGGTGGTCCCGGCCGACGAAGAAGCAGGTGATCCGCCAGTCCGGCGGGGTGCCGAGGTCCTTCTCGTAGGCGCGCCGGTGCTTGATGCGGGGCAGTTCGGACGGCGGCCCGAACTGGCACCACCCGGCGCAGTCCCGCCCGTCGTAGACGAGGGCGGCGTGCGCGCCGCCCTCGCGGACCCGGGTCTCCTTCGCGGAGCGGTTCTGCTCCGGGGATCTGCCGCGGCTCAGGCCCTCGGGGTGGAAGGCCATGCACCAGCAGCCGCCCCAGACGCCGTTGTGCCGCTCGACCAGGCCGGCGAAATCCGGCCAGGTGGAGGCGTCCAGGGGCGCTGTCCGAAGGCCGGTCATGGGTTCCTCCGTCTCTCTACAACGCCCGGTACATGATGTGCAGCCCCACCGGCCCGTGCCGTGGGTGGTCGAAGGCCTGCGGGACGGTGCCGAGGATGGTGAAGCCGAGGGAAGTCCACAGTGACACCGCGGGGTTGGTCTCGACGACGGCGTTGAAGACCATACCCCTGAAGCCGGCGGTCCGGGCTTCGGTCAGGAGGTGTTCGGCCAGGGCGCGGCCGTAGCCCCGGCCGCCTTGACCGGGGTCGACCATGAAGCCGGCGTTGGCGATACCGGCGGCTGGGCCGCCGTAGTTGGGGGTGAGGTAGGCGGAGGCGACGACGGCGCCGGTGTCGTCCTCGACGACGTAGACGCGTTTCGCCGGGTTCATCCACAGGGCCCGGGCCTCCTCCTCGGAGGTGCCCGGGTCCCATGCGTAGGTCTCGCCCGCGGCGACGATGCGGTGCCAGAAGGGCCAGATGCGAGGCCAGTCGTCAGCCGTTGCTTCCCTGATCAGCATGGCCGCGAGTCTGGCACGGCCATGCGCTCGGAGGTCGCGGAGGGGTGCGCCCGGTGTCAGTCGACGCTGGGCAGGATGTGGGGCTCTGCGAGGTCGTCCTCGTAGCCCGCGAGGCGGATCGGGGCCGAACGGGCCCACACGTCGAGGCTGCCGAGCTCGTCGGCCCGTCGGCCGGCGCGCTCGCCGCGTTCCTTGGGGCGCTGATCGCTCTTCGTCTTCTCCGGTGTCACCGCGCACTCCTTATGTGTCGGTCACCCTCGGGACGTACGCGCCGGTCCTGCTGCGCCTGACGCCCGCTCGGGCCTCTTTCGTCAAATGCAGTTCGGACGCGGTGGCGCCGGTCGACTCACGGGAGAGCAGGCCGTGGTGAACCGGCTGGTCCCATGACGGACCGTGGGTGTGGGTAGGACCCCGTACTGCTGTCCGTCCGCATCAGACTAACCAAATGAGCAGGGCACCGCTCGATGGGGCTGAAAACAACGGGTAACGATCGCGCGTCATCCCGCGTTCAACTCCGGTTTACGTATGGTTTTGTAGGCTTTGTGGCGTTTTGCGTATCACTCGAACGGCGTACGTCGAGGACGCCGCTCTCGGGACGGCTGCACAGTTCAAGCCCGGTTGGCCGGGTCACGATCCGCCTGCCGGGAGCCCCAAGTCGTGCTCCCGGCAGGCGGCATGCCCCTCAGAGGGCCGCGGCTACCACTTGCCGGGCGCGTAGTCCTTCAGGAAGACCCCGTACAGGTCCTCTCCCGCCTCGCCGCGCACGACCGGGTCGTAGACCCGGGCCGCGCCGTCGACCAGGTCGAGCGGCGCGTGGAACCCGGCCTCGGCGAGGCGCAGCTTGTCGTAGTGGGGCCGCTCGTCCGTGATCCAGCCCGTGTCCACCGAGGTCATCAGGATGCCGTCGGTCTGGAACATCTCCTGCGCGCTGGTCCGCGTCACCATGTTCATCGCGGCCTTCGCGGCATTGGTGTTCGGATGCCCGGCGCCCTTGTACCCGCGCCCGAACACACCCTCCATCGCGGACACGTTGACCACGTAGGCGCGTCCGCTCTGCGCCTTCTTCGCCGCCTCGGCCATGGCCGGCCGCAGCGCGCTGATCAGGATGAAGGGCGCCGTGTAGTTGCACAGCTGGGTCTCCAGCAGCTCCACGGGCGAGATCTGCTCGATGGTCTGCACCCAGGTGTTGGAGTCGACCACGTCGGGCACCAGACCGCCCGCGTCGATCGCCGTGCCGTCCAGGTGCCGTTCGACGCTGGCGTTGCCCGCGACCAGGGCGAGGTCGGCGACCTTCTGGGCGTCGAGCCCGCTGGTTCCCAGCGGCAGCGCGGCGATGCCGTCGACCGCGCCGGAGTTGAAGGCGCCGATGACGTGGTGGGCGGGCAGCTCACCGGCGGGCAGCGGGGCGCTCTCGCCCTCGACCAGGGCGGCGTACGCGGAGGGCAGGCGGCGCACGGTCTGAGTCGCGTTGTTGATCAGGATGTCGAGCGGGCCCGTCTCGGCGACCTGTTCCGCGAGGGCCACGGCCTGCGCGGGGTCGCGCAGATCGATGCCGACGACCTCCAGGCGGTGCATCCAGTCCGCGGAGTCGTCCATGGCCTTGAAGCGGCGGATGGCGTCCTTGGGGAAGCGCGTGGTGATCGTGGTGTGCGCGCCGTCGCGCAGCAGCCGGAGCGCGATGTACATGCCGATCTTGGCGCGGCCGCCGGTGAGCAGGGCGCGCTTGCCGGTGAGGTCGGCGCGGGCGTCGCGCTTCTCGCGGTTCAGCCGGGCGCAGTCCGGACAGAGCTGGTGGTAGAAGTAGTCGACTTCCACGTACCGGGTCTTGCAGGTGTAGCAGGAGCGCGGGCGCTGGAGTATCCCCGCGATCCTGCCCTCCTCGGTGGCCGACGACGGCAGCAGGCCCTCGGTCTCGTCGTCGATGCGCTGGGCGGAGCCGGTCGCGGTGGCCTCCGTGACCGCCTTGTCGTGGGCGGTCTTGGCGGCCCGCCGCTCCTGGCGGCGGCGCTGCTTGACCGTGCGGTAGATGCCGGCCGTGGCCCGGCGCACCGCGACGGCGTCCGGGTGGTCGACCTCCAGCTTGTCGAGTTCCTCGAGCACGCTGAGGCAGACGGCCAGGCGCTCGGGGTCGATGCCGGGTCCGTACGAGAGCCCGTCGGCCTCGTCCATGGCCTGCGGACCGTCCTGTGTCACCGTCATCGCCGCTGTCGTTCCCTGCTCTGCCCTCGCGGCGCGCCGGTCGCGCCCGCTTTCGAAGGGCGGATTTTACTTCAGGGCCGGGCCGCTCCGCCAAACCCGCCCCCGGTCACGACCGGCAGGCCTTGATCAGCGTCGCCACCTCCTGCGAGACGGCCGTGGCGAACAGGTCCAGGTCGGGGACCGCCTCGCCGTCGGCGACCAGGCCGTAGTGGACGCTTCCCCGGTATGTGGAGACCGCGACCGCCAGGGAGTGGCCGGGGGCCAGCGGGGCGAAGGGGAAGACGGCGGTGAGGGGGTGGCCGCCGAGCTTCAGGCCCAGGCTCGGCAGGGGCACGCTGGTGACCAGCAGGTCGAACCAGAGGCGGGCCGCCTGGCCCATGAGGGGACCGCCGAGCCGGTGGGCGAGGGCGGGGACGTGGTCGGCGAGCAGGGCGACGGCGCCCGCGCCCCGGTTGGGGCCGGCGTCCTTGTTGCGGTCCATGGCGTCCCGGACCGAGGCCAGACGGGCCAGCGGGTCCGGGTCGTCCACCGGAAGCCGTATCAAGTACCCGGAGAGGCGGTTGCCCTGCGGGTACGCGGTGCGCGGGCGGCGCTTGGAGACGGGGATCAGCGCCCGGGGCGCGACGCCCTCGCTGCCGTCGCCGCGCCCGTCGAGCCAGCGGCGCAGGGCGCCCGCCACGACCGCGATGAGGACGTCGTTGACGGTGCCGCCGACGGTCTTGCGCACGCGGTGGACGTCGTCGAGGTCGAGCACCACTCCGGCGGTGCGGCGGGTGCCGCTCGGCTGGCAGGTCAGGGCGGGGGTGGAGCGCACGTCGAGGGAGGAGCGGGCGACGGCGGCGCCGATGTCCAGGGCACGGCTCATGTCGGACAGAGCTCCGCGCATCATGCCGGGCAGATCGCGCACGTCCGGCACGAGAGCACGCGGGGCCGCGGCGGGGCGCGGCCGGGGCGCGGGCATGTCCATCGGGTCCATGACGCCCGCGGCGAGGGTCAGCGCCCGCAGCCCGTCGGCCAGGGCGTGATGGAACTTGAACAGCACGGCGAAGCAGACGCCGTCCTCGCCGGGCAGCACATGGGCCTCCCAGGGCGGCCGGTCGCGCTCCAGGGGGCGCCCCATGAGCCGGCCCGCCACCGCCTGGAAATCGGCGGTCGGGGCGTGCAGCCGTACGTGGTTCAGGGGGTCGAAGTCCGGGTCCGCCTCGCGGGCCGCGCCGCCGAAGGCGAGCGGGCGGCGCAGCGCGGAGGGCAGTGGCTGCCACACGTCGCGGATGCGCATCCGCAGCCCGGGGACGCCGGCGGCCCGGGCCGCGAGCAGGTCCGCCGCGTGGGCGCCCGCGGCGGGCGAGTGGGCCGAGAAGATCCCGAGCGCGCCGAGGTGCATCGGGTGTTCGGCGGACTCGAGGTTCCAGAACGCCAGGTCCAGAGGGGCGAGCAGATCAGCAGTCAAGGGCTTGCCTCGCGTCGACGACGGGTGGGCCAGCAGTCAACCGCCCCCAGCCGATTACGGTCAAGTACGATCAGGCTACGTACAGTTAACAGCGCATTAAGTCCCACCCCGGCATAGGGGGGCGGGACTTATGGTGCATGTGCCGTCAGTCCAGCACAGGTTGCGCCGCCGGGCACCTCGTGGGAGTCACCCGGGAGGCGTCACGGAACGCCGTACGCCACCCCGGGCGCATGTCCGGACAAACAGGCCCGATCCGGCCGGAGTCAGGTGACCAACTGGCCCTTTCCGAGGGCGATGACCCCGCCCCTCGAGACGGTGTACAGCTCGGCGTCCCGCTCCGGGTTGACGCCGATGGTCGCGCCGGGCGGCACCTCGACGTTCTTGTCGAGGACGGCGCCGCGCACCACCGCGCCCCGGCCGATGTGGACGTTGTCGTGCAGCACCGAGCCCTGCACCACGGCCCCCGGGTCGACCACCACGCCCGGCGACAGCACGGACCGCGTGACCTGCCCGCGCACCAGGCAGCCGGCGCTGATGATCGACTCGCTGGCGATGCCGCCGGCGTTGAAGCGGGCCGGTGAGAGCTGGTACGAGTGCGTGTAGATCGGCCAGCTGCGGTTGTACAGATTGAAGGCGGGCCGCTCGGCGATCAGGTCCATGTGGGCCTCGTAGTAGGCGTCCAGCGTGCCGACGTCCCGCCAGTAGCCCTGGTCGCGGCTGGTCTCGCCGGGGACGTGGTTGGCGCTGAAGTCGTACAGCGCGGCCTCGCCCCGGTCGGTGAGCTGGGGCAGGATCGAGCCGCCCATGTCGTGCACGGACGACTCGTCCTCCGCGTCCCGCTTGAGCGCCTCGATGAGGGCCTTGGTGGTGAAGATGTAGTTGCCCATCGAGGCGAACACGCAGTCGGGGTCGTCCGCCAGACCGGGCGGCGCCGTGGGCTTCTCCAGGAAGCGCTCGACCGTCTGCCCGTCGGAGCCCGGCGTGATCACCCCGAAGGACGAGGACTCGGTGCGCGGCACCCTGATCCCGGCGACCGTGACGCCCGCGCCGCTCTCGATGTGCTGGGCGAGCATCTGGCGCGGGTCCATGCGGTAGACGTGGTCGGCGCCGAAGACCGCGATGTACTCGGGCTGCGCGTCGTAGACGAGGTTCAGCGACTGCAGGATCGCGTCCGCGCTGCCCAGGTACCAGCGCGGGCCGAGGCGCTGCTGGGCCGGGACCGGCGTGACGTAGTTGCCCAGCAGGTTGGACATCCGCCAGGTGGTCGTGATGTGCCGGTCCAGCGAGTGCGACTTGTACTGCGTCAGGACGCAGATGCGCAGGATGTCGCCGTTGACCAGGTTGGACAGGACGAAGTCGACCAGACGGTAGGTGCCGCCGAAGGTCACCGCCGGTTTGGCCCGGTCCGCGGTCAGGGGCATCAGCCGCTTGCCCTCGCCGCCCGCCAGCACGATCCCCAGGACCGAAGGACCACCACCACGCATGGCCGCTCCCCTCACGCCGATTTTCCGATGCCTGCCCCTGAGCAGTACCCGCTAAGCCTCTTTGACGATCTCCTCGTAGAGCCGGACCGTGCGCCGGGCCACCGCGTCCCAGCCGAACTCGCCGACCGCGCGCTCCCGCCCGGCTTCACCCATCCGCCGGGCGGCGTCCGGATCGCCCAGCACGGTGTCCATGGCCCGGGCCAGGCCCGCCTCGAAACCGTCACCGGGCGGGACGAGCAGCCCGGTCGTGCCGTCGTCCACGACTTCGGGGATGCCGCCGACCGCCGAGGCCACCACCGGCGTGCCGCAGGCCATCGCCTCCAGGTTCACGATGCCGAGCGGCTCGTACACCGACGGGCAGACGAACAGGGCGGCGTGCGTGAGGAGCTGGATCACCTCCGGGCGCGGCAGCATCTTCGGGATCCAGAACACTCCGTCGCGGACCGCGCTCAGCTCGCCGAACAGCTCGCGGAACTCCTGGTCGATCTCCGGTGTGTCGGGGGCTCCGGCGCACAGCACGACCTGGGCGGCCGGGTCGATGTCCCGCACCGCGCGCAGCAGGTGCGGCACGCCCTTCTGGCGGGTGATCCGGCCGACGAACAGCACGTACGGGCGGGTGCGGTCGAGTCCGATCCGGTCCAGGGCGTCCGTGCCGTGGTCGGGCCGGTACAGGCGCGTGTCGATGCCGTTGTGCACGACGTGGACCCGCTCGGGGTCCAGCGCCGGGTAGCAGCCGAGAATGTCCTCGCGCATGGCCGCGGACACGGCGATCACCGCGTCGGCGGCCTCGATCGCGGTGCGCTCGGCCCAGCTGGACAGGTCGTAGCCGCCGCCGAGCTGCTCGGCCTTCCAGGGGCGCAGCGGCTCCAGGGAGTGCGCGGTCATCACGTGCGGGATGCCGTACAGGAGCTTGGCGAGATGGCCGCCGAGGTTGGCGTACCAGGTGTGGGAATGGACCAGCTCGCGGCCCTCGAGGGCGGCCGTCATGGCGAGGTCGACGGAGAACGTGCGCAGCGCGTCGTTGGCCCCGTCGAGCGCGGGCCAGGGCCGGTGCCGCCGCACGCCGTCGGCGCGGCCCTCGCCCCAGCAGTGCACGTCCAGGTCGACGAGCGGTCTGAGCTCGCGGGCGAGGAACTCCACATGGACGCCTGCTCCGCCGTACACGTCCGGCGGGTACTCCCGGGTCAGCAGTCCGACGCGCACCCGCAACTCCCTGCTCTCAGCGGCCGTTCCCTTTCATGGTCACCCAGATGGGTCGCGCGGGGAAGAGCGGGGAGGCCGTGTGAAGCAGCAGTCGCCGCAGACGCCCCCGCCGGGCACCCGGTAGTACAGGCAGCAGCTGCGGCGCCGGAAGGCGGTGCCGGTGAGGGTTCCGGCACCGTCGAGGAGCGGGTGCGCGAGGAGTTCGGCGGTCAGGGAGCGGGCCCGGGCGGCGACGTCGGTACGGCCGTGCCGCCGGGCCCAGCGGTCCAGCTCCCGGGCGGTGCCGGCCAGCGCGGAGGCGGCGTTGCCGCGCAGCAGGCCCGGGGCGAGGCCGTGGTGGGCGCGCAGGGCCGCCGCCAGGGGGGCGAGGTGGCCGCGCAGGACGACGTCCGCGACCGTCGGCGCGTCGCCGGGAAGGGGCCGCACGTCCGTGAGCCACAGGTCGTCGGGGGCGCTGCCGTCGGCGTCCCAGAGCAGCAACCGGGCGTCGAGGTCGGGGACGTGGCCGTACAGCGCGGCGCAGCCGAGGGCGATCGACCAGAGCCGGGCCGCGAGACCCTGGTGGGTGAGGGACGCGGCGACGCGCACCTCCGGGGCCCGCAGGGCGGCCGCGACGTTCCCTACGCGAAAAGTCAGGGGATTTCCCGACATATCCGGTGACGCGGTGGCGTACGCCTGTGCGAGAGTGGGAAGAGGCCCGCCCGGCGCTCCTCCCGTGCGCAGCACGAAGAAGCCGGCGAGCGGGCGGAGCGCGGCGAGGTCGGGGTCGAGGTCCACGAAGAGCAGTAGTACCAAGGCCCCTAAGGGACGTGACCCGGTGGCCCCCGCCCGGACTTCCCCACCCTGGGGATGACGGGGGTCCCCTCGTACTCCATCGGCAGTAGGACCCAATGAGTGCTCAGGGACGACGACGGGAACACCCGGACAGGGCAGGGTGTTGCTCATGAAAGCCGACCTTTCACCGCGCCGGGCCGAGCGCCCCCGCCTCCCGCGAAGGAGCAGCCGATGAGCGCCCTCGCGTTGTCCGTTCTCCTGTCCGTCGTCTCCGCGTTCGCCTACGCGGGCGGGGCGATCGTGCAGGAGCGGGTCGCGGAGACCTCGCCGGGTGAGCAGTACGCGCCGCTGCGCCGGCCGGGCTGGTGGGCGGCGGTCGCGCTGAACGGCCTCGGTGGACTGCTGCACGTGGTGGCGCTGGCCTACGGTCCGCTGAGCCTGGTGCAGCCGCTCGGTGCGCTGACCATCGTGCTGGCGCTGCCGATGTCGGCGCTGTTCGTCGGCCGCAGGTCGGGTGCCACGGCCTGGCGGGGCGCGATCATGGCGACGGTCGGACTCGCCGGTCTGCTGTCCCTGGTCGCCGCCTCCGACGCGCGGTCCCTGGACACGACGCAGCGGGTGGCCGTCGCCGTCGCCACGGCCGGCGTGGTCGTGACGCTGATGGTCACCGCCCGGGCGGCGCACCGTCACCCGGCGGTCCGCAGCCTGCTGCTGGCGACGGCTTCCGGTGTCGCGTTCGGCATGTCCTCGGTGTTCACCAAGACCGTCGCGGTCGACTGGACGGGCGGTGTGTCGGCGGCGGACGTGCCCTCCCTCGCCGTGATCGGCGTCCTCGCCACGGCCGGCATGCTGCTGTCGCAGGCCTCCTACCGGGGCGCGGGTCTCGCGGCGCCGCTGGCCACGCTGACGGTCGTGAACCCGGTGGTGGCGGCCGCGGTCGGCATCACGATGTTCGGCGAGACCTTCCGTTACGGCACGACGGGGACGGCGCTCGCGCTGAGCTGCGGCGTGGTGGCGGCGGGCGGTCTGATCCTGCTGACGACGGAGCGCCTCACGCACGAGCAGCCGGCAGCGGTGCCGGCTCCGGCGAAGGAGCCGGTCGAGACGGACGCCCGCGATGTGCCCGCGCCGATGGGCGGGTTCCCGCGGAGTCGGGGGCGGGTGAACGAGCCCTCCGGGGCCGGGGCCGGGGCCGGGGTCGTGCGGGAGAGTCGGGGGCATGTGACCGAGCCCGCCGGTGCCGTGCGGGACGGTGTGCGGGCGCGCGCGGAGGACGTGCCGGTGCAGGTGCCGGAAACGGCGGCGGCGCTGCTCGCCTCCGCCCCCGTGCCGAGGTCGCCCGGCGCCGCGCGCGGAGCGGCACCGGCCGCCGCGCTCGTGCCGGGTGCGGCCGGGGCGGCGGGGACGGAGGACGGGAGCGGGGAGCAGGCGGCGCCGTCCTCCGCCGGCGGACGCCCACTCCCCTACGTGCCCTTCTACGACATCCCGTACGTCCCGCTCCCCGCGGTCGACCGGCACCGCATACGCGTCAGATCGTGACGCCCCCGGCCCGCAGGTACGCCACCGGGTCGACGTCCGAGCCGAAACCGGGCCCCGTCCGCACCTCGAAGTGCAGATGCGGGCCCGAGCTGTTGCCGGTGGAGCCGGAACGGCCGATGCGCTGGCCGGCGCTGACCGACTGCCCGGACCGCACGGAGATCGCGGACAGGTGGGCGTACTGGCTGTAGCGGCCGTCGGCGTGCCGGACGACGACCTGGTAGCCGAACGAGCCGCCCCACCCGGCGCTGACGACGCTGCCCGCCCCGACCGACTTCACCGAGGTGCCCGTGGGCACGGGGAAGTCGATGCCGGTGTGGTAGCCCTTCGACCAGGAGGACCCCGCCTTGCGGTAGGGCGTCCCGAGGGAGGCGCTCACGGGGGCGACGAGACCCTGCCGGGTGGCCGTGGAACGGCCGGCCCGCTCGTCGCTCTTGTCCCGGGTCCGCTCCTTCTTGTCCCGGGTCCGCTCCTTCGGCCGCTCCTCGACCCGGTCCTGGGCCGGCTTCTTCCTGGTGGGCTCGGCCGACGGCGACGGCTTGTGCGCCGGGCGCGTCCTGGTGGCGCCCTCGCCGCGCAGCGCGAGGCGCTGGCCGGGCACGATCAGATCGGGGTCGGACCCTATGGCCGACCGGTTGGCGGCGTACAGGCCCCGCCAGCCGCCCCGGACGTCCTGGTCGTCGGCGATGCCGGAGAGGGTGTCGCCGCGGACCACGGTGTACATCTCGGCGCTGCCCGCCCGGGACTGCGGCGTGGACTGCGGCCGTACCTCCTCGATGGAGGTCTTCTTCGTGTCCCTGTGCTTCGTGTGACCGGTGGCCGGCCGGATGTCGGGTTCGCCGCCGCCCCGGGTCAGTCCCGCCCGTGCGGAACAGACCGGCCAGGCGCCCGGGCCCTGCCCGTCGAGCACCTTCTCCGCGACGGCGATCTGCTGGTCCTTGGTCGCCAGGTCGGCGCGCGCCGCGTAGGCCCGCCCGCCGTAGGCCTCCCAGGTGGACTGGGTGAACTGCAGTCCGCCGTAGAAGCCGTTGCCGCTGTTGATGCTCCAGTTGCTGGTCGACTCGCAGGCGGCGACCTTGTTCCAGGTGTCCATGTCCGCCGCCTCGGCGGCGCCGGTGCCCATGAACGGCAGTGCCATGCCCGCCCCGCCCGCCGTGACGGTGAGTGAGGCGCGGTTGATCCTGTTCGGCTGATACCGGCGGTGCCGGCCGCGTACGGCCATCGAAAGCCCCCCTAGACATGCGTCAGGAGGGGCAAAAGTAAGCGCTGCGAACCGGCCAGAACAAGACGGCTTTTCGCCGCCCGGGAGCCCAAATGGCCGGTATGAGGCACCTGTTGCGCGACGTGCGCCCCGGCGGTGCATCGTGTACGGCACCCGGTGCGCGGGTGCGGCGTGCGCGGGGACGCATGCCATCGCTGAGCGCGACGGGGCTTCCGTCCGTATCAGCCTGCGCGACGTCGTGCGACCCGCGCGTGCGGACGAAGTAGCGGCACGTCAGGATGGTCGACGGGGGCATGCTGGTGGGGCCCCACCGGCAGCACCGATACCGAGGTCTTTAGGAGCGAACCGAATGAGCAGTACAGCGCAGATCGGCGTCACGGGTCTCGCGGTCATGGGCCGCAACCTCGCCCGCAACTTCGCCCGCAACGGCTACACGGTCGCGGTGCACAACCGGACGCCTGCGCGCATGCACGCCCTGGTGGACGAGTTCGGCGGGGAGGGGGAGTTCGTCGCGTGCGAGAGCGCGAAGGACTTCGTGGCCGCGCTGGAACGGCCGCGGCGTCTGGTCGTGATGGTCAAGGCCGGTGAGCCGACGGACGCGGTGATCCAGGAGTTCGCGCCGCTGCTGGAGCCCGGCGACATGATCATCGACGGCGGCAACGCGCACTTCTCGGACACCCGGCGCCGGGAGCGGGACCTGCGCGAGCAGGGCATCCACTTCGTCGGCATGGGTGTCTCCGGCGGCGAGGAGGGCGCGCTGAACGGCCCGAGCATCATGCCGGGCGGGCCGAAGGAGTCCTACGACTCGCTGGGCCCGATGCTGGAGAAGATCTCGGCCAAGGCGGCCGACGGCTCGCCGTGCGTCTCCCACGTGGGTCCGGACGGCGCCGGGCACTTCGTGAAGATGGTGCACAACGGCATCGAGTACGCCGACATGCAGCTCATCGGCGAGGCGTACCAGCTGCTGCGGGACGTCGCCGGGTACTCCCCCGCCGAGATCGCGGAGATCTTCCGGACCTGGAACCGGGGCCGTCTCGACTCGTACCTGATCGAGATCACGGCCGAGGTGCTGTCGCACGTGGACGCGGAGACGGGCAAGCCGTTCGTGGACGTGGTCGTCGACCAGGCGGAGCAGAAGGGCACCGGCCGCTGGACCGTGCAGATCGCGCTGGACCTGGGTGTGCCGGTCTCCGGTATCGCCGAGGCGGTCTTCGCGCGCTCCCTGTCGGGCCACGCGGCGCTGCGGGAGGCCTCGCGCGAGCTGGCCGGCCCGAAGGCGCAGCCGCTGAGCGAGGCGGAGGCCCGGGCCTTCGCGGACCGGGTGGAGCAGGCGCTGTACGCCTCGAAGATCGTGTCGTACACGCAGGGCTTCCACGAGATCGACGCGGCGCGCGACGAGTACGGCTGGGACATCGACCTCGGCGCGGTGTCGGCCCTGTGGCGGGGCGGCTGCATCATCCGTGCGGCGTTCCTGGACCGGATCCGGGCCGCGTACGACGCCCGACCGGACCTGCCGAGCCTGCTGTCGGACGAGACGTTCGCGCAGGAGATCGCGGACGCCCAGGACGACTGGCGCGAGGTGCTGGTCGCCGCGACCCGCCAGGGTGTGCCGACGCCCGGTTTCGCCGCGGCCCTCGCCTACTACGACGCCCTGCGCGCGGAGCGGCTGCCGGCGGCGCTGACGCAGGGGCAGCGGGACTACTTCGGTGCGCACACGTACCGGAGGGTGGACCGTGACGGCTCGTTCCACACGCTGTGGGGCGGGGACCGGTCGGAGACCTCCGCGTAGGCGGCGCCGCCGACGCAGCGGTGCGGGGGTCAGGACAACGGCGGCCCGGGCTCCGGGTTCGGCACCGGTTCCGGTCCCGGGGGGATCGGGGACGGGTCGGGGCCCGGCACGGGGTCGGGGCCGGGCGGGGTGGGCCCCGGGGGCGGCGTGGGCGACGGCGGAGGCGGGGTCGGCTCCGGGCCCGGCGGGGGTTGCGGGTTCGGTACCGGGTCGGGGTGCGGATCCGGGTGCTGGGGATCCGGGCCGGGGGTGGGCGCCGGCGGTACGGGGTCGGGGATCGGGTTCGTCATCAGGTCCTCCAGCCAGTAGACGGCTCCGGCTCTGGACTACCCCCGCCTACCCGGCACCCGCCTCCGCAGTCACTCCCCCGCGCGACGGGGAGGGGACCAGGTGGGGGTACCGGGGTCGGCGGCGTGAACGGCCTTCAGAAACGGCCGGGATGGGCCCTCGGAGACGGCCGGGGTGGGCCCTCGGAGACGGCCGGGATGGGCCCTCAGAAACGGCCGGGGTGGGCCCTCAGCCAGTCCTTCGCCGCCGCGAGCAGCTTATGATCGGCCGGCGAGGCCTCGTCCGGGTGGCGTTCGACCCACTTGGTGACGTACGGGCAGAGCGAGACGACGGCGCTGTGCTCGCGTCCGGCGAGGGCGAACAGCTCGCGCGCGAGCGAACCGGCGATGCCCTTGCCCTCGTGGGCCGGCTCGACCACCGTGTGGACGGGCACCAGCGCACGCTCGGGGCTTTCGAGCACGAAGTACTCGATGCGGCCGACGACTTCGCCGCCGGACACGGCCTCCAGCCGGCCTGCCGCCCGGTCGTCGCGGATCTCCGGGTCGCTCATGGACACGCTCCTCCTCTGCTGCGGATGCGTCCGTCAGGCCCCGACGGCCTGCGGACTGCGCTGCTGGTCCGAGCCCGGCACCGGCTCGGACGGGTCGGCGCCGAGGGCCACGATCCGGTTGTCGTGGTCGACGTGCACGACCCGGGGGGCGAGTGCCCGCGCCTCGGCGTCCGTCACCTGGGCGTAGCTGATGATGATCACCAGATCGCCGGGGTGGACGAGATGGGCGGCGGCTCCGTTGATCCCGATCACACCGGATCCGCGCTCGCCCTCGATGACGTACGTCTCGAGACGGGCGCCGTTGGTGATGTCCACGATGTGCACGAGCTCGCCGGGCAGCAGATCGGCGGCGTCGAGCAGGTCGGCGTCGATGGTCACGGATCCCACGTAGTGCAGGTCGGCCTGGGTGACGGTGGCTCGGTGGATCTTGGACTTGAACATGGTGCGAAACATGGAGAACACTCCCGGTTTGTCTGCTCCCTGCCTGCTTCTTGCAGGTCAAGGGCGGTATTCGGAGGCTACAACGTTTCGCATGCGCGGTCAGCTGTCGCCAGGTGCCTCCTGCATCACAGCGGCGGAAGGCTCGATGACGACATCCCGGCCGTCGCCGTGCGCCGTCCGCTGGAGGCGCCCCGCGACTCCGGAGTGCTCCGCGCAGGTGGCGGGAAGCCGTGTCACGGCTGCGTCTGCTCCCGGTGAGCAGGCGGATTTGGTCAGCGTCGGCTTGCCCACAATGGTGTTATCAAGGGTGTATGGAGGCATTCTCCGGACGCCCTCCGGGCCCGGAACGTCATCCGCCCGTCGGACGCACGCGCGAAGGTCGCGCTTCTTGGACGCACCTGCGCAGTGCGGCCGGTCAGGTGTTCCTCCTCCAGGTCGTCATCGTGTTCCTGCTGGTGGTGGCCGCGGTGGTGGCCATGGTGCTCCAAACGGCGAGTGACGCTCTGCAGCAGGGGCGACGGGAGTCGGTCATCGCGGCCCAGTCGTTCGCGAGTGCCCCTGGCGTGGCCGCGGCACTGCAGAGCCGGGACCCCTCGGCGGTGCTCCAGCCGCGGGCCGAGGCGGCGCGCAAGCGCACAGGCATGGATTTCGTCGTCGTCATGAGCACGGAGGGGATTCGATACACCTACCCCTATCCGGAGGAGATCGGGAAGAAGTTCGTCGGCACCATCGCACCGGCGCTGAAGGGCCGTACCGTCGTCGAGCAGGCCGGTGGGCCGCCGCTGCCCGCGGGCGGGGGGACGGCCGTGCAGGCGGTGGTCCCGGTGACCGACTCGCGCGGCAAGGTGGTCGGCCTGGTCTCCGCCGGAATCACGGTCAAGAACGTGGCGGGGCGGTGGCTGCCGCAGCTGCCGATCATCCTGGCCAGTGGCGCGGTCGCGCTGGCGCTGGCCATATCGGGAACGACGCTGGTGTCCCGGCGGCTGCGGCGGCAGACCTTCGGCCTGGCTCCGGTGGAGCTGGCACAGTTGTACGAGCACCACGACGCGGTCCTGCACGCGGTGCGGGAAGGGGTGCTGATCACGGACGCCGAGGGCCGGCTGCTGTTGGCGAACGACGAGGCCACGCGGCTTCTCGGACTGCCGGCTGACGTGCGGGGACGCTCGGTGCGGGAGCTGGGACTGCCGGAGCCGGTCGTGAGCCTGCTGTCGTCGCCGGAGGAGGCCACCGACGAGGTGCTTCGCGCGGGGGACCGACTGCTGGCGGTGAACAAACGGCCGACGTACCCGCAGGGCGACCGGGGAGGCAGCGTGGTGACCCTCCGGGACACCACGGAGCTGGCGGAGATCTCGGGTCGGGCCGAGGTCGCGCGGGAGCGGCTGAGGCTGCTGTACGAGGCCGGGGTGCGGATCGGGACGACGCTGGATGTGCGGCGTACGGCCCAGGAGCTGGCCGACGTGGCGGCGCCGCAGTTCGCCGACCTCGTGACGGTGGATCTGCTCGACGCGGTGCTGCGGGGGTGGGAGCCGACGGCGGAGGGCTGGCGGCATCTGCGCCGGGCGGCGATCGGCGGCGAACACCGGATGATGCCGGTGTATCCGCTGGACGAAGTGATCGCGTTCTCGCCCCGCACCCCGCAGATGCGGACACTGCAGGAGGGGCGGGGGATGCTGGAGACGGACCTGCGCCGGGCACACGGCTGGCGGGAACAGGACCCGGAGCGCGCCCGGAAGGTCCTGGAGGGCGGGCTGCGGTCGCTGGTGGCCGTGCCGCTGCGGGCACGGAACGTACCGCTGGGCGTGGCGAACTTCTACCGGACGGCGGATTCCCCTGCCTTCGAGCCGGAGGATCTCACCTTCGCGGAGGAACTGGCCGTACGGGCGGCGGTAGCCATCGACAACGCCCGGAGGTTCACCCGGGAGCACGCGACGGCGGTGGCGCTGCAGCGCAGTCTGCTGCCGCGTGGACAGCCGGAGCAGGACGCGCTGGAGGTGGCCTGGCGGTATCTGCCCTCGGAGGCGGGGGTGGGCGGGGACTGGTTCGACGTCATCCCGCTTCCGGGCGCGCGCGTGGCCCTGGTGATGGGTGACGTCGTCGGTCACGGGCTGCACGCGGCGGCGACGATGGGGCGGCTGCGCACCGCTGTGCACAATTTCTCCACCCTCGACCTGCCCGTGGACGAGGTGCTCGGGAACCTGGACGACCTGGTCGTGCGCATGGACAACGAGGAGAACAGCGGTGATGCCATGGACGGCCACGAAGGGGAGGCGGTGACCGGAGCGACCTGTCTGTACGCGGTCTACGACCCGGTGGCGGGGACCTGCACGACGGCCCGTGCGGGACACCCGGAACCGATGGTGGTGCGCCCGGACGGGACGGTCACCTCCCTTGGTGTGCCGGTCTCGGCGCCCCTCGGTCTGGGCGGCTACCCCTTCGAGAGCAGCGAGGTGTCCCTGCCGGAGGGTGCACACCTGGTGCTGTACACCGACGGCCTGGTGGAGAACCGCGCCCACGACTTCGACGTCGGGCTGGAGAGGCTGCGCCGGGCTTTGAGCGGGTCCGGGAAACGCACTCCGGAGGAGATGTGTCAGGCGGTGATCGACGCGCTGAAGCCCTCACGCCCCTCCGACGACATCGCGCTCCTGACGGCCCGTACCCGGATGTTCCCGCCCTCGCGCGTGGCCGAGTGGGACGTGCAGCCCGATCCGGCGTTGGTTCCCTCGGTGCGGGCGCGCTGCAGGGAGACGTTGCGGGAGTGGGGGCTGGAGGAGATCGGATTCGCCACGGAGCTGATCGTCAGCGAGTTGGTCACGAACGCGATCCGGTACGGCTCGCCGCCGATCGGCGTGCGGTTGTTGCACGGACGCTGTCTGATCTGCGAGGTCTCGGACGGCAGCGGTACCTCGCCGCGCCTGCGGCGGGCGGCGACCACCGACGAGGGCGGGCGGGGGCTCTTCCTGGTGGCGCAGTTCGCGCAGCGATGGGGAACGCGGTACACGACCCGCGGCAAGGTCATCTGGACGGAGCAGCTTCTCCACGGCGGCGAATCCACCGCCTCGGGCCTCGCACCGGTCGACTTCCTGCTCGACCAGTTCGACCTCGACCAGTTCGATGATCCCGGCTTGTGAGCCGCCGTCGACCCCGACCGCCATGGACAGCGGCGTGTCCGGCGTAACGAACCTCTCTGGGCAGGTGACTTGTTGTCCCGGCCCTCGGCGCGCCGTTGTGATCACTCGGCGCACCGGCGCCTGGACGGCCGCAGCCAGGCCGGTGGGTTCAGCCGGGCATGGGGTGGTGTGCCCGGGCGAACTGCTCCACGACGGCGGCGCAGAAGGCGGGCAGGTCGGCCGGGCCTCGGCTGGTGATCAGCTGCCCGTCGACGACCACCTCCTGGTCGGCGATGACCTCGGCGCCGGCGTTGCGCAGGTCGGTGCGGATGCTGGGCCAGGACGTCAGACGGCGGCCGCGCACGGCGTCGGCCTCCGCCAGGGTCCACGGGCCGTGGCAGATCGATGCGACCGGTTTCCCGCTGGCCATGAAGTCCCTGACGAACCGCACCGCGTCGCGGTCCATGCGCAACTGGTCAGGGTTCATGGTGCCGCCGGGCAGGAGCAGGGCGTGGTAGTCGTCGACGGAGGCGTCGGCGACCAGGCGGTCCACGGGGAAGGTTCCCGCCGGGTTGAGGTCGAACTGGCGGGCCTGGATCTCGCCGTGATGGAGCGAGAGGATTTCGGTCTTCGCCCCCGCACCCTGCAACGCACCGCGCGGCTGGTCGAGTTCCACGCGTTCGACGCCGTCGGTGGCCAGGATTCCCACCCGCATTCCTCGGAGTTCCTGTGTCACGGTACAGCTCCCTTCATGAGTCGCCGGTAGGACGAGGCGAGCGGCGAGGACATCCAGAAGGGTCCGCGCTTGATCCAGCCGTCGTCGCGACGGGCGGCGCGAACCACTCGGACTCCGGCACACCCATCACGGACATGCCTCTCGCCGGCTCGCTTCTCGCATAGGAACCGGACGGCGTCGTCCGCTCGCGTCCGCGCCGCCGTCGGCTGTTACCCGGTCGAGATTCGCAGAGCCCTCCGCTGAGCGCCTCCGCACCCGAGGCCGAAAAGGATCCGTTCCTCCTGCCCTGGCAGAGCAGCATGAATGCGCCGGGCCTCGGACCGGAGGCATGGCTGAACCGCTTGTGCTCGCAGGTGTACCGAGCCCACTGCTTTTCCTCCCGCAGGGAGCAGGCAGAGCGCGTCTCGCGTCCGGAGCATGGAGAGGTCCGATGCCACTCCGCCTGTGACAGCCGCAAGGCTTCAGAAGAGGGACCACTCGTGGACTACAACACTTTCATCGACACCATCACCCGGCGCGCCTCTGTCCCCCCGGAAAAGGCCGAGCCTCTCACCCGAGCCACCCTGGAAACCCTGGCCGAGCGGCTCACCAGGGGTGAGGCGGAGGACCTCGCCTCCGAACTGCCCAAGCCGCTGAAGGAACCCCTGGTCTCTCCCACTCCGGAGGCCGAGTCCTTCGGACTCGACGAGTTCATCGATCGGGTGAGCCGGCGAGCAGGGGTGAGCCCGGACGAGGCCCGCGAGGGCGTACGGGCCGAGCTGAGCACTCTGAAGGACGCGGTCAGTGACGGCGAGTTCCGCCACGTGATGTCCCAGCTCCCCCGGGACTTCGAGGCTCTCGTCGGCGCCCCGGGCTAGAGGTGCCACGACCGCCGAGGTCGGCGCCATCGTCGAGGGGCAGGGGCTTGCCGTTCCTGCCGCGTGTGGATGACGCCCATTCCATCGACCGACCGACAGAGAGATCGGTATGAGTACTCAGACGCCGCGCATCAGCTCGCCTTCCCGCGTTCCGGCCGGTGCCTCGCCGAGCGGGGACGGGATCGTCGTCGGAACCGGGCCGGTACTGGTGGACGCCTTCATCGACTTCCTCTGCCCGTTCTGCAAGCAGTTCGAGGGGAAGAGCGGGCCGCTCCTCGACGAGTTGGTGGCGGACGAGGTGATCAGTCTCGTCCATCACCCCATGGGATTTCTCGACGGTCTGTCCACCACCCGGTACTCCTCCCGCGCGTCGGCGGCCTCAGGCTGCGCGTCCGACGGCGGGCACTTCAGGGAGTACCTGTACGCGCTGTTCGCCAACCAGCCCCCCGAGGGCGGGCCGGGCCTGTCGGACGATGAACTGGTCCAGCTCGGCCGCGCGGTGGGACTGGCGGACAGCTCGTTCGCCGCGTGCGTCAGGCAGGGCGTGTACCTGGACTGGAGCTCCTACGTGACGGCGACAGCCGTCCAGCGGGGGGTGGGGGGAACGCCGACCGTGGCGGTCCAGGGCGTCCCGGTGCCGGCCAACCCCCGGACCATCCTCACCGCGGTTCGTGCCGCCCGTGCCACGGTCGACGGATGAGACGCCCGGTCAGCCAGCGCACGGACGCGGAACCTGACACGCCCGATTCGCCGGAGGATCGCATGACCCAACCGACCGTTCCCTCAGCCGATGCCCCCGTGGACGTCCAGGGCGAGGCACAGCGGCCGTTCCCCGAGCACGCGGCCATGGCCAGGGCGTACCCCGGCGGCAGGATGACCGTCGGCGCCATCACGCCCCTGGAGGGCTTCGACGGGCCCGTGCCGTCCCTGGCCGGGCACGTCGAGCGGATCCAGCAGGCCGAGCGGGCCGGATTCGCCTCGGTATGGGTCCGTGACGTGCCGCTGCTGGACCCGAGCTTCGGAGACACCGGGCAGGTCTTCGACCCGTGGGTGTACCTGGGGCTGCTCAGTGCCCGCACCACCTCGATCACACTGGGGACCGCCAGCATCGTCATGCCGCTACGGCATCCCTTGCACACCGCCAAGGCGGCCGCCTCGGTGGACCAGTTGTCAGGCGGACGGCTCCTGCTCGGGGTGGCCACCGGTGACCGGCCCGTGGAGTTCCCGGCCTTCGGTCAGGATCTGGGCGGCCGGGCCGAGAGGTTCCGGCAGTCGCTGGAGTACTTCCGTGTCGTCCTCGAGCACCGTTTCCCGCACGTGGAGTCCCCGCTCGGCCGGATGGGCGGCACCGATCTGCTGCCCAAACCGGTGTACCGGCGGATCCCGGTACTGATGACGGGGCGCGGCAGGCAGGACGTCCGGTGGATCGCCGACAACACGGACGGCTGGCTGTACTACACCCCGCCGCTCGAGCAGCAGGCCGAGACCATCGAGCGGTGGCGGGAGCTGAGCCGGGGCGCTGACGGTGGGTTCAAGCCGTTCGCGCAGGCCACGTATCTGGATCTGGCCGAGGATCCACTGGCCCTGCCCCGGCGTATCCACCAGGGCTTCTCGGTGGGCCGGGTGTCGCTCCTGGCGATGATGCGCGCCTGGCAGGGCATCGGCATCGACCAGCTGATGATCAATTTCAAGCACAGCCGCCGGCCGGTCGCCGAAGTGATCGACGAACTGGCCGAACACGTGCTGCCGCACTTCCCGCCCGGACGCTCCGGGATGCGCGAGGAGCACCGGCCCGTGGAGCGGACCGGGCCCTGAGAGAGCACGAGCCCGGCACGCCCTGTGTGATGGGGCGGGTTCAAGCCCGGCACGCCCTGTGCGACGGGGCGAGCTCAGTCCCGCACGGCCCCGGCCGGCCGCTCCTGCGCGTAGTCGCAGGTGCCCTCCGCCCGGAATTGCAGGGCCGCTCTGGTCACCTCGGCGCCGAGGCCGCGCAATTGGTCCGCGACCGCCTGGTCGGTGAGGAGTCCGTCGCCGTCGAAGACCCGGGAGGACCGTGGGACCGCGAACACCAGTGGCACGGCCCAGCCGCGCAGCGACCGCACGATGAACTCCATCGCGTTGATCGCCTGCAGGCCCTGCACTCCACCGGCGGTCGTCAGCATCCCGACGGGTTTGTTGCTGAGGTAGGGCGGGTCATGGCCGGCCAGGAGGGCGAGCCAGTCCACCGCGTTCTTGAACGCACCGCTGACCGACCCGTGGTAGGTCGGGCTGCTCCACAGCAGGGCGTCGGCGGCCCGCACGGTGTCCGCGAGCCGACGGGCGGAGTCAGGGGCCTCGCGCTCGGATGTGTAGAGCGGGAGACCCAGCCGCTTGAGGTCGAGCACCTGGGTGTCGGCACCCGCGTCGGCCGCCCCCTCGACGGCCACACACAGTGCGGTGAGGCTGGTCGACGGGGTGCGCAGCGATCCTCCCATTCCGACGACGAGCGGGCGCGTCATCCTGTCACCTCCGTCAGAGCATCTCCAGGGGCGTGGGCCCGCCGGGTGGCGGGAACGCCTCGTCGAGGGCGTCGAGCGCCTCGGTGGGAAGGCGGAGGTCCACCGCGCCGTGGTTCTCCCGGACGTGGTCGGGTGATCCGGAACGCGGGATCGCGGCCACCCCCTGTTCCAGCACCCAGGCGAGTGCCACCTGGGCCGGTGTTGCTCCGAGGGCCCGGGCCACGGCGCCCAGTGCCTCGGCCTCCAGGATCCGCCCCTGCTCGATCGGGGAGTAGGCCATGACCGTGACCCCGGCCTCGCGGCACCAGGGGAGCAGGTCCCACTCGATGCCGCGCCGCGAGAGGTTGTACAGCACCTGGTCGACGGCCGCGGCGTCGCCACCGGGGAGGGTGGCCAGCTCGGCCATGTCGGCGACGTCCAGATTGCTCACGCCCCAGTGACGGATCTTCCCCGTCTCCATCAGGTCGGTGAATCCCGCAAGGGTCTCCTCGAGTGGCCACCGTCCCCGCCAGTGCAGCAGGTACAGGTCCAGCCGTTCCGTACGCAGCCGCCGCAGGCTGTTCTCGCAGGCGGCGACGGTGCCCTTCCGGTCGGCGTGGCCGGGCAGCACCTTGCTGACGAGGAAGACCTCGTCCCGCCGCCCTCGGAGGGCCTCCCCGACGAGCTCCTCGGCTGCGCCGTCGCCGTACATCTCCGCCGTGTCGACGACGGTCATGCCCAGGTCCACGCCCAGCCGCAGCGCGGCGATCTCCTGTTCACGCCGGGCCGGGTCCTCGCCCAGGTACCAGGTGCCCTGCCCGAGCGCCGGGATCTCCTCACCGGCGGGGAGCGCAATCGTTCTGGCCGATTCCGCAGACATCTCGGGCCTCCCGTCCGCCGCGGATTAGAGTCACGCGCACCCGCACCGGGTGCCCAGGCCCGCGCCTCCCAGACAGCCGTGTCGCACACGCCGGAGGGAGGGGCGAGCGGGGCGAGAGCCCGAGCGGTCTCCGGCGGCGGACCAGGGTCGTTCGCCACCGCGACAGGCCCGGGCCCGCCGGAGGAATGCTCACGTGCCGCGGCACACCGCAGCGTCAGGGCCGCCGCGCCGTACCACGGGCGCCCTGCTGGAGGCCCCGGTCACCCGGCGGATTCGATGGCCTGGGAGAAGTCCGATCCGAGCTGCGACAGCAGGTCGTTGAACTCCTTCTCGCTGATCGCCTCGCGGAGCACGGCCAGTACGGTCCGCACACCCCGGTCGGCTTCCTCCTCCTTGAGCATGGTGCGTTCGGCCACGCGCCGGACGCTGTCGCGGTGGCCGAAGCGCTCGATGCGGTCCGTGGTTCCCCGGCGCACCGCCTCAGCGAGGCCCTCCGGGAGCTCGATGATCAAGTCCCTGGCCTCCCCCGGGCTCAGCCTGTGGGCCAGCGTCTCGAGTGTGGCCCGGGTCAGGTCCCCCGCCTCCTGCCGGCTCAGTCCGGTGCGCTCGGCGACGGTGCGGACGAATTCCTGCTCATCCATGCGTCGTCCTCCTTCGCTGCTGTGTTGCGACGAACGGCGCGGATCCCTGCAAGCCTGTCACGCCGACCCGGCCCGCGCCTGCCCACGCCGCAGCATGCCGCGGCATGCTGCGAATCAGCACGTGTGAGCGGGCCCGGGCGGGGAAACCCGAAGGGCCCCGACTGCAGGGAGGCGTCATGGACGCCCATGTCACTGCCCAGGGAAGCCCCATCGCCACGGTCAACCCGTACACCGGTGAACGGGTGCGTGAGTTCCCGGCGCTGAGCGCGGACGACGTAGGGCGCGCGATCGACGCGGCACACGCCGGCTTTCCGGACTGGCGTGCCCGGTCGACGGCCGACCGGGGGGCCGTCGTGCAACGCGCCGGCCGGCTCATGAGGGAGCGCAAGGAGGAACTGGCGCACCTCCTGACCCTTGAGGTCGGAAAGCTCATCGACTCGAGCCGTGCGGAGGTCGACCTGGCGTCCGACATCCTCACCTACTACGGCGAGCACGGCCCCGAGTTGCTGGAGGAACGGCCCCTGCCGGTGCCCGAGGGCACGGCCGTGCTGGTGAACGAGCCGCTCGGCGTCCTTCTCGGTGTGATGCCGTGGAACTTCCCGCTGTACCAGGTCGTCCGGTTCGCGGGTCCGAACCTCGTCCTCGGCAACACGATCCTGCTCAAACACGCGAGCAGCTGCCCCCAGTCCGCACTGGCACTCGAGCAGCTGTTCACGGACGCGGGTGTGCCGACCGGGGTCTACACGAATCTCTTCGTGCGGGGGAAAGACGTCGGGAAGATCATCGATGACCCGCGCGTGCAAGGAGCGTCACTGACCGGAAGCGAGCGGGCGGGCGTGAGCTTGGGTGAGATCGCCGGCCGCAACGTCAAGAAGTCCGTCCTCGAGCTGGGTGGCAGTGATCCCTTCGTCGTACTGGACGATCACAACCTCGAGCGCACCGTGTACGCCGCGTTCCTCGGCCGCATGGGCAACACCGGGCAGTGCTGCGTGGCGGCCAAGCGTTTCATCGTCCTCGCCGACGTCTACGACGCCTTCGTCGCCGGGCTGCGTGACCGGATGAGCGAGGTGCGACCGGGAGATCCGGCCGACCCCGCCACCACGCTCGGCCCGCTGTCCTCCGAGGCCGCGGCCGACCTCCTGATGGAGCAGGTTCGTGACGCGGTGGACAAGGGGGCCACGGTGGTGCTGGGCGGCGGCCGGCCCGACCTGCCGGGCGCCTTCGTCGAGCCGACCCTTCTCACCGACGTCACACCGGAGATGCGGGCCTACCGGGAAGAGCTCTTCGGCCCCGTCGCCGTCGCCTACCGGGTCGCCGACGAGGACGAGGCCGTGGCACTGGCCAACACCTCCCCCTACGGCCTGGGTGGCGCGGTCTTCGCCGCCGACCCGGCACGTGCTCGCGGAGTGGCGGACCGGCTGGAGGCGGGCATGGTGTGGATCAACCACCCGACCGCGTCCCGGCCGGAGCTGCCCTTCGGCGGGATCAAGCGCTCCGGCTACGGGCGCGAACTCGGCGACGTGGGCATCGTGGAATTCGCGAACCGCAAGCTCGTGCGCTACGTGGACGCCGACGCCCCGATCGCAGAAGTGCTGGGCTGACCGTGTTCGATCACCCTGCGGCGGGCGGCCCCATCATGCGCGACTCGCGGCCTCGACTGCGCTGCGCCCGTCGCACCGCCCGGGTGTGAGTCATCACCCGCACCCGGGCGAGGGCGGCGTCAGCCGCCGGCCACGGCGCGCACCGCCTCCTCCACCGGGGTGGACCCGCTGATCAGCTCGAGGATGCGCCCGGCGGTCCTGGGCTCGTGGAGCAGGGCGGCCAGAACCGCAGCCACGTCATCGCGCGGCACCCGGCCGCGGTCGGTGTGTTCGGCGAGCGTGACGCGCCCGCTGCCGGGATCGTCGGTCAGCATCCCCGGGCGCAGAATCGTCCAGTCCAGTCCCGGGCGGGAGGCGATGTCGGCGTCCGCCTCGCCCTTGGCCTTCAGGTAGGCGGCGAACACGGGGTCGGTGCCGGGCGGTGGGGGGCTGTCCACACCCATCGAGGAGATCACCAGGAAGCGGCGGATCCCGGCGCGCTCAGCCGCGTCGGCGAGCAGGATGGCCGCGTTCCGGTCCACCGTCTGCTTGCGTTCCGCGCCGCTGCCCGGTCCGGCGCCCGCGGCGAACAATGCCGCGTCGGCTCCCCCGAGGTGGCCGGCCACCTCCTCCACCGAGGCGTGCTCCAGATCGCACACCACCGGTTCCGCGCCGTCCGCGCGCAGGTCGTCGGCGTGGTCCGGGTTGCGGATCAGCCCTGTGACGTTGTCGCCGCGCGCCGAGAGCAGCCGGGTCAGCCGACGCGCGATCTTTCCGTGTCCACCCGCGATCACCAAGTGCATGGGGGCATTCTTGCCCCACGCGACCACTCAACGCCGGGCTGCGCAGCGGACGCGGCGGGTCGGGTCCCGCGGTTGCCGTAACGTCGGCGTTTTCGCGCACCGCGCTGGTGCGCGGGACCACCCGGTCACCGGGTCGCGCCGCAGGTGCCTGCGGACCGGCGACCGCGATCCTGTCGTCAGGGGCGCGCGAGCCGGGCCGCGAGATAGGGTGCGGTGGCGCTGCGGCGGGCCTTCGCCACCTTGGCCGGCGGGCCCGATGCGACCACCCGCCCGCCCGCGTCGCCCCCGCCCGGACCGAGGTCGATGATCCAGTCGGCGGTGGCGATGGTGTCCAGATCGTGTTCGACGAGGACGACGGTGTTGCCGGCATCGACGAGCCGGTGCAACTGCCGCAGCAGCAGCGCGATGTCCGAGGGGTGCAGTCCCGCCGTCGGCTCGTCGAGCAGGTAGAGCGCGTGGCCGCGGCGGGCTCGCTGCAGTTCGGTGGCCAGTTTGATGCGTTGCGCCTCACCACCGCTGAGTTCCGTCGCGGGCTGGCCCAGCCGCAGGTACCCCAGTCCCACCTCGCGCAACGTCTCCAGACTGCGGGAGGCGGCCGGGACGGCGGACAGGAAGTCGGCGGCAGCGTCGACCGACAGCGCCAGTACGTCGGCGATGTTCTTGCCGCGGTAGGTGACTTCCAGCGTTTCGGCGTTGTACCGGGCGCCGTGGCAGGTCGGGCACGGCGCGTAGGTGCCGGGCAGGAACAGCAGTTCGACGGCGACGAATCCTTCGCCCTGGCAGGTCTCGCACCGCCCTTCGGGGACGTTGAAGGAGAACCGCCCGGCCGAGTAGCCGCGTGTCCTGGCTTCCTCCGTCGCCGCGTACAGCTTGCGCACCGCGTCGAACAACCCGGTGTACGTGGCCAGGTTGGACCGGGGAGTTCGGCCGATGGGCCGCTGGTCGACCAGGACCAGCCGGTCGAACGACTCGACCCCCGACGCGTCCTGGACGTCGACCTCCAGCTGCGCCTCGTCGGGTTCCTCGGGCGCGAGTCCGAGGTGGCCGCGGACGACTTCGGCGAGCACCTGCGTCACCAGCGTCGACTTTCCGGAACCGGACACCCCCGTCACCGCCGTCATGACGCAGAGCGGTACGTCGACGGACACGTCGCGCAGATTGTGGCGGGAGACGCCGCGCAGGTGCAGCCAGCCGTGCGGTGTACGCCGGCGGTGATCGAGCGGCTGGGCGCGCCCGAACAGGTACTGGCTCGTGGCGGACTTCCCGACCCGTTCAAGACCGGCGACCGGGCCGCTGTACAGCACGCGTCCGCCGCCCTCGCCCGCGCCGGGGCCGATGTCGACCACCCAGTCCGCCCGCCGTACGACGTCCATGTCGTGCTCCACGACGAACAGCGAGTTGCCCGCCGCCTTGAGGCGGTCCAGCACGTCCAGCAGCGGTTCCGCGTCAGCGGGGTGCAGGCCCGCGGAGGGTTCGTCGAGGACGTAGACGACGCCGAACAGCCCCGAGCGCAGCTGGGTGGCGATCCGCAGGCGCTGTGCCTCGCCGGGCGACAGGGTCGTCGAGCGGCGCCCGAGGCTGAGATATCCGAGACCCAGGTCGAGCAGTACGTCGATCCGCGCGACCAGATCGCCGCAGATCCGGACCGCGACCTCGGTGGTCTCCCCGGAACGGGCGGTCGAGGTGGTGGCGTCGGCCTCCGACCGCTGTGCGACGGGCCGCAGCAGCGCCACGACCTCGGTGAGCGGCATCGCGTTGATCTCGGCGATGGAACGTCCGGCGAAGGTCACGGCGAGCGCCTCGGGCCGCAGTCCGCTGCCGTGACACTCGGGGCAGGGCACACTCCTGACGAACCGGAGCGCCCGTTCGCGCATCCTCTCGCTCTTGGAGTCGGCGAGGACGTGCATGACGTGCTTGCGGGCGCTCCAGAACTTGCCCTGGTAGCCGTAGTCGATACGGTCCTCCTCCGGCTCGATGTACACGGAGGGCTGCTCGTCCGTGTACAGCAGCCAGTCCCGGTCCTTCTTCCTGAGCCTGCGCCACGGCCGGTCGATGTCGATGCCCAGGCCGTTCACGACACTGCGCAGGTTGGCGCCCTGCCAGGCGCCCGGCCAGGCGGCGATCGCCCCCTCGCGGATGCTCAGCGAGGGGTCCGGGACGAGCAGGTCCTCGGCGACGTCGTGCACGACGCCCAGCCCGTGGCACTCCGGGCAGGCGCCGGCCGCGGTGTTGGGTGAGAACGACTCGGCTTCCAGCCGTTCGGCCCCGGGCGGGTAGGTGCCGGCGCGGGAGTACAGCATGCGCAGCAGATTGGACAGCGTGGTGATGGTGCCGACCGTCGAGCGCGAACTGGGCGACCCGCGTCGCTGTTGCAGGGCCACGGCCGGTGGCAGACCGGTGATTTCGTGCACGTGCGGTGCGCCGACCTGCTGCAACAGCCTTCGGGCGTACGGTGCCACGGACTCGAAGTAGCGGCGCTGGGCCTCCGCGTAGAGCGTGCCGAACGCGAGCGAGGACTTGCCCGAACCGGAGACGCCGGTGAAGGCGACCATCGCGTCCCGCGGAACGTCGACATCGATGTTCCGCAGGTTGTTCTCACTGGCGCCCCGGACATGCACGAAGGGGTCGTTCGCATCCTTGTTCACCGTTCCTGATTACCTGATCGCGCCGGGAACCGCGCGACAGGCGGGATCCAGGACCACCCACATCGACTGCGACACGGCGTACCGCCATACGCGTGACGCCTTCGGCTCCCGGTCACCAGCCCGCCGCCCTGGGGGAGGCCCGAGGGTGTGCTGACGCGCCGTGTGTCATACCCCGCAGGGGAACGGAGGAGCTGGTCCCCGCGCTGCCCGCTCAGGGAAGTCGATCAGGCGCCGACAAGCCCCTCCCTCCGGAAAAAGATGCGGTTCATGTCGGTGCAGTTCGAGGCGTTGCTGGGCGGCGACCTCTGGCTGCGTGCGCTCCGGAAAGAGCCTGCCTTCGCGCGCACCGGAAGACGAAGTAGCCGGCGGTACAAGCCCTGGAGGTCGGCGAGCGCCCAGGGGCCGGGGTCACCGGCGACCGGCTGGGCGCTCGGCGTGCGGGGGCCGGCCGGTCACTCGTACCGGTACCTCAGTGAGTCCGCCTCCGCCTGTTCGATGTCGGAGTCACTCGTACCGGTACCTCAGTGAGTCCGCCTCCGCCTGTTCGATGTCGGCGAGGGTCAGCTCCGGTATCCGCAGCTGGGCCAGCGTCACCTCCGCCGAGGTCGGCTGGGCGTCTGCCGGCAGCCACTCGTCCGGCTTCCAGGCCCCGCTGCGCAGCAGCGACTTGGGGCAGTGCGGGTACACCTCCTCGATCCCCAGCACCAGTGCGCTGGCCGGCGGCTTGCCCACGGCGGTCAGCTGCGACAGCAGCTCCGGGCGGGTCGACACACAGGCCCGGCCGTTCACCCTGAGCGTCGTGGTGCGCCCGGGGATGATGAACAGCAGTCCGGCCCGGCCGGTGGCGATGACGTTCTGCAGGGTGTCCAGACGCTTGTTGCCGGTCGCGTCGGGTATCGCCACCGTCCGTGCGTCCAGGACGGCGACGAACCCCGCTGGGCCGCCGCGCGGGGAGACGTCGCAGTTGCCGTCGGCGTCCGTGCTGGCGACCAGGACCAGCGACGAGCACGCGATCAACCGCCGCGTCTGCTCGGTGAGTTCACTCATCTGCTTGCGCAGGGCCGCGTCCTTGGGCAGTTCGTAGACCCGGCGCAGCGCGTCCGGGTCGGACACGGCGTCGAGGCGGAGCGAGTCGAATGCACTGCCGGCAAGGGATGTCGTCATGCCACCGACCCTAAGGGCACCGGCCGTTGGGGCTTCGCCCGGAGTGCGGTCGAGGACCACGCCGACGGCGCCCTTCCCGGTCCGGGCCTGTTCGCCCACCTGGTCCGGCTCAACGTCTGCACCACGGCGTCGAGCTGCTGTTCAGCCGACCGGCTCCCCGGCTTCCAGGTAGAGCGCCGCCCCGCGCTCGCGGGCGCGCAGCGCCCAGCGCAGCCGCTCGTAGCGCACGGGGGGCAGCAGGTCGGCGGCCTCCGCCTCGGTGACGAACCGCCAGGCACGCAACTCCGGGCCGGGCAGCAGCAGCCGGCCGGCCTCGGCGGAGTGCAGCAGTCCGCCGTCGAAGAGGAGGCGCAGTCCGCCGAACGCGGGCGGCGCGGGGCGCTCCCAGTCGACGACGAGCAGGCTGGGCAGGCGTTCGAGGCGGATGCCGGTCTCCTCGGCGACCTCCCGCACCCCGGCTCGCGCGGGTGCCTCTCCGGGTTCGACGACGCCGCCGGGGAACTCCCAGCCGGCTTTGTACGTGGGATCGACGAGCAGCACGCGGTCCTGCTCGTCGAAGAGGAGCACCCCGGCGGCGACGGTCTCGGCGGTGGGCTCGGGCGTCTGCACGATGTCGCAGACGGGCGCGGACCCGCCGGTGACGGCCTCGGCGATCCGCACGGCCGTCTCGTACGGCGTGAGGTCGCTGGTGTCGACCGGGTGGGCGTCGGCGGTGAGCCAGGAGGCGAGGGCGGTGCGGTACGGCTCGATGTGGTCGAAGGACCACTGGCGTATTCGCGCGTCGCCGTCGGGCAGGTCCCGGGGCACCTCACGACCCGCTATCCGCTCCCGCAGTATCGTTTCGGCCGGGGCGAGCAGGATGTGGGTGACCGGAATCCTGCGGGCGGCGAGGCCGCCGAAGATCTCGTCGCGGTACTCCTGGCGCAACAGGGTCATGGGGACGACGAGGGTCCCGCCGACCTCGGCGAGCAACGCGGCCGCGGTGTCGATCACGAGCCGCCGCCAGATCGGCAGGTCCTGGAAGTCGCCGACCTCGGCGAGGTGTTTGGGCGGCAGCAGGTGGGCTAGCGCGCCGCCGATGACCTCCGGGTCGAAGAGCGTGCTGTTCGGGATCAGTTCGATCAGCTCCCGTGCGGTGGTGGTCTTCCCCGCACCGAACGCGCCGTTGATCCAGACGACGGTCACAGGTCCCCCTCTTCTGTTGGCCCCCTGAGGCTTGCCCGCTCCACCCTGCCACGGAAACCAGCCGCAGTTGAGGGCGCATGAGTACGGCGCCGGCGCCCCCTCTCCCGGGAGCACCGGCGCCGTGGCCGCGGGGCCGTGCGGCTCGTCAGCCCTTCTTCTTGGCCTGGGCGCCGTCCTCCCGGTCCAGGGACAGGCTGTCCTTGGCCACGGTCTCGTCGAGGGTCTTGAGGGTGTCGTCCACGCTCAGGGTGCCGAGGCTCTCCCCGAGAGCGTGGGACGGGGTGACCGCCGCGACGACGAAGCCGGTGGCGAGGGAGGCGATGGCGAGCATGCTGCGCTTCTTCATGCCCGACTCAACGGCCCGACCCGCTCCGGGGTCACGCAGCCGCGTACGACCGGGGGAAGCGGGACTTCTGCCTGGCCGCGTCGGCACGAGGACCGAGCACGGCCGTGTCAGGACGAAGAACGAACACGATCACGTCGGCCACGAGGAACCAGTCGGCTAGGCGAAGTCGCCGTCCTGGTCGGTCCCCCACGCTTCGGGGCCGCCGCCGCGCCACTCGATGAGCCGCGTGGCCGCCACGTACGCCTCGTCCGCGTCCTCGATCCCGGCGCGCCGCAGGAACTCGGCGATGTCGAGCGGCCCGTAGGCGATGCCGAGGAACTGGCCGTCCACACGGACCCGCCGGCCGCCGTCAGCGGCGGGCGGGTAGACCACGACGGGCTTCTCCGACGCCATGGGACCAGGGTCCGCCGGGACGGTGCCGGCCGCGCGCCGGGCTGGGCCGTTCAGCCCGCTTTCCGCGGACGGAACTCGTGCACGTCGGCCGTGAGGGTGCCGTCCTGCTGCTCGTAGTGGGACAGGGCGAGACCGAGGCCGAAGAAGGTGGGCGCCCATTCGCCGACGAAGATGCCCCAGCGGTCGGCGCGGGCGACACCGGTGCCCGGTTCCATCTTCCGCGAGCCCATCCAGGCGACGACGCTGAGGCCGATGGAGGCCATGCCGGCCATATAGGCGTGCTCGCTGCGGACGCCCATCTCATGCATCTTCTTGATGATCATCAGCGGCTCCGTTCGGTGGGGGGTGCAGGAGACGGAGTGCCCCCACCGAATGTCAATATTCGTCGCATTTGTCTTTGATGTCCGACACGGTGATGGTGAGGCGGGCACCGGCGTGCCCGCCTCACGGTGACGGACTCCCGTCAGGCGCCGACGTAGGCCGCCAGGTGCTCCCCGGTGAGCGTGGAGCGGGCCTCGACGAGGTCGGCCGGGGTGCCCTCGAAGACGATCCGGCCGCCGTCGTGACCCGCGCCGGGGCCGAGGTCGATGATCCAGTCGGCGTGCGCCATGACCGCCTGGTGGTGCTCGATCACGATGACCGACTTGCCGGAGTCGACGAGCCGGTCGAGCAGGCCGAGCAGTTGCTCCACGTCCGCGAGGTGGAGCCCGGTGGTCGGCTCGTCGAGGACGTACACGCCGCCCTTCTCGCCCATGTGCGTGGCCAGCTTGAGCCGCTGCCGCTCGCCGCCGGACAGCGTGGTGAGCGGCTGGCCGAGGGTGAGGTAGCCGAGCCCGACGTCCGCGAGCCGTTGAAGGATCTTGTGGGCCGCCGGCGTACGGGCCTCGCCGCTGCCGAAGAACTCCTCGGCCTCGGCCACGGGCATCGCCAGCACCTCGCTGATGTCCCTGCCGCCGAGCCGGTACTCCAGCACCGACGCGTCGAACCGCTTGCCGTCGCACTCCTCGCAGGGCGTGGCGACGCTCTGCATGATCGCGAGGTCGGTGTAGATGACACCGGCGCCGTTGCAGGTGGGGCAGGCGCCCTCGGAGTTGGCGCTGAACAGGGCCGGCTTCACGCCGTTGGCCTTGGCGAAGGCCTTGCGGATCGGGTCGGCCAGCCCGGTGTAGGTCGCCGGGTTGCTGCGCCGGGAGCCGCGGATCGGGGCCTGGTCGATCGCCACCACGCCCTCTCCCCCCGCCTGCCGGGGCAGCGCGCCGTGCAGCAGAGAGCTCTTGCCGGAGCCCGCGACACCGGTGACGACGGTGAGCACGCCGAGCGGGATGTCGACGTCGACGTCCTGCAGGTTGTTCGCCGAGGCGCCCCGGATCTCCAGCGCCCCGGTGGGCTTGCGCACGGTCGCCTTGACCTTGGCCCGGTCGTCGAGGTGCCGGCCGGTGACGGTGCCACTCCCCCGCAGTCCCTCCAGACTGCCCTCGAAGCAGACGGTGCCGCCCGCCGTGCCGGCTCCGGGGCCGAGGTCCACGACGTGGTCGGCGATAGCGATCGTCTCCGGCTTGTGCTCGACGACCAGCACGGTGTTTCCCTTGTCGCGCAGGCGCAGCAGCAGGTTGTTCATCCGCTGGATGTCATGGGGGTGCAGGCCGATGGACGGTTCGTCGAAGACGTAGGTGACGTCCGTGAGCGAGGAACCGAGGTGGCGGATCATCTTGGTGCGCTGGGCCTCGCCGCCGGAGAGCGTGCCCGACGCCCGGTCGAGGGAGAGATAGCCGAGGCCGATCTCCACGAACGAGTCCAGGGTGTGCTGGAGCTTGCCCAGCAACGGCGCCACCGACGGCTCGTCGAGCCCCCGCACCCATTCCGCCAGGTCGCGGATCTCCATCGCGCAGGCGTCCGCGATGTTCACCTCGCCGATCTTCGAGGAGCGCGCCAGCTCGCTGAGCCGGGTGCCGTCGCACTCGGGGCACCGGCTGAAGGTGACCGCCCGGTCCACGAAGGCCCGGATGTGCGGCTGCATCGACTCGCGGTCCTTGGACAGGAAGCTCTTCTGCAGTTTCGGGATCAGCCCCTCGTAGGTGAGGTTGACCCCGTTGATCTTCACCTTGGTCGGCTCGCGGTACAGGAAGTCGTGCCGCTCCTTCTTGGTGTAATCGCGGATCGGCTTGTCCTTGTCGAAGAAGCCCGATTCGGCGATGACCCGCACCACCCAGCCGCCCCCGGTGTAGGTGGGGATGGTGAAGGGGTCCTCGGAGAGCGACTTGGAGTCGTCGTAGAGCTGGGTGAGGTCGATGTCGGAGACCGTGCCCCGGCCCTCGCAGTGCGTGCACATGCCGCCGGTGCGGCTGAAGGAGACCTTCTCGGTCTTGGTCTTGTCGGCCCCCCGGTCCACCGTGAAGCCACCGCTCGCCGAGACCGAGGCGGTGTTGAAGGAGAACGCCCCGGGCGGGCCGATGTGCGGTGTGCCCAGGCGGCTGAACAGGATCCGCAGCATCGCGTTGGCGTCGGTGGCGGTGCCGACGGTGGAACGGGGGTCGGAGCCCATGCGCTGCTGGTCGACGGCGATCGCGGTGGTCAGCCCGTCGAGGACGTCGACCTCGGGCCGGGCCAGGTTCGGCATGAAGCCCTGCAGGAAGGCGCTGTAGGTCTCGTTGATCAGCCGCTGCGACTCCGCGGCGATGGTGTCGAACACCAGCGAGCTCTTGCCCGAACCCGAGACACCGGTGAACACCGTGAGCCGGCGCTTGGGGATCTCGATGCTGACGTCCTTGAGGTTGTTCTCGCGTGCGCCGTGCACACGGATCACGTCATGGCTGTCGGCAGCGTGCGGCCCGGGCGACTGTCCGTCCGTCGTCGTGGCCTTGCTCATGGTGTCTCCATCTGTCGGGCGGCGCTGCCGCGCTCGGGCGATCTCATTACCCCGCGCCGCTCCCGAGAGGGCGGCGCGGGCCGTGCGGTGCCGGGACGGTTACGGCGCCTTCAGCTGCTGGATGCGGACCATGTTGCCCGCGGGATCGCGGAAGGCGCAGTCACGGACGCCGTAGGGCTGGTCGACCGGCTCCTGGACCACCTCGGCGTCGCCCGCCTGCACCCGCTCGAAGGTGGCGTCGACGTCGGTGGTGGCCAGGACGATGCTGGCGTAGGTGCCCTTGGCCATCATCTCGGCGATGGTGCGGCGCTCGTCGTCGGTGACGCCGGGGTCGGCGGCCGGCGGGTGCAGCACGATGTTCGTGCCGGGCTGGCCGACGGGGCCGACCGTGATCCAGCGCATGCCCTCGTACCCGACGTCGTTTCTGACTTCGAAGCCGAGGGTGTCGCGGTAGAACGCCAGGGCGGCGTCCGGGTCGTCGTGCGGGAGGAAACTGGCGTGAATACGAAGGTCCATGGCCCTCACGCTAGTTTCGGCCAGCGGTCGGCGCTTCTCGATTCCTGACCGGTCTGGTCACCTGCTTGGCCACGCACGACGGGATCCCCGCCGTCGCGCGCGCCGCCTCGCGCCGGTAGGCACTGGGCGGCATGCCCACCAGTTCGGTGAAACGCGTGCTGAAGGTGCCCAGCGAGGCGCAGCCGACCTCGAAGCACACCTCGGTGACGCTGAGGTCCCCCCGGCGCAGCAGCGCCATCGCGCGCTCGATGCGCCGCGTCATGAGATAGCTGTACGGCGACTCCCCGTACGCCTGCCGGAACGCGCGGCTGAGGTGCCCGGCCGACATGTGGACGCCCCGGGCGAGCGCCTCGACGTCCAGGGGCTTGGCGTACTCCCGGTCGATGCGGTCCTTGACGCGGCGCAGGCGGGCGAGGTCGCGCAGATGCTGCGCCGAGGCGGGTCTGCTGCTCACAAGCGCGATCGTGCCACATCGCACGCGCGTGCGGCCGATATCCGGCTATACGGACCGGACCGGTCCGTATCGCTCCGGGCCGGACCGGTCCGCATCACCCCGGAGTGGCCGTCCCGTTGGTTCCGGCGGTTCCGGCGCTTCCCGCGGTTCCGGCGCTTCCGTCGGCCCCTCGGTTCCGGCACTTCCCGCGGCTCCGGCGGTTCCGGCACTTCCCGCGGTTCCGGCGGTTCCGGTGGTTCCGGCGGTTCCCTCATCACGCCGCCGCAGGCTGAACGTTCCTGCCGGATCGGCGGGGCCTCGGCCTCACACCCCGGCCGCCGCCGCGTCCGGCCGCTTCGCCAGGGCCGCCGCCGCGGCGCCCACCAGCCCCGCGTCGGTGCCCATCTGCGCCGGCGCCACGGTCAGGTGCCGGACGAAGGACAGCGTCGCGTAGGAACGCAGGGCCTTGCGCAGCGGGTCGAACAACACGCTACCCGCCTTGCCCACTCCCCCGCCGATGACTGCGATGTCGATCTCCACGAGGGTCGCGGTGGCGGCGATCCCTGCGGCCAGGGCCTGGGCGGCACGCTCGAAGGAGGCGACGGCGACCGGGTCGCCCGAGCGGGCGGCGGCGGCCACCGCCGCGGCGGACGTGTCCCCGTCCGGGCCGGGCCGCCAGCCGTTCTCCAGGGCACGGCGGGCGATGTTGGGGCCGCTCGCGATGCGCTCCACGCAGCCGTGCGCGCCGCACGGGCACAGATCGCCGTCGAGGTCCACGCTGATGTGGCCGATGTGCCCGGCGTTGCCGGTGGGCCCGGGGTGCAGGCGCCCGCCGAGCACCAGACCGCCCCCGACGCCGGTGGAGACGACCATGCACAGCGCGTTGTCGTGCCCCCGGGCCGCGCCCTGCCAGTGTTCGGCCGCCGTGATCGCCACCCCGTCGCCGATCAGCTCGACGGGCAGGTTACCGGCGGCGGCCCGGACCCGGGCCACGAGCGGATAGTCCCGCCAGCCGGGCACGTTCACCGGGCTCACCGTGCCCGCCGAGGCGTCCACGGGCCCGGCGCTTCCGATCCCCACGGCCGAGGCACGCCCCCACTGCGGCGACGCCGTGAGCTCGCCCAGCACCTCCTCCACGGCCCCCATCACGGTGTCGCCGTCCTCCTGGGCGGGCGTCGGCCGCTGGGCGCGGACCTGAATCCGGCCGCGGCCGTCCACCAGAGCGCCGGCGATCTTGGTGCCGCCGATGTCGAGCGCGGCCACGAGGTCGGTGTGCATCAGAGTCGGATCTCCCCGTCGGACATGAGAAAAACGCCGATAAAGGCCATCAAGCAGGGCACGCGGCAGGCCGGATGCGCGGCGGTGCGCGGGCCGGAGAGTGCGGTGGACAGTCTCCCCCGAGCCTGACAACGTTGTCCAGGCTCTATGCTCGACGCCACATCCTCATACAAGCCCAGGATCGACGCACCCCCGTGGACGACAGGACAGGACACCGCACCGTGCCCCAGACCCCCCTCCGATCCGCAGCGCGCTACGGCACCCGGCCGACCATGAAGGACGTGGCCGCACGCGCCGGAGTCGGCCTGAAGACGGTCTCCCGGGTGGTGAACGGGGAGCCGGGGGTCACCCCCGAGACGGAGCGGCGGGTCCAGGAGGCGATCGACGCGCTCGGCTTCCGCCGCAACGACAGCGCGCGCGTACTGCGCAAGGGCCGCACGGCGAGCATCGGCCTGGTCCTGGAGGACCTCGCCGACCCGTTCTACGGCCCGCTGAGCCGGTCGGTCGAGGAGGTGGCCCGCGCGCACGGCGCCCTGCTGATCAACGGCTCCAGCGCGGAGGACCCCGAGCGCGAACAGGAGCTGGTGCTGGCCCTGTGCGCGCGGCGGGTGGACGGGCTGGTGGTGATCCCGGCCGGGGACGACCACCGGTATCTGGAGCCGGAGCTCAAGGCGGGGGTGGCCACGGTGTTCGTGGACCGGCCGGCCGGGCACATCGACGCCGACGTGGTGCTGTCGGACAACTTCGGCGGTGCCCGTGACGGCGTCGCCCACCTCATCGCGCACGGGCATCGCCGGATCGGCTTCATCGGCGACATGCCGCGCATCCACACCGCCGCCGAGCGGCTGCGCGGCTACCGGGCGGCGATGGAGGACGCGGGCATACCGGTGGCGGACTCCTGGATGTCCCTCGGCGTCACCGACCCCGAGCGGGTGCGCAGGGCGGCCGAGGAGATGCTGAGCGGCACCGACCCGGTCACGGCGGTCTTCACGGGCAACAACCGGGTGACCGTCACCGTGGTCCGGGTGCTGGCCGAGCAGGCCCGCCGGGTCGCCCTCGTCGGCTTCGACGACATCGAGCTCGCCGACCTGCTCCAGCCGGGCGTCACCGTCGTCGCCCAGGACGCGGCGGACATCGGACGCACCGCGGCGGAACGTCTCTTCAGACAGTTGGACGGCACCCTGGTCACGCCCGAGCGCATCGAGCTGCCGACCCGGCTGATCACCCGCGGCTCGGGCGAGATCCCCCCGGCGGACTGAGCGGCCGATGGACGACGGCACCGATCGCACGCTGCGGGCCCTGGGCCTGGCCGAGGCCCCGCGCGAGCACCCTCTGCTGTATCCGGGAGCGTGGCCCGCGGATTCCGGGCTCCTCGACGGGGACCGCTTCCTGCCGCTGGAGCGGCTGGTGTACGAGGATCGCACTCCGGTCCTCGCCATCGGCTCCAACGGCTGCCCGGGGCAGTTGCGGCACAAGATGACGGAGTTCGGCATCCGGACGCCGCTGCCCATGGTGAAGGCGCGGCTGACGGGAATCGAGGCCGGCGTCTCCGCGCACGTGAGCCGCATGGGGTACGTGTCCGCCTCGCCGGTCGGCGCCCCCGGGGCCGTGCGGGAGCTGTTCGTGCTGTGGCTCGACGCGGAGCAGCTCGCGGTGATCGACGCGAGCGAGGGCGTTCCGGTGCCGGGCGGCAACTTCGACCGGGCCTGGCTGCCCTCGCCCGACGTCAGGGTCGACCTCGCGGACGGCACCCGGCTGCCCGGGGCGTACGCCTACGTCAACCGGCACGGCGTCCTCCTCGACGGCACGGGCAGGCCGCGCGTGCACCCGGGTGAGCGGGAGCTGCTGACCGAGCTCCTGGTCGGGCTGCCCCGCTTGCGGGAGCTGTTCGGGGTGGTGCCCGAGGAGTTCTGCGCGCGGGCCCGGGGCGACCGGCGGCTGTGCGAGCGGGGCACGCGGCTGTTCATCGAGGAGAAGCTGGTGACGGCCTCCGGGCTGGAACGGTACGTGGCCGCTTCGGCGCGGGGTCAGCAGAGCGGGAGCCCGGGCACCGGCGCGTCGTTGTCACCGCCCTTGATGTAGACGTCGCTGACCCAGACGTCCGTGTTGCCGCTGTCGTCGTCGGTCTTCGCCCACCAGACGTTGGTCCACTGCCCGGAGGTCTCGCGGCGGCCCAGGTTCCGCTGGCAGTAGAAGTAGTTGGTGCCCGCGTTGAGGATGCCGGCCTTGGCGCCGGAGGCGGTGTGGGAGTCGGCGGTCTTCCAGACGTGGCAGCTGTACTTGCCGCCGTCGATCGCGTGGCACACCGGGGCCGGGGTGGTCGAGGCGCCGCCCGGCACGGAGCCGCCGCCCGAACCGCCGGGGGTGGCGTCGTCCGGGGTTCCTCCACCGCCGGTCGACTTCTCGGGGGCCGGGGTGGTCGCGCGGCCGGTGGACTCGGGGTCCTTCTGGTCGGTCTGCTTCCGGGACGGAGCCGTGCCCTTGTCGTCGCCCTGCTGTGTGGACCTCGGGGCGTTCGAGCCGTCGTCCGGACCGGAGGGCTCGGAGGAACCGGCCACCCCACGGCCCGCGTCGGCCCGCGGGCCGGTGTCCTTGCCGCCGGGGTCGCCGAGAAGAGCGACCGTGGTCCCGGCGGCGACCAGCACGACGGCGACGGCCGCGGCGGCCACCAGGACGCGCGGATTACGGCGGGAGACGGTGCGGTCGGGGTCCATCGGGGTGGTCGGGGCGGACGCGCCGGGGGCGGTGTTGCCCGGGTCGAGCGGCCCGAAGCCCTGGGGCCCGGTGCCCGGGTTCTGCGCGCCTGAGCCGCTCTGAGGCCCGGTGCCCGGGTTCTGCGCGCCAGGGCCGTACTGGGAGGCCGCGCCCGGGCTCGGCGCGCCAAGGCCGCTCCGAGGACCGGCGCATGAGTCCTGCGCGCCAGGGTCGCCCTGGGTGGCGGTGCCCGGGTTCTGCGCGCCTGAGCCGCCCTGAGGGCCCGTGCCCGGGCTCGGCGCGCCCGGGCCCGTCCGCGGTCCTGCCGCGCCCTGTTGCGCAGGCCCGAACCCCGGCGGCACCGACGGGAGACTGCGTTCCGTCCGCGCGCGTGGGGGCGTGGCCGCGGGGCCCCGCAGGGTGGATGTCGGCGTGTCGGTGCCCCCGGTGTCCGCGACCGCCTGGAGCAGCGCGCGGGCCTGGTCGGCTTCCGGGCGGGACTCGGGGCGCTTGTCCATCAACCGCTGGAGGACGGGCGTGAGAGGACCCGCGCGCAGGGGCTCCGGCAGCGGCTCGGAGACGATCGCGGTGAGCGTGGAGAACGTGGACGTGCGGCGGAAGGGCGACGAGCCCTCGACGGCCGCGTACAGCGTGGCGCCCAGGGCCCAGATGTCGGAGGCGGGGCCCGGGTCGGCGCCCTGGGCGCGCTCGGGTGCCAGATAGTCGAGGGATCCGACGAGTTCGCCGCTGCGCGTCAGGTGGGTGGCGGAGCCGTCGCCGGGATCGTCCATCGTGGCGATGCCGAAATCCGTGAGCACGACCCGGCCCGAGCGGTCGAGGAGGATGTTGCCCGGTTTGACGTCCCGGTGCAGGACGCCCGCGCGATGGGCGGCCGCCAGCGCGTCCATGACCTCGGCGCCGATCCCGGCCGCCTCGGCCGGGTCCAGCGTGCCGCGCCGGCGCAGGACGTCGTCGAGGGACGGTCCGTCGACCAGTTCCATGACGATCAGCGGGCGCCCGTCGACCTGGGCGATGTCGTGGACGGCGATGACGCCGGGGTGACGCACCCGGGCCGCCGCGCGCGCCTCGCGCTGCATCCGCAGCCGCAGTGCGTCCAGTTCGGGTCCGGCCGTGTCGGTGTAGGTGCGCAGTTCCTTGACCGCGACCTCACGGCCGAGGACCTCGTCCACGGCCTTCCAGACGACACCCATGCCGCCGCGCCCCAGCGCCGCCGTGACGCGATAGCGGCCCGCCAGCAGCCGTCCGTCCCCGTCCGCCCGTCCGTGCTCCCCCGTCGACACCGCTGCCCCGTTCCTGTGGTCCCGTCGGACGCCCCGACGACCGGCACCGTAGTTGCGTGGCGTACAGACTACGGGGCGGAGGTGGCGGGGCCGGCCGTCGGCGACGGCTGTGACAGGGCCGGTACGCGCCCGTGGTGCCGGCGTGCGTGAACCGTCAGGCGGAGGCCGTCAGATCCCCCCGGCGGGGCGCCGCGAAGGTCTCCAGGTCCGCCCGAGTCAGGCCGGCCAGGCGGGCGACCTCGCCGTTGTCCAGGGCGCCGCAGTCCAGGCCGCGCAGCAGGTAGCCGCTGAGGGCCTTGGCGGTGGCGGGCTCGTCCATGACGTCGCCGCCGGTGCGGTTGGCGTAGCGGGACAGGCGGGCGGCGGCCTGCTCGTAGCCCTCGCGGTAGAAGGCGAAGACGGCCGCGTAGCGGGTGGGGAGGTGGCCGGGGTGCATGTCCCAGCCCTGGTAGTAGGCGCGGGCCAGGGCCCGGCGGGTGAGGCCGTAGTGCAGGCGCCAGGCGTCGTGGACCTTCGCGGTCGGGCCGACCGGGAGGACGTTCGTCGAGCCGTCCGAGACACGTACGCCCGTGCCGGCCGCCGCGACCTGCATGACGGCCTTGGCGTGGTCGGCCGCGGGGTGGTCGCTTGCCTGGTGGGCGGCGGAGACGCCGAGGCAGGCGCTGTAGTCGAAGGTGCCGTAGTGCAGCCCGGTGGCCCGGCCCTCGGCGGCCTGGATCATGCGGGCGACGGTGGCGGTGCCGTCGGCGGCGAGGATGGACTGGCTGGTCTCGATCTGGATCTCGAAGCCGACCCGGCCGGGTGCGAGCCCGTGTGTCTTCTCGAAGGCGTCCAGCAACCGCGCCATGGCGGTGACCTGCTCGGCGTAGGTCACCTTCGGCAGGGTGAGGACCAGGCCGTCGGGCAGGCCGCCGGCCTCCATCAGGCCGGTGAGGAAGATGTCGAGAGTGCGGATGCCCCGGGCGCGCACGGGCGCTTCCATGCACTTCATGCGGATGCCCATGCAGGGGGCGGCGGTGCCGTCTCCATAGGCCTCGGCGATGATGCGGGCGGCGCGGGCGGCGGCCTCGTCCTCCTCGGCGTCGGGGCGGTTGCCGTAGCCGTCCTCGAAGTCGACGCGCAGGTCCTCGACCGGCTCGCGCTCCAGCTTGGCGCGCACGCGGGCGTGGACCGGCTCGGCGAGTTCCTCGGAGAGGCCGAGGACGGCGGCGAAGGACGCGGCGTCCGGGGCGTGCTCGTCGAGGGCCGCGAGGGCGCGGTCGCCCCAGGAGCGGACGGTGCCGGCGGTGAAGACGTCGCCGGGTACGTAGACGGTGTGGACGGGCTGGCGGGTGCCGGGGTCGCCGGGGTAGCGGCGCTCCAGCTCGGCGTCGACCGGCGCGAGGGAGGCGCTGATCTCCTCGCTGACGGCGCCCGCGAGGCTCGTCGCCACCTTCTCCTGCTGGCCCTGACCCATTCCGAGATCCTCCTGGTTTCCGCTGTACGGAATCAACAATCCGTAGAGCGAAGTTATCGGCCGACCTTCGGCCTGGTCAACACCGTCGTGGAGTGGGGTTCCCCATCCTTCACCCCCGGTCACCGTCGACCCGCCCTCATCTTCCGTATTCACAAGGCAAGCTTCATCCTGACGTGCAAGGAGAGGGAGATCACGTGCCGCACGAGGTCGGAGTGACGCGACGTCACGGGCTCAAGGCGGCGGCCGCCGCCGCCATCGCGGGACCGCTGCTCACGACGGCGGGCCCCACCCACCCCGCTTCCGCCCGCGCGCACCCGGGCGCCCTGGACGTCATGACGTTCAACGTCCGCTTCGGAACAATCGTCGACAGCACACCGCGCTGGGAAGTGCGCCGACCGGTCATGCGGGAACTGCTGCGCCGCGAGCGGCCGCACGTCATCGGCACCCAGGAAGGGCTCTACCGGCAGGTGCGCGCGATCGAGAAGGATCTCGGCGAGCACTACGACTGGATCGGCACCGGACGCGGGGGCGGCAGCAAGGACGAGTTCATGGCGGTCTTCTACGACACGCGCAGACTCGAGCCCCTCGAGTTCGATCACTTCTGGCTGTCCGGCACCCCGTACACGATCGCCTCGAACACCTGGGGCGCGGACTGGCTCCGCATGGTCACCTGGGTCCGTTTCGCCGATCTCGCCCACGGAAGACGCGAGTTCTACGTCCTCAACACCCACCTGGACAGCGTCAGCCAGTACGCCCGGGAACGCTCGGCGGGACTCATCGGCGAGACGATCGCCGGGTGGGACCGGTCCTTGCCGGTCATCGTCACCGGTGACTTCAACGCGGCCGCCCACGACAACCGGGTGTACGACCTCATGCTCGACATCGGGCTGGTGGACGCCTGGGACGCGGCGGCCTCGCGGGGTCCGGCGTACGGGACGCACCACGGCTACCGGACGCCCCGGCCCGACGGGCGGCGCATCGACTGGATCCTCACCACCCCCGGGGTGACCACGCACTGGGCGGGGATGAACACCTTCAGCAGGGACGGGACGTTTCCGAGCGACCATCTGCCGGTGCAGGCCTCGATGACCCTGGGATGAGAAGGGCCCCCGTGACCGTGCGTACGGTCACGGGGGCCCTTCGCGGCCGGGGAGGCGATCAGCCCTTGCGGGCCTTGATCTCCTCGGTCAGCGCGGGGACGACGTCGAAGAGGTCGCCGACGACGCCGTAGTCGACGAGGTCGAAGATCGGGGCCTCGGCGTCCTTGTTGACCGCCACGATCGTCTTCGAGGTCTGCATACCGGCGCGGTGCTGGATGGCGCCCGAGATGCCGTTGGCGATGTACAGCTGCGGCGAGACCGACTTGCCGGTCTGGCCGACCTGGTTGGTGTGCGGGTACCAGCCGGCGTCGACCGCGGCACGCGAGGCGCCGACGGCGGCACCGAGGGAGTCGGCGAGCGCCTCGATGATCGCGAAGTTCTCCGCGCCGTTGACACCACGGCCACCGGAGACGACGATCGCGGCCTCGGTCAGCTCCGGACGGCCCGTCGACTCACGCGGCGTACGGCCGGTGACCTTGGTGCCGGTGGCCTGCGCGGAGAAGGAGACGTTCAGGGCCTCGACCGCACCGGCGGCCGGGGCGGCCTCGACGGCGGCGCTGTTGGGCTTGACCGTGATGACCGGGGTGCCCTTGGAGACACGGGACTTGGTGGTGAAGGACGCGGCGAACACGGACTGCGTGGCCACCGGGCCCTCGTCGCCGGCCTCCAGGTCGACGGCGTCGGTGATGATGCCGGAGCCGATGCGCAGCGCCAGGCGGGCGGCGATCTCCTTGCCCTCGGCGGAGGACGGGACCAGCACGGCGGCCGGGGACACGGCCTCGTGGGCGGCCTGGAGGGCGTCGACCTTCGGTACGACCAGGTAGTCGGCGTACTCGGCGGCGTCGTGGGTGAGGACCTTGACCGCGCCGTGCTCGGCGAGGGTGGCGGCGGTGTCGGCGGCGCCGTTGCCCAGCGCGACGGCGACGGGCTCGCCGATGCGGCGGGCCAGGGTCAGCAGCTCCAGGGTGGGCTTGCGGACGGCACCGTCCACGTGGTCGACGTAGACGAGAACTTCAGCCATGGGACTTCTTCTCTCCTGCTTGCGAAAGATGAGGGGCGGTCAGCGAAGGGGCTCAGATGAACTTCTGGCCCGCGAGGAACTCAGCGAGCTGCTTGCCGCCCTCGCCCTCGTCCTTGACGATCGTGCCCGCGGTGCGGGCGGGACGCTCGGCCGCGCCGTCGACCTTGGTCCAGGCACCCTCCAGGCCGACCTCCTCGGCCTCGAGGTCCAGGTCGGACAGGTCCCAGGACTCCACCGGCTTCTTCTTCGCGGCCATGATGCCCTTGAAGGAGGGGTAGCGCGCCTCGCCCGACTGGTCGGTCACGGACACGACCGCCGGGAGGGAGGCCTCCAGGTTCTCGGAGGCGGCGTCGCCGTCGCGGCGGCCCTTGACCGTGCCGTCCTCGACGGAGACCTCGGAGAGCAGGGTGACCTGCGGGACGCCCAGGCGCTCGGCGAGCAGCGCGGGCACGACGCCCATGGTGCCGTCGGTGGAGGCCATGCCGGAGACGACCAGGTCGTAGCCGGCCTTCTCGATCGCCTTGGCCAGGATCAGGGAGGTGCCGATGGCGTCGGTGCCGTGGATGTCGTCGTCCTCGACGTGGATCGCCTTGTCCGCACCCATGGACAGCGCCTTGCGCAGGGCGTCCTTGGCGTCCTCGGGACCGACCGTCAGGACGGTGATCTCCACGTCGTCGTCGGAGTTCTCGGAGATCTGCAGCGCCTGCTCGACCGCGTACTCGTCGAGCTCGGAGAGCAGACCGTCCACGTCGTCCCGGTCGACGGTCAGGTCATCGGCGAAGTGCCGGTCGCCAGTGGCGTCGGGCACGTACTTCACAGTGACAACGATCCTCAAGCTCACGCCGGCTCTCCTACTGCATCGTCATTTCCATGCTGCCTACTTGCAGGCAGCATAGGCGCCTCTAGCGTCCGATCCCGGTCGGGGCGACCCACGCCCCGAGCGAAATATTACTCGTCAGTACACCCAGTTCATTCCCGCTAAGCAAGCGCTTTGAACTGTGACCTTCGCAACGCAGCGTAACCGGAACTCGACGGTCACGCAGCCCGGGGAGCCGGCCGGTCAGTCGCCCAGACGCTGGAAACGTCCCTGGTGGTAGAGGAGGGGACGGCCGGTGCCCGAGGGGTCGCCGTCCACGACCTCGGCGATCACGAGCCGGTGGTCACCGGCGGGCACCCGCGCCACGATCCGGCCCACCAGCCAGGCCAGCACGCCGTCGAGGACCGGGACCCCCTCGGGCCCCTCGCGCCAGGCGGTGGGGGCCCCGAAGCGGTCGGCGCCGCTGCGGGCGAAGGTGGCGGCCAGCTCCTGCTGGTGCTCGCCGAGGATGTGCACGCCGACATGATCCGCCGCGGCGATCGCGGGCCAGCTGGAGGCGCCGGTGCCGACACCGAAGGACAGCAGCGGCGGCTCGGCGGACACGGACGTCAGGGAGGTGGCGGTGAAGCCCACCGGGCCTGCCTCGCCACGAGCGGTGATCACGGCGACTCCCGCCGCGTGCCGCCGGAAGACCGAGCGCAGGAGGTCGGGCGTGGCGAGGAGGTCCGCAGGCATGCGGTCAGGCTGACGATAAATGGTGCGCACAGTCAAGTTCGTTCCGTGATGTGGGAGATGACTCACTGACGGCGGCACGCCCTCACACCGCCTCGCCCAGCGCGGCGATCACATCGGCCTTGCGCGGCTGGCCGGTGGCCCGCCGCACCACCCGGCCGTCGGCGTCCAGGACGAGCACGGTGGGGGTCTTGAGGATGTCCAGCCGCCGCACGAGGTCGAGGTGCGCCTCGGCGTCGATCTCGACGTGCGTCACGCCGGGCACGAGGCCGGCGACCTCGCCGAGGACCCTCCGGGTCGCCCGGCAGGGCGCGCAGAACGCGCTGGAGAACTGCACGAGCGTGGCCCGTTCGCCGAGTTCCGCACCGAGCTCCGCCGCCTCGAGCCGCTTGCCGCCGTCCCGCCCGCGCACGCGCACTCTCCCGCTCCGCCGCCGCTGCAGCACTCCGAAGGCGCTCGCCGCCGCGAGCACCGCCATGCACACCACCAGTCCGGTCATCACCTCCTGCAAGCGTTCACGAGACCGCAAAGATTCCCGCCCCCGCCAGGAGGGCCTGCTGCGGAATGCTTGCTTCCCATGGACATCGATGCGAGAGGGCCGCGTTTCGGCGCGGCCGTCACGACCGCCGTCCTGGCGGTCGTGCTGGTCACGGGGAACGCCTGGCTGCTGGCCTGGCAGACACTGGCGTTCCTGTGCGGCGCGGCGGGCGGCGTGGGCCGCTCCCCGTACGGTCTGCTGTTCGCCCGGGCCGTGCGGCCGCGCCTCGGCCCGCCGACGGAGTTCGAAGCGCCCGAACCGCCGCGTTTCGCCCAGGCGGTGGGGCTGCTTTTCGCCGGACTCGGGCTGGTCGGTCACACCCTGGGGCCCGGCTGGCTGGGTCTCGCGGCGACCGGCGCCGCGCTCGCCGCCGCGTTCCTCAATGCTGCGTTCGGGTATTGCCTGGGCTGCGAGTTGTACCTGCTCGTGCGGCGAGTGGTGGTGCGCGCGGGGTAATGGGGACGCAAAAGCACGAGGTGGAGAGCTGCGGGCGACGTGACGAGAATCTCGCCGTCGACGGGCACGAGGACTGGCTACCCGGCCGTTCTTGGGGCACGATCTGCGACAAGCCGTAAACCTACGGCTGCGTAACTTTTCCACTGGGAATCCCTTCCCAGGCAGAGCAGGAAGGGTCCGACCCGCCCATGGCAGAGCTCGTCTACCGCCCCGTCGTCGGTTTCGCCCGCACGCTGTTCAAGGCGTGGGACCTCAAGATCGACTGCCAGGGGTCGGAGAACATCCCGCGCTCGGGCGGCGCCGTGCTGGTGAGCAATCACATCAGCTACCTGGACTTCGTCTTCAACGGCCTGGCGGCCCTGCCGCAGAAGCGTCTCGTGCGTTTCATGGCGAAGGAGTCCGTCTTCCGGCACCGGATCTCCGGCCCGCTGATGCGCGGGATGAAGCACATCCCCGTGGACCGCGAGCAGGGCGAGGCGGCTTACGCGCACGCCCTGGACTCGCTGCGGTCGGGCGAGATCGTCGGCGTCTTCCCCGAGGCGACGATCTCCCAGTCGTTCACGCTGAAGAGCTTCAAGTCGGGCGCCGCGCGCCTGGCCCAGGAGGCGGGCGTCCCGCTGATCCCGATGGCGGTGTGGGGCACGCAGCGGCTGTGGAGCAAGGGGCACCCGCGCAACTTCAAGCGCAGCCACATCCCCATCACGATCCGGGTGGGCGAGGCGATCGAGGCCTCCCGCGACAAGTACGCGGGCGCCATCACGCGCCAGCTGAGGGAGCGCGTCCAGGAGCTCCTGGAAGCCGCCCAGCGCGCCTATCCCGTCCGCCCCAAGGGCCCGGAGGACACCTGGTGGATGCCGGCCCACCTGGGCGGCACGGCCCCGACGCCCGAGCAGGTGCGGGCGGCCGAGGCGCACTGACGCCCGCCCGGCCCGGTCTCAGGCGGCAGACTCCGGAGCCCGTACGGCGATGTCCGCGCCCGGGCTGAACTTCGCCAGCAGCTCGGCGAGTTCCGCCGCCGCGGCCGTCACCTCGGCGACCGGCATCGGCGCCAGGCTCTCCAGCAGGAAGATGCCCGACGTCGTCTCCTCGGTGAGCCGGGTGCGCGGGCCCTGACGCCAGTTCCAGCGACGGCAGGTCACGCCCGCGTCGTCGCACCACACCACTTCGCCCGCGTCGGGGTGCTCGACGGTCTCCTCGCCGCCGGCGACGGTCACGAACCGCTCCTCCCCCGTGGCCCGGATCAGCCGCATGCCGCCCTCGATGCGGTCGAGGTCCTCGCCGCCGACCGGGATCAGATGGGCGACGGAGACGGCGTTGTAGAGGTCGACGAGCAGGTTGATTCGGGGCAGTCCGGCGTCCGAGAGGGCGCGCCTGGCGAGCGCCTCCGCGGAGTTGCGGGTGCGGGACGGCTTCGAGCCGAACGCCGTGTAGGCGGCACGCCAGGCGGCCATGTGCGGGTCCTCGTGCGGGGCGCGGCCTTCCAGCCGCACGGCGAGCCGGCGCGCCGCGTCGTCGAGGAGCTGCGAACCGGCTTGGCTGCTCGGCCCGTTGACCAGGCCGTGCGCTTCGATCGCGACGTGCGTGAAGTGGGGCGCGAGGGCGCGTACGTCGTCGGACACGGTCAGCGTGAGCGTCATGGTCGCCTTGCCTCAGAGTGCGGTGGGGAGCGTCTGCCACAGGTGCGGCCGGTCGCGCGCAGCGGTGAGAGCGCCCAGCACGACCGGGTGCGGTGCAGCATACAGGACTGGATAGTCCATTTCATTGGACGCCGGGTCGGGCACGAAGGCGAGCCGTTCACCGGTGAGGGAGAACTGCGCGTCGACGCCGGGCTTGTTACCCCGGGGGTCCTGCCGGTGCCAGGCACCGTTGAACCGCACGGCGACCAGCCCGTGCACCTCGTCGAACTTCTGGTAGCACAGCGCGGTGGGAATGTCCTCGGCCCGCAGCAGCGCGGCCAGCGCATGGGCCTTGGCGTAGCAGATGCCGGTGCGCTGCTCCAGGACGTCGGAGGCGCGCCAGGTGACGCGGGGATCGCCGGAGTCCTGCGAGTGCGGAATGGTGTCGCGTACGAATTCGAAGGCAGCCCGCGCATACTCATACGAGTCATCCACCCGGTCGGCGAGCCTCGCGGCAGTCGCGCGAACCAGCGGATGATGATGGTCGATCACCTCGTCGGCGGCCAGGTAGGCGGAGAGGTCGGGCGTTTGCTGAATGAGCTGCATGCGGGCAGAGCGTAGAGAGGGACCCACACAGGGGTCAATCCTTTTACGCTCTGCCGCATACATATGCAGTCGTCCGTACCCCGGCCCTGGCGTGCAGCCGGGGGTGGGAAGCCTTAGCGGGCCATCTCCTCCTTGAGCGCCGCCACGAACGTGTCCACGTCGTCCTCGGTCGTGTCGAACGCGCACATCCAGCGGACATCGCCCGCCGCCTCGTCCCAGAAGTAGAAGCGGAACCGCTTCTGGAGGCGTTCGCTCACGTCGTGGGGCAGGCGGGCGAAGACCGCGTTGGCCTGCACCGGGTAGAGGATCTCCACACCGTGCACGGCGCGCACGCCCTCGGCGAGGCGCTGGGCCATCTCGTTGGCGTGTGCGGCGTTGCGCAGCCACAGGTCACGCGCGAGCAGGGCCTCCAACTGCACCGACACGAAGCGCATCTTGGAGGGGAGCTGCATGGACAGCTTGCGCAGGTGCTTCATGTGGCTGACGGCGTCCTGGTTCAGGACCACCACGGCCTCACCGAACAGGGCGCCGTTCTTGGTGCCGCCCAGGGAGAGGATGTCGACGCCGGCGGCGTTGGTGAGCGCCCGCATCGGGACGTTCAGGGTGGCGGCGGCGTTGGCCAGCCGGGAGCCGTCCAGGTGCACCTTCATGCCGTGCGCGTGGGCGTGCTCGCAGATGGCCCGTATCTCCTCCGGCGTGTAGACCGTGCCGAGCTCGGTGGCCTGGGCGAGGGAGACGACCTGCGGCATCGCGCGGTGCTCGTCGTCCCAGCCGTACGCCTGCCGGTCGATCAGCTCGGGCGTGAGCTTGCCGTCGGGTGTGGGAACGGTCAGCAGCTTCAGACCGCCGACCCGCTCGGGGGCCCCGCACTCGTCGACGTTGATGTGCGCGCTCTCCGCGCAGATCACCGCGCCCCAGCGGTCGGTGACCGCCTGGAGCGCGACGACGTTCGCGCCGGTGCCGTTGAAGACCGGGAAGGCCTCTGCCGTGGGCCCGAAGTGGCTGCGGACCACCTGCTGGAGGTTCTCGGTGTAGACGTCCTCGCCGTAGGCGACCTGGTGCCCGCCGTTGGCCAGGGCCAGGGCGGCGAGCACCTCCGGGTGGACCCCGGCGTAGTTGTCGCTGGCGAATCCGCGGACCTCGGGGTCGTGATGACGACGGGCGTCGGTCTTCGGCGGGTTCACGGCTTCTCGGTGAGCCACAGACGTTTTCCGTTCACTTCGGCGGCGGGCTTGTCCCAGACCTCGGTGATGGCCTCGGCCAGGTCCTTGACGTCGGTGAAGCCCGCGAACTTCGCGTTGGGTCGGTCGGCGCGCATCGCATCGTGGACCAGCGCCTTGACCACCAGGATCGCAGCGGCCGACGTCGGCCCTTCCGCGCCCCCGGCCTTGCGGAAGTAGTCCGCCATGGCCAGCGTCCACGCCTCGGCCGCCGCCTTGCCGGCCGCGTAGGCGGCGTTGCCCGCGGTGGGCTTGCTGGCACCCGCGGCGCTGATCAGTACGTACCGGCCGCGGTCGCTGCGCTGCAGTCCCTCATGGAAGGCGAGCGAGGTGTGCTGGACCGTGCGGACCAGCAGCATCTCCAGGAAGTCCCAGTCGTCGAGGCTGGTCCTGGTGAAGGTCTCGCTGCCGCGCCAGCCGCCGACGAGGTGGACCAGGCCGTCGACCCGGCCGAAGTCCTTCTCGATGCGGGTGGCCCAGTCGCGGGTGGCCCCGAGGTCGAGCAGGTCCACCGTGTCACCGGTGACGGTGGCGCCGCCGGACGCGAAGCTCGCCGCGTCCACCGCCTCCGCCAGCCGCTCCGGATCGTTGTCCGACCCGATGACGGTCGCTCCCGCCTCGGCCAGCCTGAGCAGCGCGGCCCGGCCGGCGGGTCCGCCCGCTCCGGCCACCGCGATCACCGCACCGCTGAGCGCCCCGTTCCCCATGATCTTCGCCTCCTGAGCAGTGTTCCCGGTACGCCGATCGCTCACGCGGCGATCCGCTCGGCGCCGTCCGCCGTGATGCCCTTGGTGGAGGCGATCACATGCTTCAGCTTCTTGGACAGTGCCTCATAGAACATGCTCAGCGGAAACTCGTCCGGAAGCACGTCATCGACGAGCTTGCGCGGCGGCTGCGTCGTGTCGAGGGCGTCGGGACCCTTGGCCCACTTCGAGCCCGGGTGCGGGGCGAGGTAGGTGGACACCAGCTCGTACCCGGCGAACCAGTGGACGAGCTTCGGGCGGTCGATGCCGTCGCGGTACAGGTCCTCGATCTCGGCGCACAGCTGGTTGGTGACCTGCGGAGCGCGCTCCCAGTCGATGGTCAGCTTGTTGTCGGTCCAGCGGACGACGTCGTGCTTGTGCAGGTACGCGAAGAGGAGCTGGCCGCCGAGACCGTCGTAGTTGCGCACCCGCTCGCCGGTGACCGGGAAGCGGAACATGCGGTCGAAGAGGACCGCGACCTGCACGTCACGCGCCTGCGGGACGCCGTCCGCCTCCAGCTTCACGGCCTCCTTGAAGGCGGTGAGGTCACAGCGCAGCTCCTCCAGGCCGTACATCCAGAACGGCTGGCGCTGCTTGATCATGAAGGGGTCGAACGGCAGGTCGCCGTGGCTGTGGGTGCGGTCGTGGACCATGTCCCACAGCACGAACGCCTCTTCGCAGCGCTTCTGGTCGTGGACCATCGCGGCGACGTCCTCGGGCAGCTCCAGGCCCAGGATGTCGACGGCGGCGTCGGTCACCCGGCGGAAGCGGGCGGCCTCGCGGTCGCAGAAGATACCGCCCCAGGTGAACCGCTCGGGGGCCTCGCGCACGGCGATGGTCTCGGGGAACAGGACGGCCGAGTTGGTGTCGTAGCCGGCCGTGAAGTCCTCGAACTTGATGCCGCAGAAGAGCGGGTTGTCGTAGCGGGTGCGCTCCAGCTCGGCCAGCCAGTCCGGCCAGACCATGCGCAGCACGACCGCTTCGAGGTTGCGGTCCGGGTTGCCGTTCTGCGTGTACATCGGGAAGACGACGAGGTGCTGGAGGCCGTCCGCGCGGTTCGCCGCGGGCTGGAAGGCCAGCAGCGAGTCGAGGAAGTCGGGCACCTGGAAGCCGCTGTCGGCCCACCGGGTCAGGTCCTTCACCAGGGCCTCGTGGTAGGCGGTGTCGTGCGGGAGCAGCGGGGAGAGCTCCCGGACGGCGTCGGCGACCTGGCGGACCACGAGCTCGGCGTCGGCCGGGTCGGGCGCGCCCTCGGCGTCGAAGTCGATCGACCCGTCCTTGGACTGCCATGGCCGGATCCGCTCCACGGCATCCTTGAGCACGGGCCATGCCGGGTGGTCCACCACCCTGGCCACGGGAGGAAGAGCTTCCTCCGAACCCACTTGCACAAGAATTTCCGTCATGTCCCACCTTCCACGGGAGAATCTCACGTATGCAGACCGTATACACACGAGGTTCCTCCCAGCAAGGGTGAACCCGGGAAATTATCCTGCCCGACCCTGTGCTTCACCGCACTTTTTCCTGTCCGCCACGCTTCTGCCCGGATGTGCCGCAACCATGCCCTCACTCTCTGCACAGGACGGGTCCAGGCGATACGGTCAGGGGGGCCGTCAGGCCCCCAGTGCCGCCTGTCGACGGAAGAGAGTCGCGTCTTGAACTTCCTCACCATCGGTCACCGCGGAGTCATGGGTGTGGAGCCCGAGAACACCCTCCGGTCCTTCGTCGCCGCCCAGGAGGCGGGACTCGACGCCATCGAACTCGATCTGCACCTGAGCAAGGACGGCGCGCTCGTCGTCATGCACGACACGGATGTGGACCGCACGACCGACGGCACCGGCCCGATCGCCGAGAAGACCCTCGCCGAGCTGCGGGCCCTGGACGCGGGCCGGGGTGAGCGGGTGCCGGTCTTCGAGGAGGTACTGGAAGCCGTCCACTCGCCGCTCCAGGCGGAGATCAAGGACAAGCAGGCGGCCCGGGCCCTGGCCGAGGTGATGAACCGGCGCGATCTGGCCGGCCGGGTGGAGGTGTCCTCGTTCCACGACGAGGCGATCGCCGAGATCAAGCCGCTGGTGCCGGGCGTGCGCACCGCGCTGATCGCCAGCCGCTACGGCACGGACATCGTGGACCGCGCCGTCGAGGCCGGTGCCGAGACCGTCTGCCTGAACATCCGCCGGCTCACCCTGGAGATCGTGGAGCGGGCCCGCAAGGCCGATCTGAAGATCATCGGCTGGGTGGTGAACACACAGGACCAGCTGCGGCTGGTCCGGGCGTTCGGCCTGGACGGCGCCACCACCGACCACCCGGACATCAAGCGCACGGGCCGCTTCACGGCGTAGACGGCCGGCCGATCTCCTTGATCAGCAGCTCGAACTGCAGGTCGTCGCGCTGCGGGACGCCGAAGCGCTCGTCGCCGTACGGGAACGGGGTCATGCGTCCCGTACGGCGGTAGCCGCGTCGCTCGTACCAGGCGATGAGGTCGTCACGCACGGAGATCACCGTCATGTGCATCTCCCGCACGCCCCAGTCCTCGCGTGCCTGGCGCTCCGCCTCCGCGATGATCAGCTTGCCCAGGCCCGCGCCCTGGAGCAGGGGACTGACGGCGAACATCCCGAAGTAGGCGCTCTCACCCCGGTGCTCCAGCTGGCAGCAGGCGACGATCCTGCCGTCCCGCTCCACCGTCACGAGCCGGCTGTCGGGCGACTTGACGACCGCCAGCACCCCCTGCGGGTCGGTCCGCTGCCCTTCGAGGATGTCCGCCTCGGTGGTCCACCCGGCCCGGCTGTCGTCGCCCCGGTACGCCGACTCGATCAGCGCGACCAGCTCGTCCACGTCGGCGTCGGTGGCTTCGCGGAAGGTCAGTGCGGTGGCGGCGGTTTCCATGGGGGTACGTCTCCGTCCTGCGGGCGCGGCTCGGGCAGGGACGAGCGTAACGCCCCCACTAGGCTCCGCTGCATGGTGCATGTACTCAGCAGTCGGATCCTGCTCCGCCCGACCGACCCCGAGCGCTCGCGGGCCTTCTACGGCGAGCAGTTGGGCCTCGCCGTGTACCGGGAGTTCGGCACGGGCGCGGAGCGCGGCACGGTCTTCTTCACGGGCGGCGGCTTCCTGGAGGTCTCGGGCCGTTCCGAGACGCCCCGGGCGCCCTCCGTACGGCTGTGGCTGCAGGTCGACGACGTGGCCGCGGCGCAGGAGGAGCTGCGTGCCAAGGGCGTGGAGATCGTCCGGCCGCCGGTGAAGGAGCCGTGGGGCCTTGTGGAGATGTGGATCGCGGACCCGGACGGGACGCCGATCGTGCTGGTGGAGGTACCGGCGGACCACCCGATGCGTTACCGCCCGGGCATCTGAGCCCGGTCGGGGCGGTACTCCCAGCCCCGGTCGGTGCGGGTGAGCTCGCCGAACCCCGCGGCGGCCAGCAGGGCGAGCATCGCGCTGTCGCCGGCGGCCTCACAGGTGACGAGCCGGTCGACGCCGCACAGCCGGAGCCAGTCCGCGGCCCGGCCGAGCAGCCAGTGCTCCAGGCCGGTGCCGTGGCGGGCGGGGTCGATGTGCAGGTCGCCGATCTCGGCGAGGCCCGCGGCGCGGGTGTGGCGTTCCGGGCGGGCCAGGGCCGTGTCGATCTCGATGAAGCCCAGGCTCTTCCCGTCGGCCCGGGCGGTGAAGCGGGTGCCGCACGTCCCCGGGGTGCGCTCCACGGTGACGTCCGGCCGGGGTTCGGGGACCGGCAGGTCGGCGACCCGGGCGATCAGGATGACCTCGGTGTCACCGGTGTGCCGGAATCCCGCGCGTGCGTACAGGGCCCGGATGTGCGGCCAGTTGCGTGGCAGACCGTAGACCAGCGGGGCGGGCAGGCAGCCGTCCCCGTAGCCGATCCGGGCGTGCCAGCGGGTGAACTGTGCGAGGCACGCCCGCATCAGCAGGTCGGCGGCACGGTCGGCGTCCGGCCACAGGGGCGCCGCCGGGCGGTGCACGAACCAGTTGATCTCGGCGGCGTCGCGGTAGGCGTCGCCGACGTCGGCGTCCGCGCGGTAGCGCAGCAGGTGGGCCGCGGCGACGACGTGCGCGCGCTGCTCGGCGACGAGTGTCGTCCGCTCGGCCACCCACGGGTCGGTGATGAACTCCCCCGGCTGGCGCTCCAGGTCGCCGAGCACGGTGTTCACGGAGACGGAGACGCCGGGGACGACGGCCGCGACGTGCAGATTGACCAGGTCGGTGAGCTGGTCGCGGTCGGTACGGCGGAAGAGGCGCACCTCGGGCGCGGGCATGGGGTACCTCCGGGCAGGGTGAGAGCTGGAGGCCGCCACGCGGTGCGGTACGGGGCGAGGGTACGCCGGGGCCGCGGCGGCACACCAGTGGGTTTCCCCGGATGGCAGGGAGCCCGCGACGCGGCTTAGCGTGCTGGAGAAGCCCCCCCGGGGGGCCTGTCCCCGCCGCTCGCGGAAGGAACGCCATGAAGCTCGACGCACCGGTGACCGGCGGTCCCTGCTGGACCGAGCTGGGGACCAGCGACCTGGAGGCCGCCCGGCGGTTCTACACGCGGCTGTTCGACTGGCGGCACGAGACGGACACGCGTCAGGAGGCCGGCGGCTACACCGTCGCGCATCTCGGTGACGCGGCGGTGGCCGCGCTCGCCCCGCTGTACCAGCCGTCGCAGCCGGTCGCCTGGAACGTGTCGTTCGCGGTGACCGACGCGGACGCCACCGTCCGTGCGGTGACCGAGGCGGGCGGGACGCTGCTGTTCGGCCCGACGGACGTGTTCGACGTGGGCCGTTTCGCGGTGGCCGCCGACCCGGGCGGTGCCGTGTTCCAGCTGTGGCAGGCCGGGACCTTTCCGGGTGCGGGGCTGTTCAACGCGCCCGGCTCGCTGGGCTGGGTGGAACTGATGACGCGGGATCCCGAGGGGGCCGTGTCCTTCTACACGCGGGTGTTCGGCTGGACGGTCGCCCCGTCCGACCGCTACACCCAGTGGGGCGTCGGCGGCGCCGACTTCGGCGGCATGGTGGCGATGGACGACAAGTTCCCGCCCGAGGTGCCGGCGCACTGGCTGCCGTACTTCGCCGTGGCCGACGTGGACGACACGACGGCCGTCGTGCAGCGGCACGGCACGGTCCTGATGGTGCCCACCTCCGTGCCCGACGGGCCGCGCATCGCAGTGCTGCGGGACCCCCAGGGAGCGATGTTCGGCGTGTACGGGGCGGACTACGAGCGCTGAGACGGCCCTGGGCGACAGCGAGGGGGCCGGCCGGGACTTGCGCTGAAGTGCGCTCCAGCTTCTAGCGTCCTGGGCACGACCTGCCCGGAGGGGGAAAACCGTGCGTTACACACTGTTCGGCAAGACCGGTCTGCGCGTGAGCGAGCTGAGCCTCGGCGCGATGACCATCGGCGACGACTGGGGCTGGGGCGCCGGCGAGGAGACCAGCGCCCGGATCGTCGACGCCTACGCGGAAGCGGGCGGCAACTTCATCGACACCGCCAACAACTACACCGACGGCAGCTCGGAACGGATCCTGGGCGCGCTGCTGGAAGGCCGGCGCGACCGGTTCGTGCTCGCCAGCAAGTACACCTGCCGGATCCGCGAGGGCGACGTCAACGCCGCGGGCAACCACCGCAAGAACCTGGTGCAGTCGGTGGAGGCGAGCCTGCGGCGGCTGCGGACCGACCGGCTGGACGTGCTGTGGGTGCACGCCAGGGACAACTTCACCCCGGTCGAGGAGGTCATGCGGGCCCTGGACGACCTCGTGCGCACAGGCAAGGTGCTGTACCTCGGTGTCTCGGACTGGCCCGCCTGGGAGATCGCCCAGGCGTGCACGCTGGCGGAGCTGCGGGGCTGGACCGCGTTCGCCGGTTCGCAGCTGCGCTACAGCCTGCTGGACCGGACCCCGGAGCGTGAACTGCTGCCGCAGGCCCGGGCGTTCGACCTGGCCGTGCCGGCCTGGGCGCCGCTCGCCGCCGGGAAGCTCACGGGCAAGTACCGCAGGGGTGAGACGGGGCGCCTCGACTCCACCGGCAAGGAGACGGACCCGCGTGAGGAGGCGGTGATCGATACCGTGCTGGAGGTCGCCGGGCAGGGCGGCTGGAGTCCGGCCCAGGTGGCGCTGGCCTGGCTGCTGGCCCGGCCGGGCAACGTCGTGCCGATCGTCGCGGCGACCGGGGAGCAGCAACTCGCCGACAACCTGGGCAGCGTCGACGTCCGGCTCGACGACGACGCCCTCGCCCTGCTCGACGAGGTGAGCGCGGTGCCGCTCGGGTTCCCGCACGACTTCCTGCGCGACCCGGACATCACCCGGAACGTCTACGGTGACCGCTGGGCGGCCGTCGAGGACCGCCGCTCCACGTACCGCCGCACGGTGCACGACGTGCTCTGACCGGTGCGCCGGCCCGATCCGGCCGGTGCAGGGGTCAGGGCCGCAGCATCCCGGCCCGCCCTTCCAGCCGGCTGAGCAACTCCCCCAGCAGATCGGCGAGTTCGCCCTGCTCCAGGCCGTCGAGTCCGGACAGCACCGACGTCTCGTAGGCGAGCTGGACGGGCAGGAGGCCGTCGACGAGGTCTCGTCCGGCGTCGGTGAGGCGGAGGTGGACGACCCGGCGGTCACGGGTGTCGCCGCGCCGCTCGACCAGACCGCGCTCGGTGAGCTGCTTCAGCCGTTTGGTGACGGCGGCGCCGGAGGAGAAGGTCTCCCGGGCCAGCTCGCCGGGCGTCAGCTCGTGCCCGGTGCGACGCAGCGCGCCCAGCAGGTCGAACTCGGGCCGGCTGAGCCCCGCGCGACGCAGCGGAGCGTCCTCGGCCTGCTGGAGCAGGGCGGCACAGCGGTTGATGCGTCCGATGATCTCCATCGGCCCGGTGGCGAGCCCGGGGCGCACGGCCTGCCACTGCCGGACCACGGAAGCGACCGTGTCGTCCCGTCGGCCGCCGGCCGGACCCACCCCGGCGGAGGAACCGTCGACACCGGTGTCCGCTCCGGCCGTGGCCCCCGCATCGGCCGCCCCGGCCCGCGCTTCCGGCTCCGTCCCGGCCTCCTGCCGCGGGGCCCGTCCCGGGTCGTTCCCCGTGGGCGAGGGTCCTTCGGTCGGCGTCATGACCGTGCGTCCTCCGTTTCTGTGGCCGGGTCCCGGTCCGGTTCGGCAGCAGGGTCCCGGTGCGGGAGCAGTCCCTGGCGTCGGGCCGTAGCGGCGAGCGTACGGTGTCCGGACTGTTCGACGAGCACGACCCGCTCCTGGGGCAGGGCCCGCTGCCACCATTCACCGGCGGCGGCGTCGGCGGCGGCGCGCAGGTCGGTCAGAGCGACGGCCAGGCCGCGGCGCGCGGCTTCCAGGGCCGCCCTGCCCGGGTCCGGCTCGGCCAGCAGGGTGGCGGCGTGCTCACGGGCCCGGTCGGCGGCGGTGAGGGCGCGTTCGACACGGTCACCCGCGCGCCGGTTGGTGACGGCCACGGCGGCGACGAACCCCACCAGCGCGCCGACCACGGTGTCCACGACCCGCTCCGTCATCAGTGTCCTCGGCTCCTGGTATCCGGCGAACTCCGTGATGAGCAGGGCCATCGGCGTCACACAGACGCTGCCGAGCCAGTAGTTCCGGCTGATCAGCACCTCCGCGCCGAAGCTGAACGCCAGGCAGCACAGCACGAGCGCCGGGGGACCGAGGTGGGCGACCGGCACGACGGCCAGGAACACGAGCACGCCGACGACGTTGCCGACGACCCGCTGCACGGCTCGGCTCCAGGTCAGCGTGATGTTGGCCTGGTAGAGCGAGGCGGCGGTGACCAGGGCCCAGTAGGGGCGGCCGATGCCGAGGCCGAGGGACGCGTAGCCGGCGAGCGCGCAGCCGAGCGTGGTGCGTACCGCGAGCGGCGTCAGCGGGCCCAGCCGAGCCCGGAGGGGGCGGGCCGCGGCCAGGCCGAGCAGTTCGTCGGCGGCCGCGTCGGGCAGTTGGGCCCCGGGGACGGGGCCGGTGCCGCGCAGCGAGTCCGCCCAGGCCCGCAGCCGGTCCGGGTCCGCCTCCGTCGGCGCCGCGAGGGCGACCTCGGCACGGACCACGAGCCGTTCCAGAACACGTCGGGTCCGGGAAGGGGCCCGGGTGGACAGCAGCGACTGCCAGGCGGCCTGCACCGCGGCGTAACCGGCGGCACGCGTGTGGCCCTCCTCCGCGCCGCCGGTGCCGGCGTAGCGGGCGGTGGCCCTCAGGGCGGCGGCGGTGGCGCGGCGCTCCGGTCCGTGCGGCCGGACGAGCGCGGGGGCCATGCAGACCAGCCAGGCCCAGGCACCGGTCCCGGCGGCGAGGGCCAGATGGCCGGGCACCTGGCCGATGGTCTGCGGTGCGAACAGCGCGGCGGAGCTGACGAAGGTGAGGACGACGTTGCCCGGCGGGCCGATCCGGGTGGCGTCGCACAGCACCTTCTGGGCGGCGGCCAGCAGTGCGCCGATCGTGACCAGCACGACCGCGTTGTCCGTGAGGGAGGCCGTGACCAGGGCCGCGGAGAGCCCGCCGAGCATGCCCAGCACCACCCGGAACAGGGCTCCGGCCCGGGCGGCGTACGGGCGGTTGTGGGTGTACAGCGCGCAGAGCGACCCGGCCATCGCGTACATCACGAGGTCGAGCCGGCCCATGGCCTGCAGTGTGAGGGCGGGCGGGGCGATCGCGGCGACCACGCTCAGCGCGGGTTTGAACCAGATCTCCGAGGGCCTGCCGAGGCGCAGCACCCCCGCCAGCGGGAGGCGCCGGGCGGGCGGGTCGGCGGGCGTGGGGGTGGGGGGCGCAGCACTCATGACGAACAAGATTAACAGGTGTTTTACCTGTAAAGCATACGCCTTCACCTGCTGTGCTCCGCCGAATGCTCCCCGTGTACATCCTTGCGCTCGCGTGCGCGCCGCGTGGCCGGGGCATCGATCGACCGACTCGCGAAGGGGGAGGTACGCGTGCACGGACCGGCTTCGTCCGGCTGGCTGCTGGTGGCGCTCTGCGCCGTGACCGGCGCCTACTGCCTGGCGCGGATGCGCAGCGGTGCCGCGGGGCAGCGCAGCGCCGCGGGCGGTGAGGCGCTGATGGGGTTCGGGATGGCCGCGATGGCCGTGCCGACGGCGGTGTTCACACCGCCCGCGTGGGCGTGGCCCGTCTACGCCGCGGTGTTCGGGGCGGCGGGCGTCCACGCGCTGTGGGCGGCGCGGGCCGGAGCGCACCACCTCCATCACCTGGTGGGCGCCGCGGCGATGGTCTACATGGCGCTCGTCATGGCCGGCTCCCCCGCTCACGGACACGGCCGGGGCGGATCGGGGGTGCCGTTGCTGACCGGGGTGCTGCTGCTCTACTTCGCCGGGTACGTGCTCCTGTCCGGCGTCCGTCTGGTGCCGGCCGCAGCCGTGGCCGGGGGAGGCGGCGCCGCCGGGTGGGGCGACCGGCCGGAACTGGCTCGGGCCTGCCGGCTGTCCATGGGGATGGCGATGGTGGCGATGCTGCTGACCCTGTGAGCCAGCCGGACCGGGCGTGGCGCCCAGGCTGAGCCCTCACCCCGGCAACCGCACCCGCCGTGGCGGCACCCGGCCGGAGCCCTCACCCGGGCAACCGCACCCGCCGTGGCGGCACCCGGCCGAAGCCCTCACCCAGGCAACCGCACCCGCCGTGGCGGCACCCGGCCGAAGCCCTCACCCAGGCAACCGCACCCCCCGTGGCAGGACCCAGCCGAAGCCCTCACCCAGGCAACCGCACCCCCCGTGGCAGGACCCAGCCGGAGCCACCCAGGCAACCGCACCCGCCGTGGCGGCACCCCGTCCGGGTCCCTCGGGCCGGCGCCGCGTCCGGCGGGCCGGTGTCCCAACGGCTCCGTTGTCTGCGTCACTTTGGCGCCACAAGCCGTACCCCTGGCCGGGGCCGCGCTCATAGGCTGCCCCCATGATGCTCCCCGCCGCGCTGTTGCTGCTCGGCGCCCTGACCGCCGTGGTCGCCCCCCGGTTGCTCGCCCGGGCGGACTGGCCGGACCGTGAACCGGTGGTGGCGCTGTGGGTGTGGCAGTGCGTGGTGGCGGCCGTGCTGGTGTGCTGCGCGTTGTCGATGACGCTCAGCGCGGCCGCGGCCTGGCACGCGGTCGGTGGGCACCTCTTCGCCACCGCCCCGCGCGGGGTCGTCGAGGCCTACGCCCTCGGCACGGCGGGCCCCTGGGCGGCGACCACCGCGGTCGCACTGGCCGGCGGCGGGCTGTGGAGCGCGGCGATGCTGGTCCGCGAGATCGGCCGGGCCCGTGCCCGGCGCCGCCGTCGGCGCGCCGATCTGCTGGTCCGGGCCCCGCTGCTGCCCGGCGAGGTGGCCGTGTCCGGCCGGCTGGTCGTCCTGGAGAGCGAGCGGCCCGATGCCTGGTGGCAGCCGGGCACTCCCCCGCAACTGGTCGTCACCACGGCCGCGTTGCGCCGTCTGAAGGGCCGCCGGCTGGACGCCGTGCTCGCCCACGAGCAGGGCCATGCCCGGGCCCGGCACGACTGGCTGCTCAACTGCTCCTCGGCCCTGGCCGGCGGCTTTCCGCAGGTGCCGGTGTTCGCCGCGTTCCGTGACGAGATGCACCGCCTGGTCGAACTCGCCGCCGACGACACGGCGTCGCGCCGCTTCGGCCGTCTGACCACGGCCCTCGCCCTGGTCGAACTGAACGAGCACCGCGGCGTGTTCGGGCCCTGCCCGACCCCGCAGGCCCATGTCCCGGCCCGGGTGAACCGGTTGCTCACTCCCCCGGACCGGCTGACCGCGGGCCGGCGCCTGCGGCTGACGGCGGCAGCCGCGCTGGTGCCCGTGGTGCCGGTGCTGCTGGCGTTCGTGCCGGGGTTGCGGGCACTGGGATGACGAGGGGCGCACGGGCCACGTCGGTGCGCATTCGGTGCGCATTCGGTGCGCACGGGGGTGGCCGAAGGATGTCGCCGGTGACGCAAGATCGTCCCCGTACTGGATCCGGACCCCCCGGTTCGGCGAGGATCGCTCTATGCACACCTCGTCCGTCGACTCCCCGCCCCGTCCGGAACACCGCGGCACGGCCGGACTCACCGGCGCCCTGGCCCTGTGCTCGGCGCTGCTGCTGGTCCTCGTCTCCGCCAGATGGAGCCCGTTGATCGGCGCGGACGACAACATCTCCGACACCACCCACCGCTGGGCGGTCGACGAACCGGTCCTCACGCAGACGTGCCGCATCCTCACGGACTGGGTGTGGGATCCCTGGACGATGCGTCTGCTGTGCGCGGCCGTCGTCGTGTGGCTGGTGGTGCGGTGGGCGGCGCGCTGGACGGCGGTGTGGCTGGCGCTGGCCGTCGCCCTGGGCACGCTGCTGCAGCAGGGCGTCAAAGCAGCGGTGGACCGTCCGCGCCCGGTCTGGCCCGACCCCGTCGACTCGGCCCACTACTCGGCTTTCCCGTCGGGCCACGCCATGACCGCCACGGTGGTCTGCGGCCTGCTGCTCTGGCTGCTGCACCGGCACGGCGTCGGCAGGGCCGTGTGGCGCACCGCCGTGGCCGTGGCCGTCGTGTCCGTGGTGGGGGTCGGGCTGACGCGGATCTGGCTCGGCGTGCACTGGCCGTCGGACGTGGCGGGGGGCTGGCTCCTCGGCGCGACGGTGGTGGCCCTGGCGGTGTGGGCGCACCGGCGCTGGCAGCCCTGAGCAGGACCACGGGGGGCCGCGGTGACGCGGTCGCGGGAGGCGGCCGGGCGCGGAGCCGGGGGGCCGCGGCGTACGCGCCGCGCTTCCCGGGCGGCCGCACCCCGGGCCGGTGAAAGTAGCCCTGGGCGACCACCGGGCCGGTCTGTCCGCCCGCCTCGGACGATCCCCCGCGTCGCCCGAGGCAGACGGCAGCACCGGCCGGGACCTGACAGGTCGTGGCCGGACCCGTCTGAGTATAGTTGGCTGGCAGCCAGTCAACACAGGAGTTGTCGCATGTCTCCGCGTAGCGCCTCGGTGAACGAAGAGCTGCGGCGGCGTTCCCGGGAGCGGCTCCTGCAGGCGGCGGTCGAGTTGGTGAGCGAGCGCGGGTACGACGCGACGACGCTGGGCGACATCGCCGACCGGGCGGGTTCGGCCCGCGGCCTGGTGTCGTACTACTTTCCCGGCAAGCGCCAGCTGGTGCAGTCCGCCGTGCACCGGCTGATGCACCGGACGCTGGAGGAGGCGCTGGAGCGCGAGCCGCGCACCGAGGACGGCCGGGAGCGGATGGCCCGAGCCATCGACGCGATCCTGGGCCTGGCCCGGGACCGGCCCGTGCTGATGCGGCAGCACATGGCGGGGATCCTCCAGGGCGAGGGCTTCATGCAGTGCCCGGAGCAGCGGCGGCTGGCCGAGCTGCTGCGGGACACCATGTCCCGGCACGGGTCACCGGACGTCGACAGCGACTATCCGATGATGCGCGCCCTGCTGATGGGCGCGGTGTACGCGGCCCTGGTGCCGGGTGCGCCGATGCCGGTGCCGCTGCTGCGGGCCGAGCTGTTCAAGCGCTACCGGCTCGACCGGGAGCAGGGCCTCCCGCCGGGGACCGGAGCCTGCGGCGGGAGGGGCGACGAGGATCTGTCGCGCTTCTTCGCCACCGGGGCCGCACCGGAGTGCGACCCGCGGGGTCAGTCGAAGTAGTCCGGCTGGGTCTGGACGTTGAGCTCACGCTGGTGGACCCAGCGGGCCGGGTTCGTGCGCCGGTCGTCGACCTTCAGGACGTCGAAGCCCCGGGCGATCTCGTTGGAGTAGATGTAGCCGTTGTAGTAGTACGCCGACCAGGAGCCGCCGGACTTGAGCACGTCGGTGGTCAGGGGACCGCGGTCGAAGTAGGCGATCTCCTTCGGCTTGTCCGAGTCGGTGAACTCCCAGACGGACACGCCGCCCTGGTACCAGGCCTGGACCATGATGTCCCTGCCCTTGACCGGGATGAGCGAGCCGTTGTGGGCGACGCAGTTCTCGGTGTCGGCCTGGTGGCGGGGGATCTTGAAGTAGCTGCGGAAGACGAGCTTGCGCCGGTCGCCCTTGCCGGTGATGTCGTAGATGCCGTCGGCACCACGGTCCGGGCCGATCTCCGCGTTGCAGGTGGCCGCGCCGCCGCCGCCCAGCTCATCGGTGAAGACGACCTTGTTCGCCTTCTGGTTGAAGGTCGCCGAGTGCCAGAACGCGAAGTTCACGTTGTCCTGCACGCGGTCGATGACCTTCGGGCGTTCCGGGTCCCTGATGGAGAACAGGATGCCGTCGCCCATGCAGGCGCCCGCGGCCAGGTCCTTCGAGGGCAGCACGGTGATGTCGTGGCAGCCGGTGGTCTTGGACACGCCCGGGTTGGTGGGTCCGCCCGGGTTGCCGCCGCCGTCCGGCCCCTCACCGGGGAACAGCACGGGGAAGCCGACGACCTTCGCCTTCTCGGGGGCGTCGCGCGGCACCTTGATGACGGAGATCCCGTCGTGCGGCGGCTGGCAGTCGGGGTAGGCGGCGTTCGGCGAGTACGAGGAGACGTACACGTAGACGTTGCGGCGCTCGGGCACCAGCGTGTGGGTGTGTGAGCCGCAGGCGGTCTCGACGGCGGCGACGTACCTCGGGTTGCGCTTGTCGCTGATGTCGAAGACCTTCATGCCCTCCCAGGAGGATTTCTCGGTCGCCGGCTGCGTGGTGCTGGAGCAACTGCTGTCACTGCGTGAGGAGTCGGTGGACAGGAACAGCAGGTCGCCCGAGACGGAGATGTCGTTCTGCGAGCCCGGGCACAGCACCTGGGCGACGGTTCTGGGCGCCTTGGGGTTGCTGATGTCGAAGATGCTGAAGCCGTCGTAGTTGCCCGCGAACGCGTATCTGCCCTGGAAGGCGAGGTCCGAGTTCGTGGCCTGCAGGGCGTCCTTGGGGACGTGGGCCAGGTGCTGGATGTTGTCGGAGTGGACGATCTCGTCCTGGCCGGGTATGTCGCCGTTCTGGATGGCCTCCCGGACTTCGGCCTGGGCGCTCTGGGAGACCTTCTTCGGGGCGGGCGGGGCGTCTCCGGGGTCGGGGGTGGCCCCTGCCGGCGCCGCTGTGAGGAGGGCGGCCAGCAGCCCTCCGGCGGCAGCGGCGACTCCGAGGCGTCTGCGGCGTGTTCTGCGGTCGTTCAACAGGATCACTGTTTTCCTCCCTGGTTCCGTTCGCTGCGGAACGGTTCACGCACCACGCAGTATCGTCTTCGCCATGCACATACCAACAGGGGGCAACAGAATCGCAATGAAGTTTTCCGATCAATGACCCGAGGAAGCGTGCCAGTACGTCGTCCGCAACACGAGGTGCTTCCCAACTCGCTCGTCTCAGGAGGTCGTTGTGCTGTTCCGCCGTGCGTCCCGGGTGTCCGCCGTCACGACGGGGCTGATCGTGCTGGCCGTGCTCGGGGCCGGGGGCTGTGACTCCGGTTCGGACCGGAAGCCGGCGGCGGACGGGCCCGCCGTGATCGCACCGGGCGAGCCCGGCGGGGCGAACCGCACCCTGTCCGCCGAGGAGGCCGCCGACCGGCACTCGGAGAACGACTCCCCCAACTCGGCCGACGTCTCCTACGTGCGCATGATGATCGAGCACCACGCACAGGCCCTGGTGATGACCGAACTCGTCCCGAAGCGGGCGGAGTCGAAGGACGTGCAGCGGATCGCCGAGCGCATCGCCGCCGGGCAGAAGCCGGAGATCGAGGCCATGAAGGGCTGGCTGAAGTCGTACGGCAAACCGTTGAAGGCCGGGCGGCACGAGCACACCACCATGCCCGGCATGGCGACGGAGCCCCAGCTCGCGAAACTCCGCGCGGCCGACGGGGAGGCCTTCGACCACCTCTTCCTGACCCTGATGACGACCCATCACCAGGGTGCGATCACCATGGCGACGGAGGTGAAGGGGGAGGGCAACAACATCCGCGTGGAGGAGATGGCCGACGAGGTGATCGCCCAGCAGACGAGCGAGATCAACCGGATGCGGAGGATGCTCTGATCTTCCTCGGCCAGTCGGCCAGGACAGAGGCCGGTCGGCCGGTCCGCGGGCCGGTGGCACAGTGAGCGGATGATCGGACGCCTGTACACCGTTGTCATCGACTGCCCCGACCCGGGGCGGCTCGCCGGCTTCTACGAGAAGCTGCTGTCCCTCTCACGGCAGGAGGACTCCGGTGACTACGTCGTGCTGCGGAATGCCGAGGGCGCGCCGGTCGTCGTCCTCCAGCGAGTGGCCGACTTCCGCGCGCCTCGATGGGCGGACCCCGCGTGCCCGCCGCAGATGCACCTCGACGTGATGGTCGAGGATCTCGACGTGGCCGAGGAGCAGGTGCTCACCCTCGGTGCGACACTGCTCGACGGTTCGGACAAGCCGATCGGTTACCGGGTGTACCAGGACCCCGTCGGTCACCCCTTCTGCCTGATCACCCCTGAAGGTGCCTGATCGCGGCGGCGCGTGCGGGACGGGCGGTGGTGCCGGGTCAGCGTCTGGCGCGGCGTGGTGCCAGCAGGCCCGCGTCGCGGGCCTGGCCGATCAGTCTGAGGGTCGTGCGCCGGCTGTGCCCGGTCGCACCCATCACCGCGAGGACCGGGTCGGCGCCGTCCCGCTGGGCGGCCCGGTACTCCCGTGCGACCAGCCGCCGCCCCTCCGCCCCGCGCGGCCAGGCCGACCGGGCGCGGCGTCCCGGGCCCCCGTCGTCCCCGGGCCCGGCACCGCACGCCCCCGCCACCGCTTCCTCGATCCACTCGCCCAGCACGCCCAGGTCGTCGAGGGAGAGGGCGGGCTGAGCGCGCAACTCCTCGACGCAGACGCATCCGCCGCCCACCACCGCCAGCGCGTCGACCCGGGCGCCGTCCGGGAACACCAGCCGGAACTCGAACCACCGCGTGGTGCCCTGGCTCTCCCGCACTTCCCACGCGGGGCGCACGGACACCGCACCGTCCGCCGGAGAGCGATCAGAAAGATTCAGAAAGGATGCGTCCAGCACGCACTGAACGTAACCGCATGATCACATTCCCTACAGATCGGACACGCGTCGCGGGCGGAGCACTGCACCCTGTCAGCGGAGCCCACCCGGTGCGATGCTGGAGGCGTCAGCGCTCTCCCGTGATCCTCCGGATCCCCCGGGTTAGGAGTTCCGCCGTGCTGCGAGTCGCCGTCGTAGGGTCGGGGCCGAGCGGGTGCTACACCGCCCAGAGCCTCGTGCAGCTCGACCCGGACGTGCGCGTCGACGTCCTGGACCGCCTGCCGTGCCCGTACGGTCTCGTCCGCTACGGCGTGGCACCCGACCACGAGAAGATCAAGTCGCTGCAGAACAACCTGCGCGCGATCCTCGAACACGACCGGGTCCGCTTCCTCGGCGGCGTGCAGATCGGCCCCGGCGGGGTCACGGTGACGCGGTTGCGGGAGCTCTACCACGCGGTGGTGTACTGCCTGGGCGCCGCCACCGACCGGCGCCTCGGCATCCCCGGCGAGGATCTGCCGGGCAGCTGGTCGGCGACGCGGTTCGTGTCCTGGTACAGCGCCCACCCGGACGCGGCGGACGCCGGGTTCCTGCGGGACGCCCGGTCGGCCGTCGTCATCGGCGTGGGCAACGTCGCCGTGGACGTCACACGGATGCTGGCCCGCGGCCTGGCCGAGCTCACCCCGACCGACATGCCGCAGGCGGCCCTGACCACCCTGGCGGACAGCAAGGTGACCGAGATCCACATGGTGGGCCGGCGCGGCCCGTCCCAGGCCCGTTTCACCACCAAGGAGCTGCGCGAACTGGGCACCCTGCCGGAGACCGACGTCGTCGTGGACCCGGCGGAGCTGGCCCTGGACCCGGACTGCACCGACCCGTCCGCCCTGCCCGCGCCCCAGCGCCGCAACGTGGAGGTGCTGCGCGGCTGGGCGGAGACACCGCCGACGGGCGCCCCGCGCCGTATCCGCCTGAGGTTCTTCCTCCGCCCGGCCGAACTGCTCCCCGACCGTGGCCGCGTGGCTGCCGCGCGCTTCGAGCGCACGGCCCCGGACGGCCGGGGCGGCGTGACCGGCACGGGCCGCTTCGAGGTCATCGAGGGACAGTTGATCCTTCGCTCGGTGGGTTACCGCGGGGTCCCCCTGGAGGGCCTGCCGTTCGACCCGGCCACGGGCACCGTCCCGAACCTGTCCGGCCGCGTCCTGCGCGAGGGCGCCATCGCACCCGGCGAATACGTGGCCGGCTGGATCAAGCGCGGCCCCACCGGCGTCATCGGCACGAACCGCCCCTGCGCGAAGGAGACGGCGACCTCCCTGCTCGCGGATGCGCCGGCCCTCACGCAACAAGCCGTGGCCGACGACCCCGTCGCGGCTCTGCGCGCGGCGGGCACCGACCCGGTCGCATGGCGGGGCTGGCAGTCGATCGAGCGGGCGGAGGCGGACCTGGGCGCCTCGCTGGGCCGCACCGTGGTCAAACTCCCGGACTGGGACTCCCTGTTGGCCGCCGCGCGCACCGAGACACCCTAGAGGGCCGCGTCAGCCGACCGGACGGGGCGGCCTGGCGGTCGACCGGCCGCGCACGGCCGACCACCGGGCGCCGGCCCCGCCCTCCGGCCCCCGACCTCCGGCCCGGCACCCGGCACCCGGCACCGGGCACCGGGCACCGGTCCATTACGTCAACCGGCCGCGCACGCGGTCCCGTTGAGCGTGAACGCGGCCGGGGTGGCGCTGTTGCCGGTGTGCGAGGCCTGGTAGCCGATGCTCACGCTCGCGCCCGGGGCGATGATGCCGTTGTACGGGGCGTTGGTGGCGGTGACCGACCCGGACGTCGGCGCGTACGTGGCGCCCCAGCCGCCCGTGATCGCCTGCCCGGCGGGCAGTGCGAAGCCGAGCTTCCAGCCGTCGACGGCCGTGGTGCCGGTGTTGGTGAGGGTCACGGAGGCGGTCAGGCCGGTGCTCCAGGCGTTCACCGAGGCCGTCACCCGGCAGGCGCCGGGCTGGGGCTGGGGAGCGGGGCCGGAGGCGTCCAGCCCGAAGAAGGTGAGCACACGGGACGCCATGCCCGGTGCGTACAGGTTGTGGCCGACGCCCTGGAGGCTCACGGCCTCCACGGGGGCCCGGTCGCCCGTGCCGCCGTAGCGGGTACGGGTCCAGCCCGACTGGGGCGTGTCGGTCGCGGCGGGCGTCCGGCTCACGCCCTGCACGTCGGTCCACTGCTTGATCTGCTCCCCGAAGTTGGGGTGCCGCAGGACGTCGTCCTGGGTGCCGTGCCAGATCTGCATGCGGGGGCGGGGCCCGGTGTAGCCGGGGTACGCGCCCCGGACCAGGTCGCCCCACGCCTTCGGGGTGCGGATGACCGTGCCGCCCGAGCAGGCACTGTTCCACTCGGAGCCGTCGGTCGTGGCGAAGCAGCCGAACGGGACGCCCGAGAAGGCGGCGCCCGCCGCGAACACGTCCGGGTAGTCCCCGAGCAGGACGTTCGTCATCATCGCGCCGGAGGAGATGCCGGTGGCGAAGATCCGGCCGGGGTCGGCGCCGTACGTGCGGGTGGTCCAGTCGATCATCGACTTGATGCCGACGGGGTCGCTGCCGCCGCCCCGGCGCAGGGCCTGGGGCGAGGAGACGTCGAAGCACTTGCTGCCGCGCGTGACGGACGGGTAGAGCACGATGAATCCGTACCGGTCGGCGAGGGTGTCGTATTCGGTGCCGTTGTACATGTCCGGGCCCGAGCCGGTGCACCAGTGCATGGCCACCACGATCGCCGGCTTCGCTGTCACGCTCTCCGGGACGTAGAGGTACATACGCAGGTTGCTGGGGTTCGTGCCGAAGTTCGCGACCTCGGTGAGGGCCGCGGTGGGTAGCGCGCCTTGGCGGCCGGAGGTGCGGGCGGGCTCACCGGCGGCGGCCGCGGGGGCGGTGATCGTGGTGGTCGCCGACAAGAGCAGCAGTGCGGCGACCAGCGCGAGCAGGAGCGACCGCGAGGGCCTCCTCGGCAGGAGGTGGGGGGTGGCAGGCACGTTCGGGTTCCTTCCGTCGAGGGAGGCGTCCGCGGCATGGTGGCATGGACATGGCTTCCATGGAAGCGCTCCCACAACATCGCCGACGCGACCAGGGGCGACAGATTCCGTTCTGCGCGAGGCGTTGACTAGAAAGCGCTTGCCCTCTACGTTCCGTTCAGCAGTGTGACCCATCGGCGCGAACGGGGCACGTCTGGTACGCGCGATGGACAGCGTGAAGAATCTCGTTCATGTACATGTCCGCTACCCCCACGACAGAAGGATTCGGGACATGACTTCTGGGACGCGTCGAAGCGCCCGCGGGCGCACGGCGACCGGGACCCTGGCCGCGCTCGGCCTCACGTTTGGCATGATCATGACACTCAATGCGCCTCCTGCGAGCGCCGCGACCTGGCCGACCCCCAACGGCAGCCAGGGAACCTCCTCCACCATCTCCGTGTCCGGCACCAAGGACTACGGCATGAAGCGGTACTACGGCACCGGGAGCCTGGCGGGTGACGGCCAGGAAGAGGGCCAGGACCCGATCTTCAAGCTCGCCGACGGCGCGGTGCTGAAGAACGTCATCCTCGGCGCCCCCGCGGCCGACGGCATCCACTGCGAGGGCAGCTGCACGCTGCAGAACGTCTGGTGGGAGGACGTCGGCGAGGACGCGGCCACCTTCCGCGGCGGCAACGGCGCCGCCTACCAGGTGATCGGCGGCGGGGCGAAGAAGGCGGCGGACAAGGTCTTCCAGCACAACGGCGGCGGCACGCTGACCATCTCGAACTTCGCGGTGCAGGAGTTCAAGACGCTGTACCGCTCCTGCGGGGACTGCTCCACGCAGTACACCCGCAAGGTCAACCTCAACACCATCGACGTCACCGGCACGGGCTCCACCGCGCGGCTCGTCGGCATCAACGTCAACCGCAATGACGTGGCGACCCTGCGGAACATCACGATCCGCAACGACTCCGCCCGCAAGGTCGTCCCCTGCCAGAAGTACAACAACAACACCGCTGTCGGATCCGGACCCGACAGCACGAACTGCTTCTACTCCACCGCCGACATCACCTACAGGTAGCTCCGTGCGGACCCTCCCCCCACGGTGATGGCGGCCGTGCGCAGTGCCCCGGCGGGCGCCGCGCACGGCCGCCCGCGTCATGTGCCGCGCACGCGCGCGCGGACCGCCCCGACCAGCTCCCGCTGGTAGTCGGCGTAGGCGGCGCGCAGCGCGGCGCCGGGCCAGTCGGCGGGCAGCAGGCCGGGAGGCAGGACGGGGTCGGCCAGCAGATGCCGTACGACGGCGGCGAAGGCGGCCAGGCGGTCGGCCGGGTGCGGGGAGTCGGCGATGTGCGCGAGCAGGGCCCGGGCGGTGGCGGACCAGGCGTCCAGGGGCCAGAGTTCCGCGGCCAGTTCGCCCGGAGGCCGGTCGGGGCGGGCCGTGTAGCGCTGGACGAGCCGGTCCAGGTCGCCGGGGAGAGCCCGGGAGAGGTTGGCGGGCCGGAGCCAGACACCCTCACGGAGCTCGGCGAGCCGGAGCGCGGTGAGCCGCGTGCGCAGATCGGCCCGTTCAGCGGGGCCGCGTCCGGTCGCGGTGATCACGACCATCTCCCAGTCGCCGTCCCACGCGCGCGTGCGGGGATGCACGGCGTCGTCCTGGCGGCGCTGACGCTCCAGCAGCCGGTCGCTCAGGCGGTAGCCCCCGTCCGTGCGCCGCAGGTCCCCCGCGGCCACCATCCGGCTGAGGGCCGCCCGCAGCGTGGAGCCGCCGACGCCGAAGCCCTCCACCAGCCGCACCAGCTCCCTGACCGGCAGTTCGGGCGGGTGCGTCCCGAGGAGCAGGCTCAGCACGACCGACCGCGCGGACAGCGGGCGCAGGTCGTGCGCGCCGGGCCGGGCAGGGACGTTCATCGGCATGGTCACGTACTGTACGCGGCGGTTTTCCGTGTTGCAGGATTGCTGCGGTCGTAGCGAGAGTGCAACACTCGACGCATGGTCTCGACACCGGACGAACAGCGGGGATACGACGGACCCGCCACGCATGACGTCACCAATCAGGCCCCGCCCCTCGCCCCGTACGACGCCTCCGCCGACACGGCCCTGCTGGAGGGGCTGCGGCGGGAGGGCGCCGGGTGGGCCGAGGAGGACCTGCGACGGCTCGGCAGGCAGGCCGGCAGCGCCCAGGTGCAGGAGTGGGCCGACCTCGCCAACCGGCACGAACCGGAGCTGCGCACGCACGACCGGTACGGCAACCGCGTCGACGAGGTCGAGTTCCACCCCAGCTGGCACCATCTGATGCGCTCGGCGGTGGGGGAGGGACTGGCCGCGTCACCGTGGGCGGACGACCGGCCCGGCGCCCACGTCGTCAGGACGGCCGGCGGACTGGTGTGGGGCCACACCGAGGCCGGGCACGGCTGCCCCACGTCCATGACCTACGCGGCCGTCCCCGCGCTGCGCCGGCAGCCGGAGCTGGCGAAGCTGTACGAACCGCTGCTGACGAGCCGGGAGTACGACCCCGTCCTGCGGGAGCCCACCGAGAAGCGCGGGCTGCTGGCGGGCATGGGGATGACCGAGAAGCAGGGCGGCTCCGACGTCCGGACCAACACCACGGCGGCCACCCCCACGGCCGAGCCCGGGGTGTACACCCTGCGCGGGCACAAGTGGTTCACCTCGGCGCCGATGTGCGACGTGTTCCTCGTCCTGGCGCAGGCCCCGGGCGGCCTGTCGTGCTTCATGGTGCCGCGCGTCCTGCCCGACGGGACGCGCAACACCTTCCGCATCCAGCGGTTGAAGGACAAGCTGGGCAACCGGTCCAACGCCTCCTCCGAGCCCGAGTTCGACGGGACGGTGGCTTGGCTGGTCGGCGCCGAGGGGCAGGGCGTGAAGACCATCATCGAGATGGTCAACTGCACACGGCTGGACTGCGTGATGATGTCGGCCGCGCTGATGCGCAAGTCCCTCGTCGAGGCCGGGCACCACGCACGCCACCGCAGCGCGTTCGGCGCGCGGCTGGTGGACCAGCCGCTGATGCGCAACGTCCTCGCCGATCTCGCGCTGGAGTCCGAGGCCGCCACGACGCTCACCCTGCGACTGGCGGGGGCGGCCGACCGGGCGGTCCGCGGGGACGACCCGGACGGGTCGGAGGCCGCGTTCCGCCGGATCGCCACCGCCGTCGGCAAGTACTGGGTGACCAAGCGCGGTCCCGCCTTCACCGCGGAGGCGCTGGAGTGCCTCGGCGGCAACGGCTACGTCGAGGACTCGGGCATGCCCCGGCACTACCGCGAGGCCCCGCTGCTGTCGATCTGGGAGGGCTCCGGGAACGTCAACGCCCTCGACGTGCTGCGGGCGCTGAGCCGCGAACCGGGCGCCGCGGAGGCCCTGTTCGGCGAGCTCGCCCTCGCCGGGGGCGCGGACACCCGCCTGGACGCGGCCGTGACACGGCTCAAGGCGGGTCTGTCGGAGGCGTCGCCGGTGACGGCACGCCGTCTCGTGGAGCAGATGGCGCTGACCCTCCAGGCCTCCCTCCTCGTCCGGCACGCCCCGCCGGCCGTCGCCGACGCGTTCTGCGCGACGCGGCTCGGGGGCGACTGGGGGCACGCGTTCGGGACGCTGCCGCAGACGGCGGGCCTGGACGCGATCGTGGAGCGGGCGCTGCCCGGGGACGGGGGCCGGGACACGGGAGTCTGAGCCGGGCGACTGAGCCGTCGGCCCCGGCCGGGCCGGGACGATCCGCCCGCTGGACCGGTCCGCGCGAGCCGGGCCGTCCCGCCCGCTGAACCGGTCCGCGTGGGCCGGTCGACTCGAACTCAAGCCATCGTGCGTACAGTTCGCGCACAGTCATCGCCCGGCTTCGCTTCGTTGTCAGTGCCGTGGTGCAGACTCCCCGTCAGTTGGCATTTCGCCTGGGGAGGACAACGTGTTCAGGGGGATCGACGAGGTCGACTGGGCCTCGCTGCGCCATGCGCAGGGCAGCGCGGAGGACGTGCCCGGATTACTGCGGAACCTGGCTTCCGCCGACCCCGCCGAGCGGCAGACCGCGCTCGACGGGATGTACGGCGCCGTGCACCACCCGGGCGACGTCTACGACTCGACGCTCGCCTGTGTTCCGTTCCTCCTGGCACTCGCCGGTGACGAGGGGGTGCGGGACCGGGCGGAGGTGGTGGAGCTCCTCGTCGGCATCGGCGACACCGCCGGTGCCCGCGGTGGTCTCGGGGCAGCCGTGCGGGACGCCCTGTGCGCGCGTGCCGACGTCTTCGTCCGCCTCGTGGGGGACCCGGACGCAGCCGTGCGCCGGGCGGCTCCGGGTGCGCTCGTGCGGTACGTGGACCGGCCGGCGCGGGTGCTCGCCCTGCTGCGGGAGCGGATCACCGTGGAGCGGGACGACCGTGTCCTGCTCGCCCTCGCGGAGAGCCTCGGCCTGTTCGCCGGGCGCTGTCGCCCGGACGAGGAGGCCCACGCGGCCGCCGCGGTACGGCTGCTGGTCGAGCTGAGCGGACCTCCTCATGACCCCGGGCTCCGGATCGCCGCGCTGGGCCAGCTCGCGGGGTGCGCCCCGGACACGCTCCCGGCGGATCTCGTGCCGACCGTCGTCGGACTGCTCAGGGACAGGTCCGAGCAGCGGGCCCGGGCGGAGCGCGCTGACGACGGTCCCGGTCCGGACACGCTCGCCGGCCGGCTGCGGCGGTTGCGCCCCTCGGACGAGGAGGGCTCCCGGCTGCTGCGGACCCTGCACCACGCCCTCGACGGCCGGGTGGCCGACCGGGTCGCCCTGCTGTGCGGGCAGTTGACCAGCCCGGACCCCCTCGACCGGTGCAACGGCGTGTGGATGTCGGCCGGACTGTTCCGTGCCTGGCGCACCGGTCACACCGAGACGGTCCCCCTCATCGGCGGCCAACTCGGTTCGGAGGAGGGCAGGTTGCACGACGCGGCGGTCGCGGTCCTGCTGGAGCTCTCCGAGCTGGCCGCGCCCGCCGCCGACCGGCTGCACGCTCTGGTCACCTTCCGCCCCGAGCTTCGGATACGGCACGGGGAGCGGGGCGCCCCGACCCTGGGCGGCCCCCTCAAGGCACTGGCGGGGGCCGGGGACGCGCGGGCCGTACCGGTGCTGGCCGACGTGCTGGCGGGTCCGGTCGTCCCGCACGACCTGGGGCTGGCCGTACCCCCTCTGGGCCGCGCGGCTCTGCCGCTCGCCCCCGCGCTGCGGCGTCGTCTCGCCCGCCTGCCGCTCGACGCGCCCGACACCCCCGCACAGGCCGTTCCCCTGCTGTCGGCCCTGGCCGCGCTGGGCGACGTCGCGTCCCTGCCGGCCGTGGTGCGTCTGCTGCGCGGCATACCGGACGGGCTGCCTCGGCGTGCGGCGGTCACGGACGCGGCGGTCCGTGCCGTCGGCGCGTTCGGCGGCGCCGCGCACGAGGCGGTGCCCGATCTTCGCGCGCTGCTGGAGACGGACTGCGCGGTCGCGGCGGCGGACGCGCTGTGGTCGGTCACCGGCGACGCTGACGCGGTCCTGCCCGTGCTGACCGGGGAGTTGACGGACTCGGGAAACGGTCGGTCACACCGTGCGGCGGCCGCACTGGGGCGGCTGGGCCCGGCGGCGCGCCCCGCTCTGCCCGGGCTGCGCGCGCTGGCGGACCGGGGGGACGCGCGGGAGAGGACCACGGCCGCCTGTGCGGTGTGGCAGGTCACGGGGGACCCGGAGCGGTTCCTCCCGCTCCTCCGCTCGGCGTGGACGGAACACCCGTGCACGCGCGCGACCATCGCGGAGTGCGTGTTCGCCCTGGGACCGGCGGGAGCCCCCCTGCACGACGTGCTCCGAGCGGAACTCGCCTCTCCGCGACGGCATCGCCCCGGCTCCGGCGGCTCCGGCATACGCGAGGACCTGGCGCTGCTCCGGGTGTGCCGGGAGGCGGTGGCCGGGCCGGGGGGCCGGTAGGGCTCACCCCGCCGTACGGCCCCACATCGGGCCGAAGCGGGACCACTCCACGGCCCACTGGTCGATGCGGCGGCGCTCCAGACGGCCGCGGAGGGCCCGCCCGGCCCCCAGGGGTACGGCCGCCGCGCACAGCCCTGCCACGGCACCGGTCAGCGAGGCCCGCACGCGGGCCTGGGCCTCGGTGACGGGCCGGGTGACCTGACGGCCCTCGGGATCCGTCCACACGGTGACCGGGGCGCCCGCGGCGCTGCCCGCCGGTACCCGCAACTGGCCGGAGTGCTCGGAGCCGTCGGCGGCGGTCCACCGTGCCGTCGCCCACACCTGCTCGGCGCGGGCACGCTCGCTCGCGGGGGCCGTCCCGGGGGCGCGCTCGGCCAGCCGCGCCACGAGGGGGCGCCACTCGGCACGTTCCCGGGCCAGGCCGTCCTCGACGGACCGGCTCACGGTGGTGCCGGCGAGCAGCCCGAGGAACACGGTGAACGTCCACACGCCCAGCACGACCCAGGCCTCCACCCGGTCGGCGCGGCGCTTGAGCGGATTGCGCCGCCAGCGCCACAGCCACACCCTCGGACCACGTAACGCCATCGAAGGCCTCCTCATCACGAGCCGACGATCATCCCGCCGCTCTCCCCATACGGACGGCGGCGCCCGGATGCTCACCGCACCTGCCCGAGGGGACGGTGGTCCGCGGCCGCCGGTCCCGGCGAGCGCCCTGCCGGTGCGGCGCGCGGGCCCCGTCGTACGGCCTGCCGGTGCGGCACGCGGGCCCCGTCTACCGGCTGCCGACGCCCTGCCGGGGGACGTTGGCGGCACCCGGCGCCCTCGCCGCCGACACCCGGCTGACCTGGGACGCAGCCCGTTCCGGAGGTGACTGTCAGTGGTCGGGTGCAGACTGGCCGGTGTCCGGGACGAGGGCGTCGACGAGGACGCCGCGGAGGTGATCGGCATGACCGAGGTACTGCTCGCCGTGGGGACACGCAAAGGCCTGTTCATCGGGCGGCGGCGAGGTGGTGACGCCTGGGAGTTCGACGAGAGCCCCTACTTCAACGCGCAGGCCGTGTATTCGGTCGCCATCGACACCCGGGCCGGGACCCCGCGGCTGCTGGTCGGCGGCGACAGCGCGCACTGGGGCCCGTCCGTGTTCCACTCCGACGACCTCGGCCGGACCTGGACCGAGCCGGCCCGCCCGGCGGTCAAGTTCCCCAAGGACACGGGGGCGTCCCTGGAGCGGGTGTGGCAGTTGCACCCGGCCGCCGCCGAGCCGGACGTGGTGTACGCGGGCACCGAACCGGCCGCGCTGTACCGCTCGGAGGACCGCGGGGAGACGTTCGAGCTGGTCCGGCCCCTGTGGGAGCACCCCACGCGGTCGAAGTGGGTGCCGGGCGGCGGAGGCGAGGGCCTGCACACCGTGCTCACCGACACGCGCGACCCGCGGGCGGTCACGGTCGCCGTCTCGACCGCCGGCGTGTTCCGCACGCTCGACGGCGGAGCGAGCTGGACTCCTTCCAACTCGGGCGTCTCCGCGGTGTTCCTGCCCGACCCGAACCCGGAGTTCGGCCAGTGCGTGCACAAGGTCGCGCGGGACGCGGCCACCCCGGACCGGCTGTACCTGCAGAACCACTGGGGGGTGTACCGCAGCGACGACGCGGGCGCGCACTGGACCGACATCGGCGAGGGCCTGCCGTCCACGTTCGGCTTCGCCGCGGCGGCGCATCCGCACCGGGGCGACACGGCGTACGTGTTCCCCATCAACGCCGACGCCGACCGGGTCCCGGCCGACCGCCGGTGCCGGGTCTACCGGACGGCGGACGCGGGCAAGAGCTGGGAGCCCCTCTCGGCGGGACTCCCCCAGGAGGACCACTACGGCACGGTGCTGCGGGACGCGATGTGCACGGACGACGCCGACCCGGCGGGCATCTACTTCGGCAACCGCAACGGCGAGGTGTTCGCGTCGGCCGACGACGGTGACAGCTGGCACCAGCTCGCCTCGCATCTGCCGGACGTGCTGTGCGTCCGGGCCGCGCTCGTCGGCTGAGGGAGGGCGGGGCGCGAGGGGGATGAGCGCGAGGGGGCGAGGCGTGAGTGGGGGTGGGGGTGAGGTGGGGCCGGGGTTACCCACAGGCGTTGGCCACCGGTTGATCGCCGCTGTGCGTACGGCAGTAGGGTGACGCCCGTGGCACCACGACCCTTGCATGAAATCGTCGAAGCGGGCTGGGCGAAGGCCCTGGAACCGGTGGCCGAACGCGTCGCCGCGATGGGGGACTTCCTCCGCGCGGAGATCGCCGCGGGGCGCACCTACCTCCCGGCCGGGCCGAACGTTCTGCGGGCCTTCCAGCAGCCCTTCGACGACGTGCGTGTCCTGATCGTCGGTCAGGACCCCTATCCCACCCCCGGGCACGCGGTGGGGTTGTCCTTCTCGGTGGCGCCGGAGGTGCGGCCGCTGCCCGGCAGCCTCATCAACATCTACCGCGAGCTGCACGCCGACCTGGGACTGCCCCAGCCGTCCAACGGCGACCTCACCCCGTGGACGCGGCAGGGCGTGCTGCTGCTCAACAGGGCGCTGACCACCGCCCCGCGCAAGCCCGCCGCCCACCGGGGCAAGGGCTGGGAGGAGGTCACCGAGCAGGCCATCCGCGCCCTGGCGGGGCGGGGCAAGCCACTGGTGTCCATCCTGTGGGGCCGTGACGCCCGCAATCTGCGCCCGCTGCTGGGCGACCTGCCCTCCGTCGAGTCCGCCCACCCCTCCCCCATGTCGGCCGACCGGGGCTTCTTCGGCTCCCGACCGTTCAGCCGGGCCAACGACCTGCTGATCCGCCAGGGCGGCCAACCGGTGGACTGGCGCCTGCCGTGACCGGCGCGTCGGAGCACTCCGGGTTTCTCGCCGTGGACTCGGGCGGCTCCGGACTGCGGGCCGTGGTCGGGACCGCCGAGCGCGGACCGCTGGCCCGGCGGACGTCCGGTGAGCCGGTGCGCACGGGCGAGCGGGGCATCGACCCCGAGCACTTCATGGCGCGACTCGTGCCGCTGGTCGGCGCGTTGACCGCCGAGGCGGGAGCGGTGCCGCTGACCACGGTCGTCGTCGGCGCGGCCGGGCTCGCCTCCCTGGGCGAGGGGCTGCGCGCCGAACTGCCGGGGGCCCTGGCCCGGGAGTGGGGCGTGCGCCGGGTCGCACTGGCCGCCGATGCCGTGACCGCCTACGTGGGGGCGCTCGGACCGCACCCCGGTGCGGTGATCGCCGGCGGTACGGGACTGATCGCGGTGGGCACCGATCTGACCGGCTGGCGGCGTGCGGACGGCTGGGGGCATCTGCTCGGCGACTGCGGGGGCGGTGCCTGGATCGGCCGGGCCGGTCTCGAGGCCGCACTGCGCGCCCACGACGGGCGCGAGGACGGCTCGCCCCGGCTGCTGGCCTGCGCGGAAGAGGAGTTCGGGCCCGTCGCGGGGCTGCCCGGCGCGCTGTACCCCCGCCCCGACCGGCCCGCCGTCCTGGCCTCCTTCGCGCCCCGGGTGGCCGCCTGCGCGGACGCGGATCCCGTCGCCGCGGGCATCCTGCGCGCCGCCGCCCGGCACATGGCCGATTCCGCGGCCGCCGTGTGCCCCTCCGGTGGTGAGCCGCGTGTCGCCGTCACCGGTGGGCTGTTCAAGCTGGGCGACCCGCTGCTCGGGCCGTTGGAGGAGGAGTTGGCCCGGCGGCTTCCGCGGGCGCGGCGGGTACCGGCCGAGGGCGACCCGCTGCACGGCTCGGTGCGGATCGCCACAGACCTGAGCGCCGGTTCCCTCACCCTGCCGGTGGACGGCAGGATGCTGACCGTGACCACCCGTTCGGGTGATTGATCCGATCGCGTCCCTTCCGTACACAACTCATCAGACAAAACGGGACGGATACCGCTCACCTGCACCCTCCCCGAACAGGGGAACCCCAGAAGCCAGTAACATGCGGCGCCATGAGTTCCCCCACTGGGCCCGCGGATGGCCTGCCTGTACGAATGCCGCGCCCCCGCCAGCCCGGACGGCACCGCCGTCCCGAGCCGCTGGTCGCTCCCGAGGGCGCGCCCGCGCTCGTCCTCGCCGTGCCGGGGACGCCCAGTAGCACCACGCGCAGCCTCGCCGAAGAGGTTGTGAGCATCGCCCGCTCCGAGCTGCCCGGCCTCGACGCCCGCATCGGGTACCTCGACGGGGACAACGCGGAGTTCCCCTCGCTGCAGGCCGTGCTCGTGCACGCCGCCGAGGAGCGCACGGCCCGTTTCGAGCAGGCCCGCGCCGCCGGCATGGACGTGAAGACGCCCGACGGTCCTGTCGCCGTCGTCGTGCCGCTGCTCGCCGGCCCGGACGGCTCGCTGCTGCGCCAGGTCCGCCAGGCCCTCATGGAGAGCCGGGTCGCCGCCGAGCTGACCGACGTCCTCGGCCCGCACCCGCTGCTCGCGGAGGCGCTGCACGTGCGGCTGTCCGAGGCGGGTCTGGCCCGTGCGGACCGTGCCCGGCTGTTCACCGTGGCGACCGCCGCCGACGGCATCATCCTCGCTTCGGTGGGCGGTGACGAGGCCGTGCAGGCGGCGGGCATCACCGGCATGCTGCTCGCCGCGCGTCTCGCCGTCCCGGTGATGGCGGCGGCCCTGGACCAGGAGGGCTCCATCGCGTCCGTCGCCGAGCAGCTGCGCTCCTCGGGTTCGCAGCAACTGGCGCTCGCGCCGTATCTGATCGGACCGGAGATCGAGCCGGGCCTGGTCGAGGAGGCCGCGAAGGAGGCCGGCTGCTCCGCCGCCGAGTCGCTCGGCCCGTACCCGGCGATCGGCAAGCTCGCCCTGGCCAAGTACACGACGGCGCTGGGCATCGCGCCGCAGCAGGCGCAGAGCACGCCTGCGCGCTGACGCGAGGCCCCACCACAGGACGCCGTGAAGGCCCGCTCCGTTGAGGAGCGGGCCTTCATTCGTCCGGGGCCTGTCGAGGGGGAAGACCGGCAGGGATGGGGCTGCCGGCCGGGGCCGCCTGGTCAGGGTGGCTGCCCGGCCGGGGTGGATGATGCGACCAGGGTGGGCTGGACGACCGTGGCGGCTGGTGCGGTCAAGGTGGCCTGCCCGGCCGTGGTGGAGGGTGCGGTCAAGGTGGCCTGCCCGGCCGTGGTGGAGGGTGCGGTCAAGGTGGCCTGCCCGGCCATGGTGGAGAGTGCGGCCAGGGGCTGTGCGGCCGTGATGGATGGCGCGGGCCAGGGGGCTGTGCGGCCGTGATGGATGGCGCGGCCAGGGCGGGTCGTGCGGGTGGTCTTCAGCCGAGGATCACGTACGAGGCGGCGGTCACCCGGATCGAGCCGCCCCTTCGCGGGACGCCTGTGAGCGGATCGACCGCGAACCAGGTCACGTCGCCGGAGCGCTCGTTGGCGACGTACAGGAAGCCGTCCAGGACGCCGTCGCCCGCGGTGAGGGCGCGGGGCCAGTGGCCACCGCAGTGCACCGTGGTGACGAGCCGCAGCTCCTCGCCCTCGACGGCGAGCACGGACAGGACGTCCTCGCCGCGGGTGGCGGTCCACACGAAGCGGCCGTCGGGAGAGACGGCGATGCCCGACGGGTAGGCGTCACGCGTCGGCACACCGGACAGGACCGGGATCTCGGACAGCGGCGTCAGGGCGCCTTCGACCGCGTCCCAGCGACAGACGGTGACGGAGGGGCTCAGCTCGTTCACGACGTACGCGTACGAGCCGTCCGGGTGGAAGGCCAGGTGGCGCGGCCCCGAGCCGGGACGCAGGGCGATCTCGCGGTGCAGGGCGAGGACCCCGCCCGTCAGGGTGCACACGCGCACCGAGTCCGTGCCGAGGTCCACGCTGACGGCCCAGCGGCCGCTCGGGTCGGGCTGCACCTGGTGGGCGTGCGGTCCCTGCTGGCGGGGTGTGTGGGGGCCGGAGCCGCTGTGCCGGAGCACGCGGGCTGAAGATCGTACGAGGGCGCCGTCGGGGCGGAGGGGGATCGCGGTGACGCTGCCGGAGCCGTAGTTGGCGGTCAGGACGTGCCCCGCGAAGACGCTGAGGTGGGTCGGGCTGCTGCCGTCGATCGCTACGGGCCGCCCGGCCGGCTCGGGCTTGTCGCCGTCCACCCGGTACGCGGCCACCGCGCCCTCGGCGGTCTCACTGACCGCGTACAGCGTCTCCCGGTCGGGCGAGAGCGCCAGGCAGGAGGGATCCGGGACGGCGTCGACGCTGCTCAGCGGGGTCAGCGCGCCGGTGCCGGGGTCGACCTCGGCCGTCACGATGCCGGGGCCGCCGGCCGCCGTGAACGACCCGATGAACGCCCGCCGCCTGCCGTCCGCCACCGCTGTCCCCTTCCGCCGGCGCAGCCCGGGAGGACCGCGCAGCCGATCATGCGCGGTCTAGACCAAACGGTCAAGGGTGCGTCGCCCGGGCAGCCCCCTCAGGCGCCCACCAGTGGTGAGCCCGACGGTGTGCGCAGGGGGCGGGCCAGGTCGGCGAGGGCCCGTTCCAGGCCGTGCAGATGGGCCAGGGCTGGTTCCGCGTGGGGCTGGCCGTCCGCGTGGACCGCGATGTCACGGCCCTCGGTGAGGGCCTCCACGGCGGCCTCGACCCGTCGGCAGGCGGTGGCGAGACGGGCGTCGTGGGAGGCCTCCGGGTCGGCCGCGACGGCGACCAGGCCGCGGATCTCACGGGCGCAGTCGTCGAGGAGGGTGAGGACGTGCCGGGCCCGCCGCTTGCGGCCGAGCATCGGGTTCAGCGGGTGCACCAGCGGGGCGACCGAGAGGCGTACCCGGGCGAGGAGCTGTTCCAGCTCCGCCACCCGGGGGGCGGGGTCGGCGTCCGCCGCCCCGGCCAGGCGCCTGGCGGTCTCGACGGCACACGCGTGCACGCAGCGCAGGGCCCGCCGGATCCAGGCGTCGGTGATGCTGTGCGTGGTGACGGGCAGGACGAGGATCACGGCCAGGGCGGCGCCCAGCGCCCCCACCCCGGTCTCGGCGAGCCGCAGGGCGAGCAGATCCGGGCCGAGCACGCCGAGGAGTCCGTACAGCAGGCCCGCGAGGAGGGTGACCCAGAGCATCATCCAGGTGTAGGACACGGCGGCCGTGTAGAAGATGCCGAAGACGCAGACGGCGGTCAGCGCGGCGGTGACGGCCGGGTCGCCGTGCACGGGCACGGCCACGACCAGGCCCAGGCCGATACCGATGACCGTGCCGAGGACCCGCCGGAACCCGCGGACCAGGGTCTCGCCGCGCGAGGTGGTGTTGACGAAGATCCACCAGGTGGCGCCGACGGCCCAGTACCAGCGCTGTCCGGACACCAGCTGGCCCACGACCAGGGCGAAGCCGGCCCCGGCGGTGGCCTGGACGGCCTGGCGGGTGGTCACCCGGGCCAGTCCCGTGCCGCCCGGCGGAGCGGGCACGACGGGCGGGGGCAGGCGGCGTTCGTAGCACCACAGGCCGAAGCGCACCACGGCGGCGGCGAGGACGGACAGCAGGACCGAGGCGTACAGCTGGGGCAGCTGCCCGGTGGTGGCGTGCAGGAACTGCGCCACGAAGAAGGTCATGAACGCGAAGACGCCGAGGCTGTGCCCGCGCGGCCCCCAGCGCCTGGCGTACACACCGGCCCCGACGACGGCGAGGAAGGTGAGGTCCCGGGCCACCGGGTGGTCGTGCAGTTCGGCCGCGGCGGTGAGCACGGGCAGACCCACGGCGGGCAGCAGCGCGGTGGTGACGGCCTGGCCGCGGACCGTGGCGTCGGTGACGGTGAACAGGGCGAGCAGGGCGGCGAGACCTCCGGTGACGGCCCCCGCGAGGGAATGCCCGGCGAGACCGCAGACGGTGACCGCGAGCGCGATGCCGAGCACGGCCCGCGCAGCGAACCGCAGTCGTGTCCGCCCCGGATCCGGAGCCATGAACACCCTCTTCAGCACCGCTTACCGCCCCCTTCGAGATACCGGCCACCGGCACGGCATGAAAAAGGCGCCGCGGGGTCCGCAGCGCCATCGACGTACCCATATCAGCATCCCGGCGGCCAGTGGCTCAACTCGCACATCTGGACCTGGGCCATTGGTACAGTAGGAGATTCCCGTGAACGGCCACGACAGGGCCAACGGACGAGGAGATGGCGCCATGCCCGTGGACGAGCTCGACACCCGCATCCTGCGGCTGCTGCTGGAGCAGCCGCGCACGAGCGTGCGCGAGTACGCCCGGATCCTGGGCGTCGCCCGCGGCACGCTCCAGGCCCGGCTCGACCGGCTGGAGCGCGACGGCGTGATCACCGGGACGGCACCGGCCCTCTCCCCCGCCGCGCTCGGGCATCCGGTGCTGGCCTTCGTGCACATCGAGGTCACCCAGGGCCATCTCGACGAGGTGGGTGACGCGCTGGCGGCGGTGCCGGAGATCGTGGAGGCGTTCTCGACCACGGGTGGCGGGGACCTGCTGGCCCGGGTGGTGGCACGGGACAACGCGCATCTGGAGGACGTCGTCCAGAAGCTGATCAGCATGCCGGGTGTGGTGCGCACCCGTACCGAGGTCGCCCTGCGCGAGCGTGTGTCCCACCGGCTGCTGCCACTGGTGGAGTCGATCGGGCGGTCGGCCCGCGGATGATCTTTGAGAGCATGGCCGTATGAGCAGGCTCCGCCGCACGTCAGTCATCTTCGATCTCGACGGAACGCTCGTGGACAGCGAGCCGAACTACTACGAGGCAGGCCGCAGGACGCTCGCCGAGTACGGCGTGACGGACTTCGGCTGGGCGGACCACGAGCGGTACGTCGGCATCAGCACACGGGAGACGGTCGCGGACTGGAAGGTCCGCTACGGCCTGCGCGCCCCGGTCGGGGAACTGCTCACCGTGAAGAACCGCCACTATCTGGCACTGGCCCGCAGCGCCACCCGCGCCTACCCGGAGATGCGCGCGTTCGTCGAGCTGCTGGCGGCCGAGGCCGTGCCCATGGCCGTGGCCTCGGGCTCGTCACCGGAGGCGATAGCGGCGGTGCTGGACGGTACGGGCCTGGACGCGCACGTGCACACCGTGGTCTCCGCCGACGAGGTCCCGCACGGCAAGCCGGCTCCGGACGTCTTCCTGGAGGCGGCCCGCAGGCTCGGCGCGGCCCCGTCCGACTGCGTCGTACTGGAGGACGCCGCTCCGGGCGCCGCCGCCGCGCACGCGGCCGGTATGCGCTGCATCGCGATCCCGTACGTCCCGGACCAGGCGGGCGCGCCGGAGTTCGCGACGGCGGGGCTGCTGCTGCCGGGCGGCCAGGCGCAGTTCACGGCACGGGTCGCGTACGACTGGCTGGCGCATTCGGCCGATCCGTCCTGATCCGGTCCGCTCCTTCCCGTCCGTGGACTCCTTCGAACGGCTCGTGCGAACTTTTTTACGGCAGCGGTGATTGTTTCGCCCCTGGCGTCCGTACCTCTGGGTGTTGGGCCGTTCATATCCCAGGAGGCACGATGCGCATCTCGCGCAGCACGGCAGGTACCGCGTTCGTGGGCGGTGCGTTGATCCTTACGCTCACCGCGCTCGCCTACCCCAGCATGCTGGGCGTGCAGAACGCGGCTTCCGGCCAGGACCGCATCATCGCCAACACGCAGTGGGGTCCGCTGACCGAGGCGGACCGGGACTTCGTGGTGCGTGTGCGTGCGGCCGGACTGTGGGAGTACCCGCTGGGTCAGCTGATCAAGGAGCGGAGCACGTCGCCGGAGATGAAGGAAGTCTCCAAGCATCTGCTCGTGGGTCACGGCCGGCTCGACGCCGGCTGTCGCAAGATCTCCACAGACCTGGGCATCACCCTGCCGAACGAGCCGTCTCCGCAGCAGCAGCAGTTCGTGGCGACGGCCGAAGGCAGCACCGGCAAGGAGTTCGAGTCCACGGCGGTCACCATCATGCGTGTCGCGCACGGGGGCATCTTCCCGACGATCGCCAAGATCCGGGCGACCACCCGGAACAGCCTCGTGCGGGAGCTCGCCGACACGACCAACGACACCGTGCTGGACCACATCACGGTCCTGGAGAAGACCGGCCTGATCAACCAGGAACAGGTCAGCTTCCAGATCACCGCCCCGCCCAAGCTGCCCCAGGACCAGACCACGCCGCCGCCTCCGCAGGCGGGCGCGCCGGTCCGGGTCCTGCCGATCCCCGAGGACCTGAAGGACTTCCAGACGGTCGCGCCGAATCCGTCCTACGGGGCGCCGGCACCGTCTCCGTCGGCCGGCGGCTGAGCGGGCACGGGCCCGCGTCCGGTCCCGCAACCGGTCCATGGGGACGGGTCTGCGGCCCGTCCGCCGACCCGGTCCCCTCACGCATCACGGACGTCATCGCGCCGGCCGCCACGAACGGCGGCCGGCGCAAGCATCACCACGGCGGCCGGCACGCCCATGACGCACTGCGACCGGCCCCCGGCGCCGAGAACGCGGGGCGCCGGCCGGCTGTGCGCCGCCCGTCGCCGGGGCAGCCGGCGGCGGACCACCGACCCCCGTGGGCAGCGCGCCCCGGCCCTACGAGCGGCGGCCGGGCCTGCCGCGTCTGTCGCCCTTGGGGCCGCCGCGGCCGCTCTTCCCGCCGCGCTTCGCCCCGGCCGACTTCCCGGCCGCCGACTTCCCGGCCGCCGGCTTACCGGGTACCTGCTTCCGCCGGGTGCCGCTCCGGCCCGCGTCCGTGGACTTGCCCTGCTCCGAGGGCTGTTGACGCCCCCGGGTGCTGTTGACCGTACGGCCGCGGACGATGCCGATGAAGTCCTCCACCTGGTCCGTCTTCGCGTCCTCGGGCCAGGCGAGGGCCACGCTCGACTCGGGGGCGTCCGCCAGGGGCCGGTGGGTGAGGTCCTTGCGGTGGTGCAGGCGGGCGAGTGACAGCGGGACGACCAGGACACCGATGCCGGCCGCGACGAGTTCCACGGCGTCGGCGGTGGTGGCGGGACGTTCGAGGGCGGGGCGACCGGGGAGGTTCTCCCACGCGAGGACGTCGTCGAGGGGGTGGAGCACGATGTCGTCGGCCAGGTCCTCCGGCGATACCTCGTCGACGGCCGTGACCAGATGGTCCTTGGGCACCACGACGACCGTCTGCTCGGTGTAGAGGGGGATCGCGCTGAAGACCTCGCGGTCCACGGGTGTGCGGACGAGGCCCGCGTCGGCCTCGCCGCCCAGCAGCCGCTCGGCCGCGGCTTCGGCGGGCACCTGCGTGAGGATGAGCGGGACGTCGGGCTGCCGCTCGTTCCAGATGCGCACCCACTTGTCGGGCATCACCCCGGGGACGTAGGCGAGCCGGAACGAGGGGGTTTCATCCGAGCCTGTCACCTCGCCAGGTTACCGGGCGTGGTCAGGGGTCGTGCACACGCTCGATACCCTGGGAGCCATGACGTCGCACCAGAGCACCCAGACGATGAAGCCCGCGACCGCGGCGAAGAAGCTGGGTGTGTACCTCGAGGCCACACCCGCCGAGTTCCGGGAGGGTGTCGTCTCGCGTGCCGAGCTGAACGAGCTCCAGGCGAACCCGCCGCAGTGGCTGCGGGAGCTGCGGCAGAACGGCCCGCACCCGCGCCCCGTGGTCGCCGCGAAGCTCGGCGTCTCCATCGCCGGTCTTGCCCGCGCCGGTGTCACCGAGCCCCTCACGACCGAGCAGATCGAGGCGCTGAAGCAGGAAGGCCCCGAGTGGCTGGAGCGGGAGCGCGCCACTCAGGCGGAGGTCCGCAAGGAAGCGGCCCGGATCAAGAAGAAGAACGCCGAACGTCAGGACTGACCTCCCCACCCTCTCGTTCTCGGACGGCCCCCACCGGACGCCCCGGTGAGGGCCGTCGCCGTTTTCCGGGGTCGGGCTGTCGACGCACTCCCACTCGCACCTGGGTGTCAGCCTGGCCACGATGACCCATGTGTCGTCGCCGCCGTCCCCCGGCCCACAGGCGCGCCAGACGTGCCCGAAGCCGATCGTGGTTGTCCGGGGCGTGCCGTCGGTCGCCTTCTTTCGACCGGGACCGGCACGCCCGGAACGCCACACCGCGCCACCCCTTCCGGCCCGTAGAAATATCTACGAGCATGGCTACGGCCGGGCGGCCCGCGGAACCCCGCGGGTCACCGGCCCGTGTCCAGCGCGCGCCCGACCGCGGCGCCACCGACTGTGCCTGGGGTGGCCATGCAGAGCGTCATGTGGAAACAAGCCGTCGAGTGGCTCGCCGCGGCCGCCACGGACCCCCAGGAGTGCAAGCGGGAGTGGGACTACGGCGCGGGGACGATGCTCGTGGAGGCCGGGCGCTACTGGGACGTGCTGAGCGTCCCCGACCGGCTCGGCCTGCTCGCACTGGACCTACTGTGGCGTGATCCGCTGAAGGTGCCCGGCCCCACCCTGGTGGACTGTGCCGCACACAGAGTGGGGTTCTTCCTGCCGCCCGATCCGGTCAGCGAGTGGGTCGGCTTCGGGGTACGGCACGTGGGCCGCGGCTCCTGGATCGCCGTGCCGCCGCCGTACCGGCCCGCCGGACGGCTGGAGTGGCTCGTCCCGCCGGACGGCACCGGCGCCCTGCACACCCCCGGCACCCTGGAGGCGGCCCTGCGGGAGGCCAGCGGAACCCTCGCGGTGCTGGCGCCGGTCAGCGCGGAGCCGGTGGTGACGGACGGCTGGTGAGACGGCCACCGGACGAGGGCCCCGCCACCCCCAGGCCCGCGGTCCAGGTGGTGACGGCCGACCAGGTCTCGCTCTCGGCCGGTGCGGCGAAGGACACCCACTGGCCGTCGCGGTGTTCCGGCACCGTGTGGCCCCGTGCCTCCCACTCGGCGACCAGCGCCGCGTAGATCGGCGGATGTCCCGCGTATCCACTGGTGAGTTCGGCGTACGAGCGGGGTGCGGCGTCGTTCCCCGGGAGGAGCCGCACCGTCTCCGTGCTGTCCATGCCAGGGCAACGGTGGGCCGCGCGGCGTCGGTACGCGGGCCGGGCCCCGTCCGTCGGGTCGAGTGAACCCGTCACCCGGACGGCGGCACCCGGGCACCGGACAAACATCCAGTCGGGAGTCTCCCGTTCAGAACGTCTCACCCGGGTCCGGCGCGATTCTCGACCGGGACCGGCACCTCCGGTCACACTGACCTGACGCCGAGAATCCGGGACGACGCCAGGGAGAGGCCATGTCACAGCGCCCTGACCTCATACGGCGCAGGGCCGTGCTGGAGCACGAGTGGTCCCGCTGGGTGCCGCGGCTGAGCGTCCCGGGAACGCGGCCCGGCGGCACCGCGACATTGCGCCACGAGGTGACCGAGTCCTGGGCCCGTTCCCTCGGCAGCGTGGACCCGGGCCGGGACAGCGCCCCCGTCACCGACGGCGGCCGGGTGCACCAGCGCTGGACGTCCTCACCGCTGTACGGGCCGGTCTGCGCGCTCGCCGGGGAGCTGCACAGCATCGCCGAGGACGCCGGGTTCGTCACGGCGGTCACCGACGAGTCGGGCACCATCCTGTGGACCTGCGGCGGTGCGACCATGCGCCGCCGGGCCGAGCGGGTCAACTTCGCGCCGGGCGGCCGCTGGGACGAGCAGGCCATGGGCACCAACGCCCTGTCCCTCGCCCTGCGCACCGGCCGCCCCAGCTCCGTCTTCTCGGCCGAGCACCTGGTGTCGGCCCTGCACGGCTGGGTCTGCTACTGCGCACCCGTGCGCGGCGGGGACGGGCGCGTCCTCGGCGTGCTGGACCTGTCGACGACCTGGGACCGCTCGCACCCCTTGGCCATGTCCACCGTCCGCACCCTGGTGTCGACGATCGAGGCCCGGCTGACGACGGAGGTGTCCCGCCCGGCCCGGCTGCGGCTCACGTGCCTCGGCTCCGAGCAGGTCCTGCACGAGACAAGGCCGCTCCCCCTGCGCCCGCGGCAGGTGGAGATCCTCACGCTCCTCGCGCTCGAACCCGACGGCTACTCCCCGCAACGGCTGCGTGCGGCCCTGTACGGTGACCGGCCGGTGACGTCGTCCACCTTCAAGGCGGAGATCTCGCACCTGCGCCGGGCACTGGGCGGGGCGATATCGGCCCGCCACTACGCGCTCACCGCACCCGTGTCCTGCGATGCCGTCGACGTGCTGCGCGCGCTGGAGCAGGGCGACACGGACACCGCCCTGGGCCTTTACGGCGGCCCGCTCCTGCCCCGTTCCGAGGCACCCGGCATCGAGGAGTGGCGCACCCGGCTGGAGGTGGCGGTACGTGAGGCCGTGCTGGCGAGCACCCGCCCGGAGCACGCCCTGCGCTACGGCGAACGGGCCCCGTACGACGCGGAGATCCATGAGCACGCGCTGCGCCTGCTCGGCCCCGGCGATGCGCGCCGTGCCATCGCGGCGGGCCGGCTGACGACGGCTCTGCGCGACTGACGCACGCCCGCTCCGTCAGGCGCCAACCTCGCGCCAACCTCGCGGGAGCACGGTGAGAGACGTCGCATCCGTCCCGCACCGCCTTTCACCGAGGAGAACCACATGGTGTACGCGCAGCCAGGAACCGAGGGAAGCATCGTCTCCTTCGCCCGTCGCTACGACAACTTCATCGACGGCGACTGGACGGCGCCGGTCGAGGGCCGCTACTTCGAGAACCCGACACCGGTGACCGGCAAGTCCTTCTGCGAGGTGGCCCGTTCGACCGCGGCCGACGTCGATCTCGCCCTGGACGCCGCGCACCGTGCGGCCGACCGCTGGGGCCGCACGTCCACGGCGGAACGCGCGAACGTCCTCAACAGGATCGCGGACCGCATCGAGGAGAACCTGGAGAAGATCGCGGTCGCCGAGACCTGGGAGAACGGCAAGCCGGTCCGCGAGACGCTGGCCGCCGACATCCCGCTGGCCGTGGACCACTTCCGGTACTTCGCCGGAGTCGTCCGCGCGCAGGAGGGCAGCATCGCGGAGATCGACGCCGACACCGTCGCGTACCACTTCCACGAGCCGCTGGGTGTGGTCGGGCAGATCATCCCGTGGAACTTCCCGGTGCTCATGGCCACATGGAAGCTCGCGCCCGCGCTGGCCGCGGGCAACTGTGTCGTCATCAAGCCGGCGGAGCAGACTCCGGTCAGCCTGCTCTACGTCATCGACCTGATCGCCGACCTGCTCCCTCCGGGCGTGGTCAACGTCGTCAACGGCTTCGGGGTGGAGGCGGGCAAGCCGCTGGCGTCCAGTCCGCGAGTGGCGAAGGTGGCGTTCACCGGGGAGACGAGCACGGGCCGGCTGATCATGCAGTACGCGAGCGAGAACATCATCCCGGTCACCCTGGAACTGGGCGGCAAGAGCCCCAACATCTTCCTGCCCGACGTCATGGCCGCCGACGACGACTTCCTGGACAAGGCCGTCGAGGGGTTCGTGATGTTCGCCCTGAACCAGGGCGAGGTCTGCACCTGCCCCTCGCGTGCCCTGATCCCCTCCTCCATCTACGACGAGTTCATGGCCCGCTGCGTCGAACGCACCCGCGCGATCGTCGGCGGCGACCCGCTGGACCCGGCGACCATGATCGGCGCGCAGGCGAGCAACGACCAGTACGAGAAGATCCTCTCCTACCTCCACATCGGCAGGGAGGAGGGTGCCGAGGTCGTCACGGGCGGCAACCCGCGCGCGGTGCCGGGCCTGGAGGGCGGCTACTACATCGAGCCGACCATCTTCCGCGGCACCAACGACATGCGGATCTTCCAGGAGGAGATCTTCGGCCCGGTCGTCTCGGTCACGACGTACGACTCGGTCGACGAGGCCCTGAAGATCGCCAACGACACCCTCTACGGCCTCGGGGCGGGCGTCTGGACCCGCGACGGCAACGCGGCCTACCGTCTGGGCCGCGCGATCAAGGCGGGCCGCGTCTGGACCAACTGCTACCACGCGTACCCGGCCCACGCGGCGTTCGGCGGCTACAAGAAGTCGGGCATCGGCCGGGAGACGCACAAGATGATGCTGGACCACTACCAGCAGACGAAGAACCTCCTGGTGTCGTACTCGGCGAAGAAGCTGGGCTTCTTCTAGAGGCGGAGCACGCATGATCCTCCGCCGATCAGCGGCGCTGAGACATGGGCCACGTCCGGAAGGTGAGCCGCGCCGTATCGGAGCCGGTGGGACTTGCTATGCAACGAGTTTCATAGAACGATCGGGGTCATGGCGCTCGAGCACGCGATCCTGGTGTCGCTCCTGGAGAAGCCGGGATCCGGCTATGAGCTGGCCCGGCGTTTCGACCGGTCCATCGGCTACTTCTGGACCGCGACCCACCAGCAGATCTACCGCGTGCTCAAGCGCATGGAGAACGACGGCTGGGTCGACGTCCGGGACGTCGTGCAGCAGGGCCGGCCGGACAAGAAGGAGTACTCGGTGGCCGACCTCGGCCGGGCCGCGCTGTCCTCGTGGCTGCACGACCCGATCGAGCCCGAGAGCGTCCGGCACGACCTGGCGGTGAAGATCCGCGGTGCCGCCTTCGACGACCCGGCCGCCCTGATCCGCGAGGTGGAGCGGCACCGGCAGGCGCACCGGGACCGGCTGACGCACTATCTCGCGGGTCAGGAGCGGGACTTCACCGGGCCCGAGGCGAGCGCGGCCGCTTCCGGTGCGCCGCCCGACGCGGAGCGAGAGCTCCAGCACGCGGTGCTGCGCGGCGGCATCGCGTACGAGCGGATGATGATCGACTGGCTGGACGACGTGCTGGTCACGCTGGCCCGCTTCGACACGAACCGCTGATCACCGCCGCGCCCGCGCCAGTTCCGCCTGCGCCCTCCTCCCCCGTGCCTTCTCCCCCGCGTCTCCTCCAGCCGCCGGCTTTCCGCTTGCCATCCGTCCATCGCCGAAAGGGGTCCTCACCATGGCGGACCAACTGCTCTTCAACCCGCGCACGTACGACCCCGCGCACTTCGACCCCGAGACACGCCGCTTGCTGCGTGCCACCGTCGACTGGTTCGAGGAGCGCGGGAAGCGGCAGCTGATCGAGGACTACCGGACCCGCGCGTGGCTCGGTGACTTCCTCGCCTTCGCCGCCAAGGAGAACCTGTTCGCCACCTTCCTGACGCCGTCGTCCGCCGCCGGGGACCACGAACCGGACAAGCGGTGGGACACCGCGCGTATCGCCGCGCTCAACGAGATCCTCGGCTTCTACGGCCTGGACTACTGGTACGCCTGGCAGGTCACCATCCTCGGCCTCGGCCCGGTCTGGCAGAGCGACAACGCCGCCGCCCGAGCGCGCGCCGCGGAACTCCTCGCCCAGGGAGAGGTGTTCGCGTTCGGCCTGTCCGAGAAGGCCCACGGCGCCGACATCTACTCCACCGACATGCTGCTCGAGCCCGACGGCCACGGCGGCTTCAGCGCCACCGGCTCCAAGTACTACATCGGCAACGGCAACGCCGCCGGACTCGTCTCCGTCTTCGGCCGCCGTACCGACATCGAGGGCCCCGACGGCTACGTGTTCTTCGCCGCCGACAGTCGTCATCCGGCCTACCACCTGGTCAAGAACGTCGTCGACTCGTCCAAGTTCGTCAGCGAGTTTCGCCTGGAGAACTACCCCGTCACACCCGAGGACGTGCTGCACACCGGGCGTGCCGCCTTCGACGCCGCTCTCAACACGGTCAACGTCGGCAAGTTCAACCTGTGCACCGCCTCGATCGGCATCTGCGAGCACGCAATGTACGAGGCCGTCACCCACGCCCACCACCGCATCCTGTACGGCCGCCCCGTCACCGCCTTCCCGCACGTGCGGCGCGAACTGACCGACGCCTACGTCAGGCTCGTCGGCATGAAGCTGTTCAGCGACCGCGCCGTCGACTACTTCCGCTCCGCCGGCCCCGACGACCGCCGCTACCTGCTCTTCAACCCGATGACGAAGATGAAGGTGACCACGGAGGGCGAGAAGGTCATCGACCTGATGTGGGACGTGATCGCGGCCAAGGGCTTCGAGAAGGACAACTACTTCGGCCAGGCGGCCGTGGAGATACGCGGCCTGCCGAAGCTGGAGGGCACGGTCCACGTCAACCTCGCTCTGATCCTGAAGTTCATGCGCAACCACCTCCTCGACCCGGCCGAGTACCCCGGCGTGCCGACCCGCCTCGACGCGGCCGACGACGACTTCCTGTTCCGGCAAGGACCGGCCCGCGGGCTGGGCTCGGTGCGCTTCCACGACTGGCGCCCCGCCTTCGAGGCGTACGCGCATCTGCCGAACGTCGCCCGCCTGCGCGAACAGGCCGACGCGCTCTGCGAGTTCGTCGCCACGGCCGCCCCCGACGCCGAGCAGAGCCGTGACCTCGACCTCGTCCTCGCGGTCGGCCAGCTCTTCGCGCTCGTCGTGCACGGGCAGCTCGTTCTGGAGCAGGCCGGCCTGACCGGACTCGACGAGGACGTGCTCGACGAACTCTTCGCCGTGCTCGTACGGGACTTCTCCGGGCACGCCGTCGAACTGCACGGCAAGGACTCGGCGTCCGAGCGGCAGCAGCAGTGGGCGCTGAGCTCCATCCGGCGTCCGGTCGTCGACGAGGCGCGCACGGACCGGGTCTGGCAGCGGGTCGAGGCGCTGTCCGGTGCGTACGAGATGGCCCCGTAGCCGGGACGTACGCCTCTCCGGTGGCCGGAGCACCGCAGTGCCCGGCCATCGGTCGGCCGGAGCACCGCGGGCGGGGGTGATCAGCGCAGTCCGGCGAAGAGGTCGTTCTCGGGCAGGGCCGCGCCGGTGTCGTCCTGGACGCGTACGAAGGTCTCGACACCCATCAGCTCGGTGAACCTCTCCTGGCCCATCTTGAGGAAGAAGATGTTCTCGCCCTGGCTGGCGTGTGCGGCCAGCGCGGCGAACTTCTCACCGCCGAACGCCGTGGTGTCCACCCAGGTGGTGATCTCCTCGTCGGGCAGGCCGATCTCGACCGGCGCGGCGGCCTCGGCCGGGTCCGGCTCCTGCCAGTCCGCGCCCGACTCACGCATGGCCTCCTCGAACCGCCGCAGCATCGAGCGGGGCGCCGTCGTCCAGTACACCTTGGGCACCGGCACGGTCATCGCCAGCGCCGCCATCGTGATGCGGTGTGCCTGGATGTGGTCGGGGTGGCCGTAGAAGCCGTTCTCGTCATAGGTCACGACCACATCGGGCCGATAGTGCCGCATGAGTTCCGCGAGCCGGGCAGCGCCCTCTTCCACGGGTGTCCGCCAGAAGGATCCCGGGGCGTCGTTGGTCGGCCAGCCCATCATCCCGGAGTCGGCGTAGTCCAGCGTCTCCAGGTGACCGACCTTCAGGATGTCGCAGCTCGCCTGGAGTTCCCGGCGCCGCATCGAGGCGACGGCTGCCGGGTCGTGCCCGGGCTCGCCCGGTTTGACACCGCCCGGTCCGTCACCGCACCTCCCGTCGGTGCACGTCACGAGGACCGTGCGGATGCCCTCCGCCGCGTAGCGCGCGAGGACACCTCCCGTTCCGGTGGCCTCGTCGTCGGGGTGGGCGTGGACGGCCATGAGCGTCAAGGGCCGGTCAGTCATGAAACTGTCCTCCTGCGTGAAAAGACATCGGTCCGAGTGCGGGGCGGGCCCACCGGCGGTCGGCCCGGCACCGGGCATCCCACGGACCCAACCGTGCTTCATGACCGGCTGTTCCCGCCGCACGGACTCTCCCGGTCCGTCCGTGGCACGCGCTCCCCGTCGGTGTCACGGCGTAGGCGAACGGCACCGCCCGGCGGGCCCAGCGTCACGGCGTGGGCCAACGGCACCGCCCGGCGGTCCCGGTGTCACGGCGCGGGCGAACGGCACCGCCCGGCGGTGCGGGGGACCGGCTCAGCCGCCGCGTCGTACCCGGGCCGCCTTGCGGGCCTCCGCCAGCGCGCGGGCCTCGCTGCTCTTGCGGGACGGCCTGCCACCGGAGCCGCTCTTCGCGTCCTTGGCGCTGCCCAGGCCGCGGAACGGGACGTTGTGGTTCTTGGGGCGCGTTGCGGCCGATCCGCCGTCGAGAGGCTCGCCGGAGGGAGCCTTGGCGCCGGTGATCCGGCTCAGTTCCGCCTCGCCGGACCGCACCTTGGTGACCTTGGGAGCGACGTCCGCGTCCGCCATGACCTGGCTCGCAGCACGGCGCTGTCCCGACAGGACGAGTGTCACGACGGTGCCGGAGCGGCCGGCCCGGGCCGTGCGGCCCGCGCGGTGCAGATAGTCCTTCGGGTCGGTGGCCGGGTCGACGTTGACCACGAGGTCGAGGTCGTCGATGTGCAGGCCGCGTGCGGCGACGTTCGTCGCCACCAGCGAGGTGATCTGCCCGTCCCTGAACTGGGCCAGGGTCCGGGTGCGCTGCGGCTGGGACTTCCCGCTGTGCAGGGCGGCCGCGGCCACGCCGTTGGCCCGCAGATGCCGCGTGAGCTGGTCGACGCCGTGCTTGGTGTCCAGGAACAGCAGGACGCGGCCGTCCCGGGCGGCGATCTCCGTGGTCACGGCGTACCGGTCGGGGCCGTGCACGACGAGGACGTGGTGCTCGATCGCGGAGACCGAGCTGGACGAGGGGTCCACGGAGTGGACGGCGGGGTCGCGCAGGTAGCGCCGCACCAGCTCGTCGACATCACGGTCGAGGGTGGCGGAGAACAGCATCCGCTGCCCATCGGGGCGCACCTGCTCCAGGATCTCGGTGACCTGCGGCAGGAACCCCATGTCACACATCTGGTCGGCCTCGTCCAGGACCGTGATGCGCACCTGTCCCAGTCGGCAGGCCTTGCGCTCGACGAGGTCGTGCAGCCGACCGGGCGTGGCGACGACGATCTCGGCGCCGTCCCGCAGCAGCGCGGTCTGCCGTCCGATGGACACTCCGCCCACCACCGTCGCGAGCCGCAGCCGCAGTGCCGCGGCGTACGGGGTGAGCGCCGCAGCGACCTGCTGCGCCAGTTCCCTGGTGGGTACGAGGACGAGTGCCGAGGGGGCTTTGGGCTGCGCGCGCTGTCCGGCGGTCCGGGCGAGCATCCCGAGACCGAAGGCGAGGGTCTTGCCGGATCCGGTGCGGCCCCGGCCCAGGACGTCCCGTCCCGCGAGGGCGTTCGGCAGCGCCGCCGCCTGGATGGGGAAGGGCACGCGCACACCGTGCTCGTCCAGTGCGCGCAGCATCTCGGCCGGCAGCCCCAGTTGTGCGAAGGACGTCACCGTGGGCGGCTCCGAAGCGGCGCCCGCCGCTTCGGGGACACGGTCCTGTTGCCGGGCGTCGGCACGTGCTGATTCGCTCACTGGAAGCCTTCCTCGACGGGACCGTACCGAGGAAGGCGCGGCGGGGACGCGGCCACCGGCCAGGGCGCCGAACGGCGCACCGGCACGGCGACGCAGCAAAGAGTCAACGCTAGCACAGCACACACCTCGGGCCTGCCACGGCCCGAGCCGCTCGGTCGGGGGACGGCAGCCGGGCCTGCCGGTGCGTGCGACGGACGACGTCGCGACCGGGCCGGACGCCGGCGGGGTGGAGCCGGGATCGTCCTGGCTCCACCCCGTGGCGCGGGCCTCTCACTGGAACTGTGCGAAGAACCTCCAGATCTCTCCCTTGGTCCAGGTGGTGACGCCGCTTTCGTTGGGCGAGCCGTCGACCGGACCGGGGATGTGGTCCCCGTCGAACGCGGCCCAGCGGACCGGGTAACCGGCACGGCAGCCCGCGTAGGCGGTGGTGATGTGCGTGCGGCTGCCCCGCGCGGGTTCGGGCGGGCTCTGTGGGGTGCAGCCGTTGTTGCCGACGAACCGGTCGCGCAGGGAGCGGCCCTGCGCGATGTTGAGCACGGAGTCGCCGACGCCGTGGATGCCGAGGTAGGCGATGGGCTGGGTACCACCGCTGCACCCGCTGATCTGAGCGCCGGATATGACCGCGACGGCCCGGAAGACGTTCGCCCGGCTGCACGCGAGTGCGTAGCTCATCCCGCCGCCCCAGCTGAATCCGGTGGCGAAGCGCTGTGCCGGGTCGACGCAGAGGCCGCTCTCGATGCGCCGGATCATGTCGTCGACGAAGGTGACGTCCTCACCGCCCGTGTTGGCCCAGCCGTTGCCCAGGCCCTGGGGGGCGACGAGGATCGCGGAGTTGTTCGACTGTTCCTGCTGGCCGTAGTAGGACCAGGCGCTGCCGCTCGTGCCGCCCGAGGCGACGTCGCCGGCGGTTCCGCCCCGCCAGTGGAAGGCGAAGATCAACCGGTAGCGGTGGTTGCTGTCGTAGGTGGCCGGGACCCTGAGGATGAAGCTGCGGCTCTTGCCGCCGCTCTGGATGGTGTGCGTTCCGCTCGCCAGGGCCGGGGCGCTGCCGCACGCGCCGCCGCCTCCGCCACCGGACGACAGTTTGATCATCTGCCATTGCTGGTTGGCGCCACCCCAGTCGGTGTACTGGACGACGTTGCCTCCGTCGGCCGTGGCGGCGCCCTGCACCTCCACCGCCTTGCCGCTGGCCCGGCTGATCAGCCGGACGTGGCCCGCGTCGGAGTCGGCCAGGCGGAACTGCTGGTTGGTCCCGTTGTGGTCGGCCCACTGCTGGATCGGGGCCCCGTCGGCGTTCGAGGCGCCGGACACGTCGAGGACCTTGCCCGAGTGGCGGGCCTTGAGCCGGTAGAAGCCGCCGCCGGAGTCCACGAACTGCCACTGCTGGCCGGCTCCGTCGTCGCGCGTGCGCTGGCTGACCCGCGCACCGTCGGCGGTGGACGAGCCGGTGACCTCCAGCGCCTTGCCGCTGTTGCGGTTGACCAGGGCGTACCAGGCCTGGGTGTCCACCGTCGCCGCCTCGGCGGGCGACGGGTGCACCGCGGCGAGCAGACCGGCCGCGAGGGTCGCGGCCGCCACGGCGGCGACCCGGGACCACCAGCGATGCCGTCGTGGAGGGGCGGCGGGGACCGCACCGTGGGGCTTCATCGATTCACCCTTCCGTCCGTGGTGGTGCCCATCAGGTGCGGGTCCAGCGCTGGTTGCCGCCGTTCGAGCACGTGGAGATCTGGATCAGGGTGCCGTTGGCGGTGCCGCCCGCGACGGAGTCGAGGCAGAGGCCGGACTGGACGCCGACGATGGTTCCGTCGGAGTTGAGGCGCCATTTCTGGTTGTCGCCGCCCCAGCAGCTGTAGATCTGGACCTTGGTGCCGTTGCCGGTGCCGGCGGCGTCCAGGCACTTGTTGCCGTAGACCCGGAGTTCACCGGCGTCGGTGTACGTCCACTGCTGGTTGCTGTTGCTGTGGCAGTCCCACAGCTGGAGCTGGGTGCCGTCGGCGGTGGCGGCACCGGGCACGTCCAGGCAGCGGCCCGATCCGACGCCCTTGATCTGTCCGGAACCCGAAGGGGGCGTGGAGGTACCGCCGTTGAGTGCGTTGAGGACGGCGGTGTAGGCGGGCTTCTTGCTGCCGTCGCCGTTGAACAGCAGGGGCGTCTGCTCCGACCGCCAGGAGTCGGTGTCGCGCACGCCCCAGACGGTGATGCCGAGGCAGCGCGGGACGGCCAGGCAGTCGTTGGTCACGCTGGCGTAGGTCGAGGCCGGGGCGCCCTGGATGTCGAGTTCGGTGATGGCCACGTCGACACCGAGGGCGGCGAAGTTCTGCAGTGTGGTGCGGAAGTTGCTGTTGTACGGGCTGCCGCTGTTGAAGTGCGACTGGAAGCCGACGCAGTCGATCGGCACACCGCGCTGCTTGAAGTCGCGGACCATGTTGTACATCGCCTGGGTCTTCGCCCAGGTCCAGTTCTCGACGTTGTAGTCGTTGTAACAGAGCTTGGCGGCCGGGTCGGCGGCGCGGGCGGTGCGGAAGGCGACCTCGATCCAGTCGTTGCCGGTGCGCTGCAGGTTGGAGTCGCGCCGGGCTCCCGAACTGCCGTCGGCGAAGGCCTCGTTCACGACGTCCCACTGGGCGATCCGGCCCTTGTAGTGCGCCATGACGCCGTTGATGTGGCCGATCATCGCCTGGCGCAGGGCGCTCCCGCTGAGGCTCTGCATCCAGCCGGGCTGCTGGGAGTGCCAGGCCAGCGTGTGACCGCGCACCTGCTTGCCGTTCTGCACCGCCCAGTTGAAGACGCGGTCGGCGGCGGCGAAGTTGAACTGTCCTCGCTGCGGTTCGGTGGCGTCGATCTTCATCTCGTTCTCGGCCGTCACCGAGTTGAACTCACGGTTCGCGATCGTCGTGTACGCCGAGTCGCCCAGTCTGCCCGAGGCGATGGCGGTGCCGAAGTAGCGGCCGCTCTGCGCCGCGGCGGCGCCGAGCGTGTTCTCGGCGGCGTGCGCGGGTGGCGCGACCAGTGCGGCGGCCGCGCCGAGGACGCCGACCAGCAGCGCCAGCAGCAGGCCGCGGATCCTCCGGCGGACAAGCGGTCCGGAAAGGGCGTACAAGCCCATGACTGTGCCTCCAAGGTGGACATCACGCAAGGACTGAAGTGCACGGACGACACCCGGCCGGCCGGGTTGGCTGACACTCGGCGGGCACCGGAACGGGGTGGCGCGCGCTTTCGGCGCGGTTCGTGATATCGAACCGCGTCCGGCTTCACAGACAGGGATGTTGAGGTGTTGACGATGCATCGTCAACACTTCCGGCAAGAGATGTTTCGATTGAAAGCCCGAAACCTTTCGAATAGCAGGTCGGGAGATACGATCGCCAAGCCCCAGGCGACGCCTTCCCCACTCAGACTCCTGAGGCACTGTTTGTGGACAGATCGGCTACAGCCCTTGACCGCGCGGCTCCGCATTTCTAGCTTGTGGCGTCAAAGCTTCCGGGAATACTTCGAAACATTCGAGATCGCGCCTGCCTCCAGGACCCCGTCCCCCCATAAGGAGCGCCCTCATGCGCCCAAGACGCTTACTCGCCGTGCTCGCGCCCTTGTTGCTCATGGCCGCGTTTCTCGGCGCCCAGCCCGCCGCCGCTGCGACCGTGGACCCCAATGCCTCGTACGTCCTGGTCAACCGCAACAGCGGCAAAGCCCTGGACGTCTACAACATGGCGACCGGCGACGGCGCCCGCATCACCCAGTGGACCAGGAACGACCAGAGCCAGCAGCAGTGGCAGTTCGTCGACTCCGGCGACGGCTATTACCGCATCAAGTCCCGCCATTCGGGCAAGGTACTGGACATCCAGAACCGGTCCACCGCGAACGGCGGCGCGATCGTGCAGTGGGCCGACCAGAACAGCACCAACCAGCAATGGCGGCTGGCCGACAGCTCGGACGGCTATGTGAGGCTCGTTTCGCGCCACAGCAACAAGGCCCTCGAAGTGCAGGGCGCCTCCACCGCCGACAACGCGAACATCGTGCAGTACGACGACTGGGGCGGCGCCAACCAGCAGTGGCAGCTCGTGAAGGCCGGCGCCGGCAACCCCGGCTCGTGCGACCTCCCGTCGTCCTACCGCTGGACGTCGACGGGCGCGCTGGCACAGCCCAAGCCGGGGTGGGTCTCGCTCAAGGACTTCACGGTCGTCCCCTACAACGGCAGGCAGCTCGTCTACGCGACGACGCACGACACGGGGACGAAGTGGGGCTCGATGAACTTCAGCCCCTTCACCAACTGGTCGGACATGGCCTCGGCCGGCCAGAACGCGATATCGGCCTCCACCGTCGCACCCACGCTCTTCTACTTCGCGCCGAAGAACATCTGGGTGCTCGCCTACCAGTGGGGCGGGACCGCCTTCTCGTACCGGACGTCGAGCGACCCCACCAACCCCAATGGCTGGTCCTCCCCGCAGGTGCTGTTCTCCGGAAGCATCTCCGGCTCCGGGACGGGGCCCATCGACCAGACGCTCATCGCCGACGGTTCGACCATGTACCTGTTCTTCGCCGGTGACAACGGCAAGATCTACCGGGCGAGCATGCCGATCGGGAACTTCCCGGGCAGCTTCGGCTCGACCTCGACCGTGGTCATGAGCGATACGACGAACAACCTGTTCGAAGCCCCGCAGGTCTACAAGCTCCAGGGCCAGAACCGCTACCTCATGATCGTCGAGGCGATCGGCTCGCAGGGCCGCTACTTCCGCTCGTTCACGGCCACCAGCCTCAACGGCTCCTGGACGCCCCAGGCCGCGACCGAGTCCAACCCCTTCGCCGGCAAGGCCAACAGCGGTGCCACCTGGACCAACGACATCAGCCACGGCGAACTGATCCGCACCGGCCCCGACCAGACCATGACCGTCGACCCCTGCAATCTGCAGCTGCTCTACCAGGGGCGCAGCCCGAACTCCGGCGGCGACTACGGTCTGCTGCCCTACCGCCCGGGTCTGCTGACGCTGCGGCGCTGACGGTGTGACGCGATTGCGGATCCGGCGGGGATCCGACGTGGCGGGCTCGGCGACAGGCCGAGCCCGCCCGTGTCACAGGGGTGCTCGGTTCCCGGAGAGACCGCCTGCGTGAACGCCGGGCCGGCCGACGCGCACGGAGCGGATACAGTGCGCGGGAAGGCAGGCCGGGCAGGGAGGGCAAGCGTGACCGACACGAGCGACACCCGGTCGGCCGGGGGTGCCACGCACCCTCCGCGGCAAAGCCGCCTGCACCGCCTGCTGCGCTACCTCCCGCTGATCGCCCCCGTCCTGCTGTGGGCCGTGCCCTGCTGGGTGCTCCTGCACGGCGGCCAGCACTGGCCGCTGAGCGCCACCCTGGCGGGCACCGCACTCTTCGCCTCCGGCCTCGTCGGCATGCCGGTGGCGATGGCGCGCGGCCACGGCCGGCGTCAGCAGGACCGGGCGGCGATCCTCGGCGACACCCTGCTGGGCGCGAGCTGGGTCCTGTTCACCTGGTCCGTTCTGCTCGGTGTCCTCCTGCGGCTCGCGCTGACCGTGGCCGGGGCGGGCGGGAGCCAGGACCGGGCCCGCATCGTCACGTGGACCGTCCTCGGCGTCACCGCTGTGCTGCTCGCCTGGGGCTACTTCGAGGCCCGCCGGGTGCCACGCGTCCGTCGGCTGGACCTGCGCCTTCCGCGGCTGGGGGCCGGACTGGACGGCACCCGAGTCGTCCTCATCACCGACACCCACTACGGCCCCCTCGATCGCGCGCGCTGGTCGGCACGGGTGTGCGAGACGGTGAACACGCTGGAGGCCGACCTGGTCTGCCACACCGGCGACATCGCGGACGGTACGGCGGAACGCCGCCGCGCCCAGGCGGCACCACTCGCAACGGTGCGGGCCACCCGGGCCCGGGTGTACGTCACCGGCAACCACGAGTACTACAGCGAGGCGCAGGGCTGGGTCGACCTGATGGACGAGTTGGGCTGGGAGCCGCTGCGCAACCGTCATGTGCTGCTCGAACGCGGAGGCGACACCCTCGTGGTCGCCGGGGTGGACGACGTGACCGCCGAGTCCTCCGGCCTGCCCGGCCACCGCGCCCACCTCGCCGACGCCCTGACCGGAGCCGACCCCGACCTGCCCGTCCTGCTGCTGGCACACCAGCCCAAGTTCATCGACCGCGCGGCGGCCGCCGGTGTCGACCTCCAGCTGTCCGGCCACACCCACGGCGGCCAGATCTGGCCGTTCCACCATCTGGTCCGCATCGACCAGCCCGCCCTCGCCGGCCTCAGCCATCACGGCCCCCGCACTCTTCTCTACACCAGCCGCGGCACCGGCTTCTGGGGTCCACCGTTCCGCCTCTTCGCCCCCAGTGAGATCACCCTGCTCGTGCTCCGCTCCCCGGCCCGACGCTGACCACGGGCGCCGTATTCCGTAACCCGCCGACGACGTCGTCCGCTTCACCGGAAATGCACTCCCGTTCGAGGGACGTCTTTCCGAGACAACGGGCAACGGCCGCCGACGAGAAGCGGATTCGTATGATTGCCGGCTTCGATCTTCATTCCTCTGCTTGGATTGCTTGTCGGTCGGCGAGCGTTCAGCAACGGCTCTGCGCTCCCCCAGTCATGCGAGGAGCAGGATGTGCCGCTGCCTGTGATTGTCGGTGCCGTTGTGTTGTCGGGGGCGATCGGGACGGCTGTCACCGTCCGTCAACTCAAGCGCCCGGCGAAGATCATCTTGCTCGGTGAAGGAATGAGCGGCAAGACCACGCTGCTCAACACCTGGCAAGGCAAGTGGGACGAGCCGGTGCACCGGACCCATCCGGCGGGCGAGTTCATCGGCAAGATCCGGCTGGAGACGGGGAAAAAGGTTCTCTGGGTCGACAAGCCGCTCACGTTCCGGAACGTCAAGGACTTCAGCGGAATGGACGAAATCCTCGACGCCTCGCGAGAAGGCGTGGAGGCGGCCCCCTACATCCTCTACCTCATCAAGGCACCCCAGCTCGAAGCGGATGAGGACACGCCCGGAGCGTCCGAGGCCTATGAGCGACTGATCGCGGACGCCGCCCGTATCAAGAGATACAGCGCCAAAATCAAAAAGGTCGTCCTCGTGATCACCTTCACCGACAAGGACTCCCGCTACGACCTCCTGGGCCATGCCGCCTATCTGTCCCGCGTGCGCGGGCAACTCAGCGACCTGATCAGCCTGTTGAGCGCGCGCAGCAAGACCAAGGTGGTGGCCGGCAGTCTCGCCACACCTGAGTCCGCCGAGCGCCTCGCGGGCGAAGTCATCCAGGCGATGCTGTGAGTGTCCGTCTCAAGCTGGTGTACGCGGAGTACGAGAGCGGCGAACCGCCCTTCGTCTGGTTCGACGGGAAGCGCCGACGGTCCGAGGAGAAGCGCACGGCGATCCAGTCGATCGGCAAGATCTGCCGGCGAGGGCGGGAACGCCGGGGTGAGGGCGGGCTGGTGGTGCGCCTCAAGGAGTCGCTGCTGATCCAGACGACGGTCGGCCTGAGCCACCACGGCAACGAACCTCAGGGCGTCGTCATCATCGTCAAAGGACCCGACTCCGCAGCCGACTGGGAGTCCGCAGTCACGGAACGGATCGCCGAAGTACTGCTCGACGGCAGGATCCGTGTGGATCGCGAGCAGTTCCGCTCCGTTCTCGCATGGGCCGCCCGGTCGAGGGTCGACGAGAAGAAGCAGGCTCTGAAGACCATGCTGGGAGGCCCGTTGGAGGCCGCCAGGACGAGAATGAAGCGAAACGACAAGCAGACAGATGGGGAACATGCGGATTCCGGATGAACTGGCCGATCGGCTGCTGACCGTGTCGCTGGAGGATTTCGTCCGCATCTCCGACGACGACCCGGAGCGGCTGCGCGACCATCGCATCACGATCGTGCCGGTCCCGTTGTTCGGCCGGTGGAAGCGTTTCCCCGAACTGCGGGAGACCGTCCTCCACCCCGATCTGGCCTATGTGCGCGATCGCGACTCCGCCCACCGTTATGTGGCAGCGGACAACGCGATTCAGGGTACGGCGTTGCGGAAGTGCCGTCTCGCACTCAAGGTGTGCAAGGAACTCGGGGCAAAGTCGCTGCATGTCATGGAGTCCCGGGCGGATTCGGGGAAGTTCAGTGTCGACCACGAGTACACCGCTCAGGCGCGGGCCAGGCGGGACGGAGAGAACGGAAAGAGGACACCGAAAGCCGGCCTGTCCGTGGAGGAACAGAATGCGGTCAACCTCGCTGCCCACCTGCGCCACGATCTGAAGCTGACCATCGAGGCGGAAGGCAACTGGCCGGGCCACGCGCCGTCGATCGCAGGAGCCCGCGAGGTCCTGGACGGATACGACCCGAGCGATGTCGAAGACCTGCGTATCTTCATCGAGCAGCGGGACGGGGCGCACAACGTCTCGACGAGCCTGTCCCTCGTGGTCAATCTGCTCAGCGAACTGAATCGCGACTTCGATCTGTTCTGCAAGACCGCAGCCGGTCTCGAAGCCACGCTCGGGCGCCGCACGGCGAAGGCCGAGGCGAGCATGAGCAACACCTTCAAGATCCAGTTCGAGAGAACGAGGAGGGTATCGCTCGCCCTCAAAGTCGAGTTCTGAACCCGCAGGTCCGCCGGGACCGGGGTCGCAGCCCCGTCCCGGCGCGCAGCGCCCCTGCCGTGCCCTACCTCAGGTGTCCGACCGTGATGCGGTACTCGGCGCCCGGGGTGATCGCCGCATTGCCGCTCAGTCCCGGCGCGGCCGGGCAGGCACCGGCCGGGAAGGTGATGATGCCGGCGCCGGCAACGGGACCGGCGGCCCGGTCGTAGACGATCAGTTCCGGGAGTGTGGTGGTGTCCGTGCCGCCGTCGTCGTCGGTGACGGTGACGGCCGGGCGGTGGATGCCCGCCTCGTCGTAGACGTGTGCGGCGCGGCAGCCGGAGCCGCCCTGGAGGGTCCACTCGGGCGTGCCCGCCCCGGGTGGGAGGACTGCGGCGGCGTGGCCGGTACCGCGGGCGCTCGGCCCGGCCCGGTGTTTCGGTGACGCGGCGGACGCCGTCGTGGGCGTGCTCAGTCGCCCCTCGTGGCCACAACGGCCCAGGTGCGGTGCGGGACGTGGACCACCTCGCCGGGGAAACGCTCGCGCAGCACACGGCCGAGGGCGTCGTCGAAGCGCTGCACCTCGTCCGGCGGCAGGCTGGCGCCGACGCCGGCGCTGGCCCGGATCCGGCCCCGCCACGCCTCGGGCGGGTACGGCACGGTCAGGTCGAAGGAGAAGGTCTCGATGCCGGTGAAACCGGCGGTGGCCAGATCGGTCAGCCAGCGCGGGTACAGCCCCGTCCCGCCGCCCAGGGCCCAGGCCGGGTTGAAGGAGAGGATCAGCTCCTCGGTCGCCTCGACCACGTTGCCCGGCAGGGACAGCCAGTCGAAGTGGGCGACGACCACCCGCCCGCCCGGACGCAGCAGCCGCCTCACCTCGGCCGCGGCCCTCGGCGCGTCGAACCAGTGCCAGCACTGCCCGGCCGCCACCACGTCGTACGACGCGTCCGGCAGCCCCGTCGACTCGGCCGTGCCGACGCGGTAGTCGATCTCCACCCCGGCTTCCCCGTCGAGCTCACGGGCCTGTTCGAGCAGCGGCGCGGCCGGGTCCACGCCCGTCACCCGCGCCCCCGCCTGCGCGAACAGCCGGGCCAGTGCACCGGTGCCGGTGCCGAGGTCGAGTACGTCCTTGCCGGGGAAGGCGATGCCGTGCCGATAGAGGTGCGTCACGATCTGCGGCGGGAATCCGGCGCGGTGGCGGCCGTAGTCCTGCGCGGTGAGCCCGAAGTCAGGACGGAAGCTGCTGGTCATGGCGGGGCTCCTGGAGGGCTGTGCGTCGGCAGGCGGCGTCCAGGCTGCCATCCGTGACGTTGATCGACAAGATGACGGCCGCCGCACGGATCACGAACCTGACCTGCCCGGAGCGGGCCGGGGGAAGCGGCAGGGCGACGGGGCGAAGGGGCCAACGCGGTGTCCCACGGCTGTGTCGAGCGGCCGGGGGGAGGGGGGTTCGGCCATGCTGGGGCAGGTCGCGCCCCTTCCCACGACAAGGAGCCTCCCATGGCCACGGACCCGCTCGGACGATTCCTGGCAGCTCTGGACCCGGAGCACCGCGAGGCGGTCGGTGCCAGGCCCCGCGAGGAGCAGGAACGCCTCGCGGCCGCCTGGGAACGGGAACTGGAGGCGGACGACGAGCTCGACACCCTCGACGAACTGTCGCCGCCCGCGGCCGAGGCCGAGGCCGCACGCCGGGTCCTGGAACGCGAGGACGGCTGAAACGCCCCGAGCGAGCCGGCGCGCAGCGCCCGGGGGCGAAGCCGCGCGAAACCCGCCGCCTTCGTCGCTTCCGGAACAGGTACGTCGCCGTGTCCCCGCCCCGGAAACGGATGTGTCCGTGATCCGTAACAGACGGATCCACCGGGCCTCTTCCGCCCTCTTGCCGTATGCACGGGCTCCACGGCGACGGCGAAGGAACGGAAGACATGGTGCGAAGCGGCGGACGGGGATGGTACGCCAAAGTGGCGGCGGCGGCGCTCGGGGTGACCGCGGTGGCGGGCCTGACCTCGTTCTGGAACGCGCAACTCGGTTCCGCCGAAGGGCGACCCGCCCAGGGCGTCGCGGCGCCGCCCGCCCCGTCGCAGGGCCGCAAGGCGACGCCCGTGTCGGCCGACATCGCGCACGCCTCGGACGCGGGCGGGCGCGGCGTCAACATCACCATCGACGACGGCCCGGACCCCGTGTGGACGCCCGAGGTGCTGCGGGTGCTGCGGGACAACGGCGTGAAGGCCACGTTCTGCATGGTGGGCGAGCAGGCCAAGGCCCACCCGGACATGGTCAAGGCGGTGGTGGCGGCCGGGCACCGGCTCTGTGACCACACGGTCTCGCACGACGTCACCATGGACCACAAGCCCACGTCGTACCAGTCCCGGCAGATCCTGGACGCCGAGCGCATGATCACCGAGGCGTCCGGAGGCGTCCGCCCGCAGTACTACCGGGCGCCCGGGGGTGCCTTCACCCCCTACAGCCGTCGCCTCGCCGCGTCCCACGGCATGCGCCCGCTCGGCTGGAACGTCGACTCCAAGGACTTCGAGCGCCCCGGCGCGAACGCCATCGTCGCCACCGTGAAGAACGAGATCGCCAACGGCCCGACCCTCCTCTTCCACGACGCGGGAGGAGACCGGGCCCAGACCGTCGCCGCCCTGCGCGAGGTGCTGCCGTGGCTGAAGGGCCAGGGTTACTCCTTCGGTTTCCCCGAGCGGCAGGCGCAGGCACAGTAGGAGGACCCGGCACCACGGCTCCCCCGGCACAGCGGACGGTGCCGATGCCGCGCGCTTCCCGCTCGCGGACGGTGTGCCGGACGCCCGTCGGCAGCCCGGTGCGGCGTCAGGTCGCGGAAGCGGCGCCGTTCGCGCTCCCCCCGGGGGGTCCGCCGGCCCGGGACGGTACCGGCCTTCGGGGGAAATACGGGCCCGCTCCGCGCTTGTGCGGCTGCCGGGTGGTACGGGCATGAGATGTCGACGCCCTCCGATCCCCCCGCCTCGGCGCTGCCGCGCCCGGACGACGCCGAGTCCCGCGTGCCGGACGTGCTGCGCACGGCGGCCGCGTACGCGTGGCGGCTCATCGCCGTCGGCATCGTCGTCCGGGTCGCCTTCTCCGTGCTCGGGCAGTTCCACCGGATCGCCGTCGCCGTGTTCCTCGGTCTCGTCATCACGGCGGTCCTGCGGCCCGTGGCGGGGCGGCTGGCCCGCGTCATGCCCCGGCCGCTCGCGGTGGCCGTCGCCGTCATCGGCGGCATCGTGCTCGTCCTCGGGGTGCTGGCTCTGGTGGGAGAGACCGTGGCGGACCAGCGGACCGGGCTGGAGAAGGAGTTCGTGGCGGGAGTCGACCGGATCGAACGGCGTCTGGAGGACCCGCCCTTCAGGCTCCCGGCGCACGCGTTCGACGACCTCCAGTCCCGCATCGGCAAGCTCCTGTCGGACCACCGTTCCGCCCTCATCAGTACGGCGCTCAGCGGCGCGAGCCGGCTGGTGGAGGTGCTGACCGTGCTCGCGCTGGCCCTGTTCTGCGCGGTCTTCTTCACGCACTCCGGCGAGAAGCAGTGGCAGTGGCTGTGCGACCAGCTCCCCCGCCGGGCCCGGCAGCGGTTCGCGGTCGGGGCGGAGGCCGCCTGGCGGACCTTCACCGGATACACGCACGGCATTCTGCTGGTGGCGGCGACCAACGCGGTCCTCGTGGGCATCGCGCTGTTCGCGCTCGGGGTGCCACTCGCCGTGCCGTTGGCCCTGCTGGAGTTCGTGGCCGCCTTCATCCCCCTGATCGGCTCGCCCATCGCGCTGGCGATCGCGGCGGTCGTCGCCCTGGCGTCGAAGGGCCCGCTCATCGCCCTGGTGGTCGTCGCGCTGATCGTGGTCATCGGCCAGATCGAGGGACACGTGCTGCATCCCGTCGTGATGAGCTGGGCCGTGCGGCTCCACCCGGTGGTGGTCGCCCTGGCGGTGGTCGGCGGGGCGGTCGCGGCGGGGGTGATCGGGGCGGTGGTGGCCGTGCCCCTGGTGGCCGTGGTGTGGTCCGTGTACCAGGCGCTGCGGGGCCCCGCGGGCGAAGCCGCCTGAGTGCCCCGGGGTGCGCCCGTTCCGGCTCACCCCGATCGCGCGACACGCCATGTCGCGACACGCCGTGCTCTGTGGGGGAACGAGCCGGAGGGTGCCCGGGGCTCAGGCGACGGCCGACAGCCGCGTCATCAGGCGTCGTTCCTCCTCGGCGAGTTCGTGCACGAGCTTCGACGCCTGTGCGAGGGGGGCGCGCTCGCCGGTCGTTCCCGCCTCGTGGAGGAGCTGCGCCACCCGGGTCCAGTTCCTCGACACCAGGCGGTACGCGTCCGCCAGGTCGCCGAACTCGGCCGCGCCGGTGAGACCGGCGGTCTCGGCGAGGAAGTCCGCCCACAGGGTGCGGAAGAGGCCGCCGCCGGTTCCGCCTTCCTCCATGATCGTGGCCATCTCGACGAGCGCCTCCCGGGGCGCTGCGAGGTCGTCGATCCAGCCGGGCATCAGATCGGCTGCCTTGTGCATGCCCTTGAAGCCCAGGTTGGCGATCGGCGGGTTGAGGAAGTTCTCCGCCGTCGTCCTCACGGCTCGGCGGGCGGCCTCGCCCAGGTCGGGCAGCGGGCCGTCCGGAGGGGCGATGGTGAAGGACAGGTTGCGTGAACTCATGGGGCCCCGGGCGCCACGCGCACGCGCCAGGGACTCGCCGGAGGCCCACCGCAGCCCCAAGGGCCTGGTCTCGACGAGGGCGAAGCTGTCGCCGTCGCGGCCGACGCAGGCGACGTAGTGGGCCGCGAACCGGTAGTCGTCCGTGGAGTAGTCGAGCTCGTAGCGGTCCAGCTTGAGACCGACCGCCGTCCCCGAGTCGAGGTCCCGCAGCAGTTGCTCGCGGGCCCGCTTGCCGGAGGAGGTCTCCCTGACCGTCAGGCGCAGCCCGAGCGCCTCGGTGACCTGCGCGGTCAGGCGGTCCGGCTTGACGCGGCCGCCGAGGAACGGCGCCGGCATCCGCTTGCTGCGCCAGTAGGTGAAGGACAAACCGCTGCCGAGGCCGAAGACGAGTGGCTCCGACAGGTCGACACCCCGTTGCCGGAGGAGGTTGACCAGGGAGGTCGATTCGCAGTGGTGACCGACGTACGGCTGCCCGTCGACGAGTAACACGGCTCGCTGCTCCTTCGGTTGGCGGTTCCTCACGTACCGGCCCGCCGGGTCCGCCCGGGGGGCTCCTTGCCCAGCGCCATCAGGGACGTCCGCGTCTGCGGATCCATCTTCTCGACCGCGTAGCGGAAGGTGGTGCGCGCCATGTCGCCGTGCCACGTGCGCAGGAACGCGGCCACCTCGTCCTGATGGACCTCGGCGGTGACCTTGAGCAGCCATCCGCAGCCCTTCTGCACGTACACGTCCTCGTCGTGCATGAGCCGGGTGCAGTTGTCGAAGACGTGCGACAGGGGCAGTTCGAACACCGTCCGTCCCACGGTGCGCCGGACGAACTTCACGACGGCCACGTTGGCGGCGCGTCGCGCCCAGGGCGACGGGGACGCGACCCAGCGCCGCGTCCGCGGGATCCGGTCGAGGTGTCCGAGGAAGTACGGGTACAGCAGCTTCAGGCAGAGGTCGTCGCACTGCGCCCAGTTGGACACGTACGTGGCGAGCCAGTGCTCGCAGCGGTCGAGGAGTTCGTCACCCAGCCCGGTCCGCGCGACCTTGTGCAGCAGCGCGAAACCCAGCAGGACGTCCTCATGGTGCGCGGCACGCGACAGCACCTCTTCCGTCAGGGCCAGGCGCGTCGCCGGGGGGACGTCGGGCCGGGCGCGGACAAATCCGCTCGCGAGCTCGACGACGGAGGCGTTGCTCACGCCCAGGGCGTCGATCCCCTGGGGGAAGTACCGCCGCGTCCCAGCCGCGACCTCCGCGTCGGCCCGTGCCGCCAGGGATGCCAGAAGGTCCCCGGCCGCGGCTGTGACGTCCATGGCCCGGTCCCTCCCTCACCTCGATCCCGGACTGGGAGAGACCGACGTGATCAGGATCGGCCTCGGCGCCCGTTCGGCAGCGGTCAGATTCGCCCAGATCCGGCTCGGGTTCAAGTACCGCGCCGTGCCCCGGGCGGCCGTCGGCGGCCGAGGGGCCCCGGTCCGCGGCAGAAGCGCAGGCCCGCGCCGTATCATCGCGCGGTGGGCACTGGGGTGGGGATCACGGCGCCGTTCGGCCGGCTGCTGCGCACGCTCCGGCAGGGCCGCCGGCTGACGATCGAGGAACTGGCCGAGGCCTCGGGCATCTCCGGGCGAGCCATCGGTGACATGGAGCGGGGCCGGAGCCGGCGCCCGCACCGCAGCACCGTCACCGCGCTCGCGCAAGGGCTGGGTCTGGACGAGGCGGCGCACGCCGGCCTTCTCGCGGCCGCCCGCGCGGCTCGCCCCGGAGCACGGGCCGCCGAGGCGGTCAGGGCGTCGGCCCACACCCTCCCGAGGGGGGTGCGGGACTTCGTCGGCCGGCAGGCGGAACTGGCCGAACTGCGGGCTCTCGTGCGGGAGGCCGCCGAGGGCCGGTCGGGGGCGCCGCCGGTGGCCGTGGTGTCCGGCCCGCCGGGGAGCGGGAAGACCTCGCTGGCGGTTCGGCTGGCCGAGGAGCCGTCGGCGCCCTGCCCCGACGGGGCGTTCCTGGTGGACCTGCGCGGTCTGGACGAGCGGCCCCCGTCCGCGGAGCAGGCCGTGGCGGGCCTGCTGGGCACCTGGGGTGTCGGGGACGCCGAGCTGGCCCGGCTGACCGCCGAGGAGCGTCTGGCCCGCTACCACGAGGTCGCCGCGGGGCTTGATGCCGTTCTGGTGCTGGACAACGCGGGCGGTGAGGCCCAGGTCAGGCCATTGCTGCCGCGCGCGGGACGACTGCTCGTGGTGGTGACGAGCCGCCGTACGCTCGCCGGTCTGGAGGGGGTGCGGCGCATCGCGCTCGGGACGCTGCGCCCGAGGGAGTCCGCCGCGCTGCTGCGTGCCGTGGTGGGCGCCGGACGCGTGGACGCCGAACCGGGGGCCGCGGACCTCGTGGCCGGGCTGTGCGGGCATCTGCCGCTGGCGTTGCGGGTGGCCGCGAACTGGGCCGCCACCCGCACCCATTGGAGCCTGGAGCGGCTGGCGGGCCGACTCGTGGACGAGGACCGGCGGCTGGACGCGCTCAGCGCGGGCGACCTGAAGGTCAACTCCGCCTTCGCGCTGTCCTGTTCCCGGCTCGCACCCGAGGCCGCCCGGATGTTCCGCTTGCTTTCGCTGCTGCCGGGCGGGGACTTCGGCGCGGCCACGGCCGCCGTGCTCGCGGACGTGCCTCCGGCGGACGCCGAGGACCTTCTTGAGGAACTGCTGGAGGCCGGGCTGCTCATGACGTCCCGTCAGGACCGTTACCGGCTGCACGACCTGCTGCGTCTGTACGCGGCGGCCCGTCGCCGCACGGAGGACGGGGAGGAGGGATCGCTCGCCGCCCGGTCCCGGCTGCGGCACTGGCTGCTGGACACGGCCGTCCTCGCCGGCCGCTGGCACGAGCCGGACTACGGCAGACCCCCCGAGGACCCGGACCGGCTGGTCGCCCTGGACGACCGCGAGCAGGCGGCACGCTGGATCAGAGCCGAGGGCGACACCTGGCTGGCCGCGTTCCGCGAGGCCGCGGCCCTCGGCGAGCACACACGGGTCGTGGAGGTCGCTGAGGCCATGCACTGGTTCAGCGACCACTGGGTCTCGTGGGGCCACTGGGTCGAGGTCTACGAGCGGGCCGCCACGGCCGCGGCGGCTCTGCGGGACGCCGCACTGGAGGCGACCCACCGCAACTATCTCGCCTGGGCGTACTGGGCCTGCGCCCGCCGGCACGAGGAGGCGGCGGAGGCGGCCACGAGCGCGCTGCGACTCGCCCGGGCGGGTGGCAGCACCCTCCAGGAGGCCTGGGCGTACGCCTATCTCGGCTGGCTGCGGGACGCCGTGGACGATCTGCCGCTCGCCGCCGATCACTACCTGCGCGCAGCGCGGCTGTTCACGGCGGCGGACGACGTCAACGGCTACCTCCAGGTCTCCTGCGGGATGATCCGGGTACTGCGCGGGGCGGGGCGCGCGCAGGCGGCCGTGGATACCTGCCGGGGCATCATGGACGCGCTCGCGGATCCCCGCCACCAGGACCGGATTCCGCCCAACGTGCGGGAGTTCACCGCCCTGTCGGCGCTCTACGCGGTGTCGTTCGTGCATCTCGACGAGGAGCGGTGGGAGGAGGCCGTCGACGCGCTTCGGTCCATCCGCGGGCAGTTCGACGCCCGCGGATGGCACAAGCAGGCGGGCAAGGTCCATCTGCATCTGGCCCACGCGCTGGCCCGGCTCGGCGAGCGGGCCGAGGCCGCCGCCGAGTACCGTGCCGTGCTCGCGCTGGACGCACGCGTACCCGCGGACGTGCGGGACGACGCGCGCGCGGGTCTCGCCGCACTGGCCGCGGGCCGGCCGGCGCCGCTCGCCCGGTTCGCGCAGTGAGGCGCCTCAGCCTCGCCGGCCGGTCGCGGAGGCGAAGCCCAGCCAGGTGTGGCGGTTGTTCCACCAGCACCAGCCGACCTTGGGGGCGTTGCGGCGCTCGCGGCCGTCCCTGCCGGTGCCGTTGCTGATCCACAGGGCCGGGGTGCGGGCGTCCAGGGCGCCGTTGGACTTGCGCAGCCGGGAGCCGATGGTCATGAAGCAGAGGTTGCGCTCCAGGGCCTCGGGCTGCTGGAGCACCCAGTGGATCCCCTCGGTGAGCACCAGCGGGGTGCGGTCCTCCTTGGTGAGGGCGGGCAGGGCCTCGTCCGGGGACCAGTTGGACATGTGGTCCCCGCGGTCGACGCCGGTGACGAAGTAGAGCGGGGTGTCGGGCAGGTCGAGGTCGGTCGGGGCGAACTCGTCGACGTCGGGCATGTCGACGACGACGAAGCCCGGTTTGCCGTCGCGGCGGAGCAGCGGGGTGAGGGCGGAGGCGGGGGCCCGGTCCGGGTGTACGGCCAGGAGGGCCCCGTCACCGCCACCGCCGGCCCCGGCTTCCGCGGCGAACGTGCGGATGTCCTCAGCGGACAGCCCGCCGATCTCGTGCACCCCCAGCTCGATCAGCCGCTCGGCCTGCGCGCTCAGCGGCGGGAGTGCGGGGAGGGCGGTCGACGGGTCGGGCGTGGTTGCGGGCACGGTACTCCTCGGGTCGGTGATGCGGGCGAACTCGGCAGCGGGACCTCGGGCGTGCGCACTCGGGCGTTCCCTGACGAGCGAACTCGAGCGTGCGCACTCGGGCGTTCCCTGACGAGCGAACTCGAGCGTGCGCACTCGGGCGTTCCCGGGCGAGCGAACTCGAGCGTGCGTACCCGGGTGTTCCCGGGCGAGCGAACTCGGGCGTTCGTACCCGGGCGTTCCCGGGCGAGCGAACTCGGCGTTCGTACCCGGGCGTTCCCGAAGCCGCGAACTCGGGTGTGCCGACTCGGGCATTGCCGGGAGCGCGAGCTCGAATGTGCGAACTCATGGGCAACGAGCCGGTCCTTCGGGACGTTCCCGCTCCACCGTGTCCGCGCTCCCGGCACCAGCGCCCGCGTCCGCGCCCACACCCGCGCCCCCGCCTTGCCCCGTCCTCTCTCCGGAGAAGCCGTAGCGCTGCCACTCGCTGGGCGTCATCCCGTACGCCGCCCGGAAGGAACGGCTGAAGTGGCTCGGGCTGGTGAACCCCCAGCGTCCGGCGACGGCCGCTACTCCGGGTCCCGGCGCCGGGGGACGCAGCAGGTCCCGGCGGCACCGCTCCAGCCGCTGCGTCCGGATCCACTCCCCCACCGTCACACCCTCCGACTGGAACAGCTTGTGCAGGTAGCGGACGGACATGCGGTGCGCCGTGGCGATCCCGGGCGGTGCCAGCGCGGGGTCGGCGAGGTGGCGCGCGATGTGGTCCTTGACCCGGACGAGGGTGGCCGCGGCGGTCTCGGGGGCCTGGGGGGCGAAGCGGCCGCTCCGTTCGTTGATCAGCAGCGCCAGCAGGTCGAGGGCGGTGGCCGCGAACTGGCGGCCGGTGAAGGCGTCGAGCCGCCCCGCTTCACGCGCCAGACGCGCGAAGTAGGTCCCCACCAGGGCGGCGCTGCCCTCCCGGCCGGAGAAGGCCGTGGCGGTGAGCGCCCGCAGGTCCTCGTCGCGCACCCGGAGGTCCGCGCGGGGGAAGTGGAAGGAGGTGAAGCAGAACGCGCCCCGCACCTGCTTGCGGAACGCCCGGGAGGAGTCGGAGAGGGAGAAGTCGCCCGGTCCGATGAGGGCCTCCCGCCCGTCCTGCTCCTTGAGGGCGCTGCCGTGCCGCTGCAGGGTGAGGATGAGGAATTCCTTGCCGTCCCGGGCGAGCCGTCTGCTGCGCGTCACGACCTGCGGGCCCGCCTGCACCTGCGAGACGCCCAAGGAGCCCAGCCGGTGGCTGACGATGCTGCCGGGCGACGGATCGTCCTCGAGAAGGCGCACGTCGAGCGGGATGAAGGTTCGCGACACCGCGTGGTGCCAGCGCTCACCCCGGTCGGCCGCCGGCAGTGACGCGGTGGAAAGGACGACGGACACCTGGATTCCCCCCTGGGCATCAGCACGCACCCCGGCGTGGTCGGAGGCCCGGGCGGCGTCGAAGGCCGGCAGCTGGGTGCGCTGACGGCCTTCGACGATGTCACCACGCCGCCCCGGGGCGGTCCAGGAAGAATCGGAGGAAGAATCGCATCACTCGGCCAGGCCCGTCCGATTACTCGGCCGGTCCCGCCACTTGGTTGGTCCGATTACTCGGCCGGTCCGGTCACTCGGCCGGTCCGGTCACTTGGCCAGGAAGGCGAGGAGCGCCTCGTTGACCTCCTCCGCGTGGGTCCAGAGCAGACCGTGCGGTGCGCCCTCGATCTCCACGTAGTCCGCGGCCGGCAGGGCCTTGCGGAAGGGCCGCGCGGTCCCCTCCACGGGCAGGATCCGGTCGCCCGTGCCGTGCAGGATGAGGGCCGGCACGTCGATCGCCGGGATGTCGGCGCGGAAGTCGGTGTACCAGGTCGCGGGGGCGGCGGCCGCGGCGAAGAAACCCCCGGCGGCGGCGACGTCCCAGCTGCGGCGGACGGCCTCCTCGCTGATCCGCGTACCGAGGTTCTCGTCGAGGTTGTAGAAGTCCTTGTAGAAGTCCGTGTAGTACGCGTAGCGGTCGGCCTTCACGGCGGCGACGACCCCGTCGAAGAACTCCTTGGGGGCAACTCCGTCCGGATTGTCGCCGGACTTGAGCAGGCAGGGCTCCAGCGAGGCGAGGAAGGCGACCTTGGCGACCCGGTCCGTGCCGTAGCGGGACACGTACCGGGCGACCTCGCCGGTGCCCATCGAGAAGCCGACGAGGACGGCGTCCCGCAGGTCGAGGGTCTCCATCACGGTGTTCAGGTCGGCCGCGAAAGTGTCGTAGTCGTAGCCGGTGGTGGGCTGGGAGGACTGGCCGAAACCACGCCGGTCGTAGGTGATCACGCGGTGGCCGGCGTCGAGCAGGACGGCGCTCTGCCGCTCCCACGAGTGCCCGTCGAGCGGGAAGCCGTGGATGAGGACGACCGGCTGCCCGGATCCGTGGTCCTCGTAGTACAGGTCGATGGCGGTGGAGTTCTCCTGGCCCACGGTGATGTACGGCATGTGCTGCTTCCTCGTTTCCGAGCGGCTGGTGCAAGGGACCCGGCCACGGTAGGACGGGGCCGTGGTCGCCGATTGCCGTACGGCGCACGGGTGGTTGACCGAGAATGCACACGCAGCCGTCGGCCTTCAGGTGGTCGGCGTGCCGACCGGCCTGCCCCTCTGGGGCCCGTCCCACGCGCGACGGCCGCTCACTCGGGCAGCGGGCGGTCGTCGACGACGTGCTTCATGACGAGGGTGGAGTTGAGGCGCTGGACGCCGGGGAGCCGGGCGAGTTGCTGGTCGTAGAGCTGCTGGAAGGCGGTCAGGTCGGTGGCGGCGACGCGCAGGAGATAGTCGGGGTCGCCGAAGAGCCGCTGGGCCTGGAGGACGTGCGGGACGGCTGCCACCGCCTCCTCGAACGCGGAGACCGTGTCGGCGTCCTCCAGGCGCATCGTGACGAAGACGAGGGCCTCGAAGTGCAGGCCCACGGCGGCCGGGTCCACCACCGCGCGATAGCCGCGGATCGCACCTTCGCGTTCGAGATCGCGCAGCCTGCGGTGGCAGGGCGAGACGCTCAGTTTCACGCGCGCCGCCAGCTCGGTGACCGTGAGCCGGCCGTCCAGCTGCAGCTCGGTGAGAATTTTCCGGTCCATCGCATCCATGGAGAATATTCTGCCCCAGAAGGGCGGATCAAGGAGAAAAGAAGGGAACACTTTCGGGCAGATCCGCCATAGCCTTCCCTCGCACCACCGCATGGGAGAGGGAACGATCGATGGACACGACCACGCTGGCGGCCTTCCTGGCAGTCGACCTGCTGCTGGTATTCACCCCGGGAGCGGACTGGGCCTACGCGATCACGGCGGGTCTGCGGGACCGGTCGGTCGTGCCGGCCGTCGCCGGGCTGGTGGCCGGATACGCGGGATACACCCTGCTCGCCGTGGCGGGGCTGGTGGTGGTCGTGGCCGGCTCGGGGACGCTGCTCACGGCACTGACCGTGGCCGGGGCCGGCTACCTCGTGTGGCTCGGCTGGGGGGTGCTGCGGCAGCCGGCCGTACTCACGGCCGCCGAGGAGAAGGTGGGCGCCGAGAGCACCTCCCGGGGGCGGGTCCTGCTCAGGGGCATCGGGACCAGCGGCCTGAACCCCAAGGCCCTGCTCCTCTACTTCTCCCTGTTCCCGCAGTTCATCGACCCCGCGGGCGCCTGGCCGGTCGCGGGCCAGACCGGCCTGCTCGGCTCGCTGCACATGGTCGCGTGCGCCGTCGTCTACCTCACCGTCGGAGTCCTGGCCCGCACGGTCCTGCGGACCAGGCCCTCCGCGGCCCGGGCGGTGACCCGTGTCTCCGGTGCCATGATGATCGTCATCGGCGGGTCCCTGCTCGTGGAACACCTGGCCGGCTGATGGGGGCCTGATGGCCCGCCTCGGCACCCGCGGCACCCGGATCACAGCCGGGCCTCCCTCGGGTTCGGTTCGGTCGCGGCCGTGCAGAGCAGCAGAGCGGCGGGACACCATGACGCGCGCACGGCATGACCAGCGCACGGCATGACGAGCGCACGGCGCGGAGCCGGCCGGTTCCGTCTCGGCGTTCGCCCTGGTCACCGCCGCGCCCGGCGGCAGACGAGCCTCGGCGGGCCGGTAGCGGGACAATCGGGTGCAGGGACTGGAGAGCAGACGGGATCGGTAGATCCGGAGGCACCGTGCAGGGACGCGTACCGGAGGACGTGGCGGTCGTCGTCGACGCCGGCGGGGCGATCATGGTGTGGAGCGACGGTGCGCGCCGTCTGCTCGGTTACGAACCCGCCGAGATCGTGGGCACGGCCGTCGCCGACCTGCTCGCCGCGGGTCTCCCGGAGTCGACGCGGCGGCATGTGGAGCAGGGCCGGAGGTGGACCGGGGAGGTCGCGCTGCGGCACCGGGACGGCGACCGGATCGTGATCCGGCTGCGGGGGACGCCGCTGCTGGACGCCGAGGGCCGGGGACTGTGGCTCGTGACCGGCACCGCCCCGGCCTTTCCGACCACGCGGGCCGAGCGCGGGCGGGTGCCCCTGTGGGACCTCACGCTGCGCCAGCTCCCCGTACCGGTCGCGGTCTACGACCGGGACGCGCGCCTGGTGGGCGCCAACGACATCATGACCGAGATGATGGGCCGGTCCGAGGAGGAGATGAAGGGCCTGACCCTGTGGGAGGTGGAGCCGAACCCTCCCTTCGACACCTACGACCGCCTCCAGCGGGACGTGCTGCGCACCGGCGAGATGATCTTCCACGAGCAGTACGGCAAGGCCCCGGGCGAGGTCCGGCCGCACGCCTGGTCCATGTTCCTCTCGCCGCTGAAGGACGGGACCGGCACGGTCCAGGGCATGTCGGCGACCGTGTTCGACACCACGGAGCAGTCCTGGGCCCGGCGCCGGCTCGCGGTGATCAACGAGGCCAGTCTGCGCATCGGGAGCACCCTGGACGTGCACCGGACGGCCGAGGAGATGGCGGAGGTGGCCGTCACCGCGGGGTTCGCGGACTTCGTCACGGTGGATCTGCTGGAGTCCGTGATCCGCGGCGACGAGCCGTGGCCGCTGCCGCCCGACACGCCGGTCACGCTGCGGCGCGCCGCGCAGCAGTCGGTACTGGAGGGCAATCCGGAGTCGGTGGTGGACGTCGGTGGCACGGTCCGCTACCCGGCGGGGACTCTCCCGCTGCGGACCCTGGCCGCCGCGCGGGGCGCCCGGCACCGGCCGGGGGATCCGGAACTCATGGAGTGGCTGAAGGCCTCTCCGGCCCGCGCCGAGACCGTCACCCGGCACCTGATCCACTCGGTGATGATGGTGCCGCTGCGCGCCCGCGGCGTCACCCTGGGCCTGGTGCACTTCATGCGCCACCGGACCCCGGAGTCGTTCAGCGAGGACGACCTGCTGCTCGCGGAGGACATGGTCGCCCGGGCCGCGGTGAGTCTGGACAACGCCCGCCGCTTCACACGCGAACGACGCACGGCGCTGGCCCTCCAGCGCAGCCTGCTGCCCGAGCGGATCCCGGAGCTGGCGGCGGTGGACATCGCCTACCGCTATCTGCCGACCGGGGTGGGCGCGGACATCGGGGGCGACTGGTTCGACGTGATCCCGCTGTCCGGCTCCCGGGTGGCCCTGGTCGTGGGCGACGTGGTGGGCCACGGCCTCCACGCGTCGGCGACGATGGGCCGTCTGCGGACCGCCGTACGGACGCTCGCGGACGTCGACCTCGCCCCCGACGAGCTGCTCACCCAGCTCGACGACCTCGTCATCCGGCTCGACCGGGAGGAGGGGCCGGAGGTGCGCGGGGCGGAGGAGACCTCGGGGCAGGTCGGCGCCACCTGCCTGTACGCCGTGTACGACCCGGTGTCCCGGAGCTGCACCATGGCCCGCGCCGGGCATCCGCCGCCCGCGCTGGTCACACCCGACGGCGGCGTACGGTTCCTGGACCTGCCGACCGGGCCGCCGCTGGGCCTGGGCGGCCTGCCGTTCGAGGCCTCCGAGATCCGGCTGGAGGAGAACAGTCTGCTCGCCCTCTACACCGACGGTCTGATCGAGGCGCCCGGCCACGACATCGAAGTGGGTGTCTCCTTGCTGCGCCAGGCGCTGAGTAAGCCCGCCGACGCGCTGGAGGAGACCTGCGAGCAGGTGTTGCGCACCCTGCTGACCGGGCGGCCCGCCGAGGACGACGTGGTGCTGATGCTGGCGCGGACGGCCGTGCTCGACGCCGGGAAGGTCCGCACCTGGCAGCTGCCACCGGACCCCGCGGCCGTGGCCCGGGCCCGCAAGATGGCCGGCGAGCAGCTGGCCGAATGGGGCCTGACGGAAGCGGAGTTCGCCACCGAACTGATCGTCAGCGAGCTGGTCACCAACGCGCTGCGGTACGGCGGCGCCCCCATCGAGCTGCGGCTGATCCGCGACGGGACCCTCATCTGCGAGGTGTCCGACGGCAGCAGCACCGCACCGCATCTGCGCCGTGCCCGGGTCTTCGACGAGGGCGGGCGGGGGCTGCTGCTCGTCGCCCAGCTCGCCGAACGGTGGGGCAGCCGCCAGACGGCCACGGGCAAGACCATCTGGGCGGAACAGCCCCTGCCCGCCGGGGTGTGAGCCGCGCTACCGCGTGTCGACGATGCCGCCGGTCACCGCGATGACCTCGCCGACGGTGTAGCTGGAGTCGGCGTCGGAGGCGAGATAGACGTACGTCGGCGCGATCTCCTCGGGCTGGGCCGCGCGTTCCACCGGGGCCTCGCTGCCGATGTGGGCGAGCCCGTCCGGCGGCATGTGCGGGTCGGCCTCGTTGAGGGGCGTCCAGGTCGGGCCGGGCGCGACCACGTTGGCGCGCACGCCCCGCTTGGCCAGATGCGTGGCGACCGACTTGGCCAGGGTGATCAGCGCGGCCTTGGACGCCGCGTAGTCGATCATCGTGGTGCTGCCCTTGAGGGCCTCCTCGGTGGCGGTGGCGATGACCGCGTCTCCGGGGCTTGGTGCGCATGTCGGCCTCCAGGCCGGGCCGCCGCTGTCCACGGCGCGGCCCGGTACACCGGCCACGCCGTCCTTGCCCGCCCCGCGTTCCCAGCGCTGCGGCGGGCATGTCCCCTCTCGCCCGGTACGGGCGCGGTGCCCGAAGCGGAATGCCGGTGGCCGCCACGGGTACTCCGACGATCTTGCAAGGAGGCCTCAGGGCCGTACGCCGTCGGAAGGAGAGCCGTGTCTGACGAGACGGTGAAGAACGTCTTTGTGATCGGGCTCGACGAGGCCAATCTGCCCACGCTCGAACAGGTCCCGGGAGCCGACCGGCTGCGTTTTCACCAGCTGCTGACGATCGAGGAGCTCCAGGTCGGCGAAGTGGACCTGCCCACGCTGCTCGACAAGGCCCAGGGCGTGCTCGACGCGTTCGACGGCAGCATCGACGCGATCGTCGGCTACTGGGACTTCCCGGTCAGCACGCTGGTCCCGATGCTGAGCGAACGGTACGGCACCCGCAGTACCAGCCTGGAGTCCGTGGTCAAGTGCGAGCACAAGTACTGGAGCAGGCTGGAGCAGCAGAAGGTCACCGACCGGCACCCGCGGTTCGGCCAGGTCGACCTGTCCGCCGAGCCGCCGCGCCCGCCGGAGGGCGTGGACTACCCGATGTGGCTCAAGCCGGCCCTCTCGTACTCGTCCGAGCTCGCCTTCGGAGTCGATGACGAGGAGGAGTTCCGCAAAGCCGTCTGCGAGATCCGCGGCGGCATCTCCCGGATCGGCCGCCCCTTCGAGCACATCCTCGAACGCATCGACCTGCCCCCGGAGATGAACGGCGTGGGCGGCCGGGTCTGCCTCGCGGAGGAGTCGATGTCCGGCGTCCAGGTCGCCGTCGAGGGCTACGTCCACCAGGGCGAGGTGACCGTCTACGGGGTCCTGGACTCCATCCAGTACCCGGACTCCCCCTGCTTCCTGCGCCACCAGTACCCCTCGATGCTCCCGCCCCCGGCCCTCAGGCAACTGCACGACGTCAGCGAGCGGGTGATGCGGCAGATCGGGATGGACTCGGCCACCTTCAGCATCGAGTACTTCTACGACCCGCGGACCCAGGAGATCAACCTGCTGGAGATCAACCCCCGGCACTCCCAGTCGCACGCGGAGCTGTTCCAGTACGTCGACGGTGTGCCCAACCACCACTGCATGGTCCGCCTCGCCCTCGGCGAGGACCCGCGCATGCCGCACCGCGAGGGCGAGTACGCGATGGCCGCGAAGTGGTACCACCGCTGGTTCACCGACGGTGTGGTGCGCCGGGTGCCGGGCCCCGAGGAGATCGCCCGCATCGAGCGGGAGACCCCGGGTGTGCGCATCGAGGTCGTCCCCGGACAGGGCGACCGGCTCTCGGACCTGCCCGGACAGGACAGTTACAGCTACGAGCTGGCGCACATCTACACCGGCGGGGCCGACGAGGCGGAGCTGCGGGCGAAGTTCGACCACTGCGTGGCCGCCCTGGGCCTGGCCTTCGAGGACACCCCGGCCGAGGCCGACGCCACGCGAAAGTGAGGAGCACGTCACTTCCATGCGTTACGTGACCAACCTGCCGTACGAGACGAAGGAAGAAGAGCACGTCACGATCCCGATGTCCGACGGGGTCCGGCTCTCCGCGCACATCTGGCGCCCCACCTCCTCCGACCAGGAGCCGGTTCCGGCGGTGCTGGAGTACATCCCGTACCGCAAGCGCGACCTGACGGCCGTACGGGACTCGATCCACCACCCCTATCTGGCCGGGCACGGGTACGCCTGTGTCCGCGTCGACCTGCGCGGCACCGGGGACTCGGAGGGGGTGCTGCGCGACGAGTACCTGGAGCGGGAGCAGGCGGACGCCGAGGAGATCCTGGCCTGGCTGGCTGAGCAGCCCTGGTGCGACGGCGGCACGGGCATGATGGGCATCTCCTGGGGTGCGTTCGCGGCGCTCCAGGTGGCGGCCCGCCGGCCGCCGTCCCTGAAGGCCATCGCCATCGCCTCCTTCACCGACGACCGGCACGCCGACGACATGCACTACATGGGCGGCGCCCTGCTGTCGGACAACCTGGCCGAGGCGGGCACGATGTTCGCCTACGGCACCTGCCCGCCCGACCCGGCCGTGGTGGGCGAGCGCTGGCGCGAGATGTGGCACGAGCGGCTGGAGAACACCGAGCCGTGGGTCCTGGAGTGGCTGCGGCACCAGCGCCGCGACGACTACTGGCGGCACGCCTCGGTGTGCGAGGACTACGCGAGCGTGCAGTGCCCGGTCCTGGCCTCCAGCGGCTGGGCGGACGGCTACTCCAACGCCGTGACGCGGCTGCTGGGGAACCTGGACGTGCCCCGCAAGGGGCTGATCGGTCCCTGGTCGCACAAGTTCCCGCACCTCGGGGAGCCCGGGCCCGCGATCGGCTACCTCCAGGAACTGGTGCGCTGGTGGGACCACTGGCTCAAGGGCGTCGACAACGGCGTCATGGACGGCCCCATGCTGCTGGCGTGGATGCAGGACAGCGTGCCGCCGTCCACCTCCTACGAGGAGCGGCCCGGTCGCTGGGTGGGCGAGCCGGACTGGCCGTCCCCGCACATCCGACCCGTCACGCACCCGCTCAGCCGGCACACGATCGGGCCGGCGCGGGACGACCCGGCGACGGTGCCGGAGGCCGGTGCGGCGATGACCGTGCGCTCACCGCTGTCCGTCGGCCAGTTCGCCGGCAAGTGGGCCTCCTACAACGCGCCGCCGGACCTCCCCTACGACCAGCGCGAGGAGGACGGGGGTTCCCTCGTCTTCGACACCGAGCCGCTGACCGAGCAGGTGGAGATCCTCGGCTCGCCGAGCGTGGAACTCGACCTGTCGGTGAGCGAGCCGGTCGCCCTGGTGGCCGCGCGGCTGTCCGACGTGAGTCCCGACGGCGCCGCCACCCGTGTCTCGTACGGCATCCTGAACCTGACGCGCCGTGACAGCACGGAGTCCCCCGAGCCGTTGGAGCCGGGCCGGCGCTACCGGGCCACCATTCCGCTGAACGGTGTGGCGCAGGCGTTCCCGCCCGGGCACCGCATCCGGCTGTCCCTGTCGACGTCCTACTGGCCGCTGGCCTGGCCCGCCCCGAAGCCGGCCCTGCTCAGCGTCCACGAGCACTCCAGCACGCTCACTCTGCCGGTGCGGCCGGTGGAGGAGCCCGACGAGGTGCCGTCCTCGCCCTTCGGCGAGCCCGAGGGCACTCCCCCGCTGGCCATGACCCAGGTGACGCCCCCGGAGGAACGCTGGGACGTCAAGCGCAACCTGATCGACTACCGCTCCGAGCTGGACATCGTGAAGGACCGGGGCACGGTCCGCTTCGAGGACATCGGGCTGGAGGCGGGCCGGCGCGCCCACGAGCGCTACACGGCGGTCGCCGACGACTTCACCTCGGCCGGCGGCGAGACCACGTGGACCATGCGGTTCCGCAGGGACGACTGGGACGTGCGGGTGGTCACGCACACCCGGCTCACCTGCGATGCGTCGGACTTCTTCGTCGACGCGACCCTCGACGCGTACGAGTCCGACCGACGGGTCTTCTCCCGCACCTGGAACGAGAAGGTCCCCCGCGACCTGCTGTAGCGCGCACCGCGTCGGCGCCCCGGCCGGGGGCGTGTGGCCGGGGGCCCGCCGCGGGCCCCCGCCCCCGCGGGGGCCCCCCCGGGGGGGGGCGCATGTATGACCTGTCTCTTATAAAAAAAAGACGCTGCCGACGAATGTATA
>NZ_JBHWFG010000004.1:208418-320472 GCF_042733745.1 Streptomyces sp. NPDC059696
CAGGGCCCAGGAAGGGCGGCGCGGGGCCGGCGCCCGGGGGGGAGGGGGCGGGGGGGGGGGGGCGGCCGGCGGGGGGGGGCGGGCCCCCCGGGGGGGGGGGGGGGCGCGGGGCCCCCGCGGCGCCCCCCCCCCACGGCGGTGACCGCCCCTGGGGTGGCCTCATGTATGACCGGAAGCGGAAGTGACGGAAGTGAACCGCCTTGCGCATGACGTGCTGCGGAAGTGATTCAGCCAGCGCTTCCCCGTGCACCCGTGCGCCCCCTTGGAGAAAGGGTTCGCCACGTCGACGGCCCGTTTGCACTGGGCAGGACATGGGGCAGCGCCGCATCGGCGAAACTCACCGTTTTCCCCAGGTCGACTGAAGCAGGTGGTATGCGATGAACGGCTGCGCTCCCGAATCGGAACAGGCATGGACAGTTGGTACTGCTCCAGGCATATTCCCATCCCTCGGCCACGGTATCGCCTTGTTCCGTCGGCCGCTGGAGTTTCTGAATTCTCTTCCCGCGCGGGGCGATCTGGTCGAGATACGCCTGGGTCCCCAGCGGGCCTGGATGGTGTGCCACCCGGACCTCGTCCACCGGATGCTCCGGGACACCCGCACGTTCGACAAGGGCGGACCACAGTACGAGAGGCTCCGGGCGCTGATGGGCGACGGCGTCGTCACCTGCCCGCACGCGGAGCACCGGCGTCAGCGCCGGTTGCTGCAACCCACGTTCCGCCCCGCCCGCGTCGCCGCGCAGACGGACGTGATGGCCGAGGAGGCCGCGGCGCTGTGCCGGGACTGGCGCACGGGGCAGCGGATCGATGTCAGTGCCGCGACACTGAGTCTGACGACCCGGCTGATCAGCAGGTTGCTGCTGTCCGACTCACTCGGCCCGGCCGCGGCCGACGAGGTGCGGCGCTGCCTCGCCGCCATCGTCCGGGGTCTGTTCGTCCGCACGGTCGTACCGGTCGACGCCCTGTTCCGGCTCCCCACACCCGCCAACCGCCGTTACCGGCACGCGGTGGAGCGGGTGCGCGAACTCATCGGCACGGCCGTCGACGCGCGCCGCCGGGGCACTCCCCGCGACGATCTGCTGGGACTGCTGCTCACCGCGGCCGAGACCGGCGACGGCGGAGCCCCGGTCAACGACCGGGAGGTCCACGACCAGTTGGTGTCCCTCCTGCTCACCGGCGCCGAGAGCCCTTCCATGTGCCTGGCCTCCGCCTTCAGCCTCCTGGCGCAGCACCCCGAGGCCGAGCGGCGGCTGCACGCCGAGATCGACACCGTCCTCGCCGGCCGGTCACCGGACGTCGCCGACCTGCCGCGGCTGGTCTACACCCGGGCCGTCCTCACCGAGACGCTGCGCCACTCCCCGCCCGGCTGGCTCTTCACCCGGGTCACCACCCGGGAGACGGAGCTCGCCGGACGCCGGCTGGCACGCGGGACCACGGTCCTGTACAGCCCCTACCTCCTGCACCACGACCCCGCGTCGTTCCCCGAACCCGACCGGTTCCTGCCCGAGCGCTGGCTGGACGACGAGTCCGCCGCCGGTCCGCACGGGGCGTTGATCCCGTTCGCCGCGGGCAGCCGCAAGTGCATCGGCGACCTGTTCTCCCTGGCCGAGATGACGGTGGCTCTGGCGACGGTCGCCGGCCGCTGGCGCTTACGGCATCCTGCCGGACGCATCGCGGCCCCGCGCCCCGGGGCGACGCTGGGGCCGCGGTCCTTGACCATGATCTGCACGCCACGAGCGGACGCACCGGGCGGCACCGCCCCGCACGCCGTCGCCCTCGCACCCGGAGCCGTGAGCGCGGCGTCCGGGGCGGAGACCATCCGGAGGGACGGTGACAACGGTGTCCACCACGCATGAGGAAAGGGCGGCCGTCGCACAGGACGTGCTTCCCGCGTCCACCCTGGTGGAACTGATCGACGCGCACCTCTACATGCCCTACCCGTTCCGGCGCAATCCGCACGAGCCACAGGCCGCGGCGAGCGTCGAGGAGTGGCTGCGCGCGACGGGCCTGAGCGACGAGCCGGGCGTCGCGGCCATGATCTCCCGCACCCGCCCGGCCGAACTCGCCTCCTATAACAGTCCGGACACCGATCCCGGCATCCTGCGGCTCATGGCCCTCCAGATCGCGTACCAGTTCGTCTTCGACGACCGGGCCGAGGAGATCGGGCGGCACCGGCCCGGTCAGTTGCTGCCCATGCTGGGCGAGAGCGTCGCCGTCCTGCGGGACGGCGCGGTCCCCGGCACCCCGCTGGGAGCGGCGCTGTCCGACCTCCACCGGCAGGTCCGCGAACGGTGCACCCCCGCCCAGGCCGCGCGCTGGGCGTGGAAGAGCCGCGAGTACGTGCACGGGCTGCTGTACGAGGCGGTGGCCCAGACCCACCCCTCCCCCCTGCGGTCCGGGCTGTGCACCTCGATACGGTCCCTCACCGCGGGCGTCGAACCGTTCCACCCGCTGTGCGAGGCCGCGCAGCCGTGCGAGCTGACCCCCGAGGAACTCCACCACCCGCTCATGCGGCGCCTGAGCCGGCTGTCGGCCGACGCCGCAGTGTGGATCCCCGACCTCTTCTCCGCGGTCAAGGAGCAACGCTCCGGCGAGATGATCAACCTGGCGCTCGCCTACCAGCGGGCCCACCAGTGCCCGCTGCCGGTGGCCGTCACCCTGGCCATCCGGCAGATCAACCGCACGATCCGCGAGTTCGAGAGGCTGTACACCGAGATCGAACCGGAGTTGAGCCCTTCGGGCGTCGGCTACGTGGACGGCATGGCGGGCTGGATCCGCGGCTGCTACTACTGGTCCCGCACCGTCCCGCGCTACGCGGACGCGGCGGCTCTGGTACTGCCGTGAGAGGGCCCGCCGCCCGGGTGCGTGGCGCGTGCCCATTCGGGTCACGGTACCCGCCCGGCCCGCGTCTCACGCGGCTCCAGCAGGTCATTCACCCTTCTTCGTCGTGCTCGTTCCAGAATGCGGAAAGGCGGCCATCGGGAGGCGTACGCTCGCGCTGCCTCCCGATGGCCGACGACAGGAAGCGGTACGGCACATGGCGTATGAGCTGCGGCAATCCACGCCCGAGATCCGGCCGTTGCTCGAGCGCCGCAAGGAGCTCCGGGCGCTCGACGCGGCGCTGGCAGGCCTGCGGGACACCGTCGACGGTGTGCCCCAGGCGCCGCGCGGTGGTCTCCTCGCCTTCACCGGTCCGGCCGGGATGGGCAAGACCTCCCTGCTGACCGAGGCCCGCGCCCGTGCCCGGGAGCAGGGTTTCACCGTGCTGTCGGGCCGAGGCGGTGAGAAGGAGCAGGGGCTGGCGTTCCACCTGGTGCGCCAGGTCGTCCAGCCCGCGCTGGCGTCGATGGACGAGGACGGGCTCCGCGCCTTCCTGGGCGGCTGGTACGACATCGTCGCCGCTGCTCTCGGGCTGGTCGCCACGCCGAGCGGCCACGTCCCGGACCCGACCGGGGTGCGGGACGGTCTCGACTGGGTGATGACGCGCCTCGCGGTGACGAGGACGCCCGTGGTGCTGCTGCTGGACGATCTGCACTGGGCGGACGTCGAGTCGCTGACCTGGCTGGCCTCGTTCGCGCCACGGGCCGTGGACCTGGCGCTGCTGATCGTCGTCGCCTTCCGGCCCGACGAACTGCCCCTGGAGGCCGCTGCGTTCGGTTCCCCCGCCGCCGATCCGGGGAACCGCCCCTTCACCCTGGCGCCCCTCAGCTCCGCGGCCGTGGCCCGGATCGTGCGGGACGAGGTCGGCGAGGAGGCCGAGGACGCGTTCTGCGAGGAATGCTGGGAGATCACCGGCGGCAGCCCGTTCGAGGCGGTGGAGCTCGCCGTCCGGCTCGGTGAGCACGAGCTGCGGGGCACCGGCGAGGACCTGCCCGCGATGCGCGACCTGGCCGCCGCGGTGAAGGGGCCCGGACTGATCGAGCGGCTCCAGCGCCTGGGCACCACCACCGTCCGCTTCGCCTACGCCGCGGCGGTCCTCGGGCAGGCCGTCCCGCCGGAGCTGGCCGCCCGCATCGCGGCGATCGGCGGCACCGCGGCGGCCGAGGCCACGGAGAAACTGCGCACCGCCCGTTTCCTCGCCGACGGCGAGGAGAACGCCGAGACGCTGGAGTTCCTCCACCCGCTGATCGCCACCACGATCTACCGGTCCATCAGGCCGGGCCTGCGGGAGGGCCTGCACAACTCGGCCGCCGAAGCCGTCCGGGCGGCCGGGCTCGGCTGCGCCGCCGCGGCCCGGCACCTGCTGGAGGTCCCCTGTGAGGGCAGCGCCGAGGCCGTGGCCTGTCTGCGGGAGGCCGCCCGCGAGGCGCTGCACTCCGGCGCCCCGGAGGCGGCGCGACGGCTGCTGAACCGGGCTCTGCAGGAACCGCCGCCGCCGGAGGAACGGGCCGCGCTGCTGCACGAACTGGCCTGCGCGACCTTCCTCATCAAGCCGACGGCGACCGTGGCGCACCTGCGGGAGGCGCTCGCGGAACCGGGCATCGACCCCGAGCTGCGTGCCTCGATGGTGTACCGGCTGACCCAGGCCCTGGCCCACACCGACCGGATGGCGGAGGCCGCGACGGTGGCCGCCGACGAGGCGCGACGGGCCGCCGCCCATCCCCGGATCCGGCTGCGGATGCAGGCCGATCATTTCGTGTGGAGCGCGTTCCGCGCCGACGAGGCCGACTCGGCGAGCCGTTCCCGCAGGCTGGCCCGGCTCGCCGACCGGCTGCCCGGACGCGGTCTGGAGGAGCGCTACATCCTCGGGGCGCGGGCCTGGGACGCGATGATGTGCGGCGAGCCCCGGCAGAAGGTCCTCGCCTACGCCGAGAAGGCCCTGCGCGGCGGACTGAGCTGGACCCATGAGAACCGAGGGTTCGAGGTGCCGGTCTCGGTCGCGCTGGTGTTCATGTACTGCGACCAGCCCCGGCGGGCCGAGGAACTCTTCGCGAGGGGCATGGCCGAGTGCGAGTCGAAGGGCTGGCGCGGCTCCCACCTGGCCCTGGGCCAGACGCTCTCCGGGTACATCCGCTTCCGCCGCGGCTGCCTGCCCGAGGCCGAGCACCTGGTGCGGGAGGGCCTCGGCATCGCCGACCGCGTGGAAGGCGCGGTGCCCGCCCAGTGGTTCGCCATCGGCATCCTGATCCAGACCCTGCTGGCCCGAGGCCGGGTCATCGCGGCACGCCGGCTGGCCGACCGGTACCACTACGGCGACGTCATTCCCAACGCGGTCATCTACCCCGACCCGCGCACGGTCTACGCCGAGCTGCTCCTGGCGGAGGACCGGCCCGAGGAGGCCGCCGACCTGCTGACCGGCGTCGGCGAGTGGCTGGAGGGCCGGGAGTGGCGCAACCCCGCGTGGTGTCCTTGGCAGCTGGGGCTGGCCTCGGCCCTGTCGCGCACCGCTCCCGACCGGGCGGTGCGGCACGCCCAGGACGCGGTGAAGCGGGCCCGGGACTTCGGCGCGGCCTCCGCGATCGGCCAGGCCCTGCACGCGCAGGCGGAGGTGACGGGCGGTGAGGCGGGGCTCGATCTGCACGCGCAGGCCGTCGACCAGTTGCAGCAGTCGCCCGCCGCGTACGAACTGGCCCGAGCTCTGGTCGGCCACGGCGCCGCCCTGGCGCGCGACGGCCGTCTGCACCAGGCCGCCGACCGGCTGTACCAGGGGCTGGAGGGGGCGGTGCACTGCGGTGCGGAGGGCCTGGCCGCCCGGGCCAGGCGGGAACTGTCCGCGGCCGGGCTGCGACCCCTGCCGCTGCGCTACGCACAGACGGACACACTCACCGCGCAGGAGCGCAGGGCCGCCGAGATGACGGTCGGCGGCCACCCCGCTGCGGTCGTGGCCAAGGAACTGCACCTCACAGAGGAGGGCGTGCGGCAACTGCTGTCGTCCGTCTACCGCAAGATCGGCACGGACGCGGCAGGCCTGGCCGCGGCACTGGAGTCGTTCCCTCGCCCGCGGCCGTGACCGTGTTCGTCCGGCCGACCACGCACCGGCCCGCCGGCCGGTGCCCGGCCGGGTCCCTGCGGCACCGGGTCCGGCAGCTCACCGCGGCCGCGCGTTGTGCTGCGCCCGGTGTCCCATCGACTCCCAGAACTCCCGCAGCTCCGCGACGGTGGTCCGGCGCTGCCAGGGCGCTTTGGGGTGGAGGCCGGAGCGGGAGTGGGACAGGAGGGTGGCCTGGGCGCGGCAGAAGGCCTCGCCCAGTTCGACGCGCTGGCCGTCGAGGCCCTTGGGCGGGTAGGGGCACAGTTCGAAGGCGCAGTCGTCGCGGCAGTTGGATCCCGCCTGGGAGGACGCCGTGCGCACGCTGGTACGGCCGGGGTCGAGCGGGGTGCGGTCCAGGGTCAGGCAGGGCGGCAGGTCGGGGCGGGCGGTGTGCTGGAGGCGGCGGATGCGGTCGGTGGGCCAGTCGCCGCGCTCGGCCAGGTTGAGCAGCAGCAGCACGTCGGCCAGGAGCTGCTGCGCGCTCGGGTGGAGGGCGCTCCAGCCGGTGGAGGGCGGGATCCAGAGGTTGTGCTTGCGGACCTCGCCCCGGGACGTCTGGGAACCGACGTGCCCGGCGACACCCGACTCGTCGATCCACAGGAACCGCTCGGGCTGCCCGGTCTCGAGGGCCCACACGCACAGCTTCCCGGCCGCCGTGACGAAGGGGTGCTCCGGCTCGCCGTCCGGCCGGGCCAGCCACTGCCGCACCTGCTGGGCCGGATCGGAGCCGTGGCCGCCCGAGGGGTGGTGGGGCGTGGCGCCGTCGGGCAGGTCCCAGAGGGTCAGCGCGTGCAGCAGGGTCAGACGGGTGAACCAGAACGTGGTGCGCTTGAGCATGTCCCAGGCCTGCTCGCTGAGGTACTCGCGGGCCTCGGACCGGGCGTGCGGATGACGGTGCCGCCGGTTCGCGGCGTACTTGAAACCCTGGGCGAGCGCCACCTCCACGTTGAGATCGAGCCGGGCGCGCGCGTCCGGGCTGTCCTCGGGGATGCCGACGCGGCGCACCCAGCTCTCCAGGAACGCGTACGGCGTGTCCTGGTGACGGTGGGTCGTGACCGAGCCGACGAGCAGGGGGATCAGCCAGGCGCACAACGTGTTGTCCCGCCACTGCCGTTCCTCGGTCTCGCGGTCCTCGCGCTCCCGCCGGCGTTCCTGACGCCGCTGCTGCTCACGTTCCTTCAGTTCGCGCTTCATCCGGGCCACCTGGCCTTCGCCGTGGCGGCGTCGCCGGGTCTCCCGCTCGCCGACCACCTCGGGCTGCTGGCCGACCCAGATCTCCTCCGTCCAGTCGGGCTCCCGCTCCACCCGGCGGCCCTCGACCACTTGCGGTCCGCGCAGCCTGGGCTGGAGCGCCTCGAAGGCGAGGTCGCCGCCGGCGCCGATCTCCTGTGCGATGGCGAGACGGACGGGGTACGAGGGCTCCAGACGCGCGATCTCGAAGAGTTCGAGGTAGGCCGGCCGGAGGGTCTGGCGTTGGGCCACCCCGCGCATGGCCTCGCCGAACCGGGTCACGAGCAAGGCCTTCGCGGTCTGCAGGGTGTGCGGGTCGCGGGCCCGGAGCTCCGGCCAGGAGGTGCACAGCCGCATGGCGATCAGATGCTGCTCCGGCTCGGCGTCGACGCTGTCGATCTCCAGGGCCGCCGCGTAGAGTTCCAGGGCCTTGCTGTGCAGGGTCCGGCCGAAGAGCGGCCTGGTCTCCTGCTTGTTCTCGTTGCCCTGGCCGCAGTTGCGGGCGCTCTGCGCCTGGCAGGCGGCCTCCATCAGCAGGTCACGGGCGGCGCTCACCGGGCACCAGCAGGTCCCGTCCGGGCCCACGGCGCCCGGCTCGTCGTGGACGCACGCGCCGTCCGGCAGCCGGGAGTGCAGCACCATGGCGATCAGCAGCTCCCGGCCCGGGCTCTGCAGGGCCGCCGGGAAGAACGATCCCTCCCGGGGTTCGTCCGGGACGTCGGGGTGGATGACCGCGTTGAGGAAACGGGCGCCCAACTGGGCCTGGATGACGCTGTGCTGGAAACGGACGCGGTCCCCGCCGAGCTCGACCAGTTCCATCCGGGCGCCCCAGTGGGCGGCGAGCCTGAGGTCGATGCCGCTGTCGCCGACCCTGCGGGCCAGTTCGCGGACGATCTCGGGGAAGCGGGAGCGGGACGGGTCCTGTTCGTCGACGACGTCGGCGAACCGCACTTCGGAGGTGTCGAGGGCGAGCCCCACGCACGCCAGCGCGGACAGGTAGTGGACGGTCGAGCGGCGCTCCTCGGGGGTGAGCGGCAGATGCGGCCGGAAGCGCCCGCTGATGAGGGCGCTGAGCCAGGTCTCGAACAGATGGAACCGCAGGGACGCCCGGTCTCCGCCCCTGGTCTCTACCGCCTCTTCCTCCGTGGGGGCGCTGAGAGCACGCTCCAGCAGTCCCTGTTCGTGCAGTTCGGCGGCGATCTCGAGATAGGTCGGGGCCTCCGCGATGCCGGCCCGCTCGACGATCCAGTCGAGCCGCTGGCGGTCCTCCCCCACGCCCCCCGACGAGATGTAGGTGAGGGCGGCCTCCTCGCTCAGCGGCTCCAGCTCGGTGAGGGAGGCCTCCATGCCGCGCAGCGAGTCGTGCGGCCGTGACGTGATGATCAGCGGCAGACCCTCCTCGTTGGCCCGGCGGATCGCCATCCTGATGATGGTGTCGCGCTCCTCCGTCAGGGCTTCCATGGTGAGCGCTTCGTCCAGCCCGTCCGCGAGCACCACGATCCGGCCCTGCTGGCTCAGCCGCCGCCACACCTTCTCCGCCTCCGCCTGGGAGCGGATGGTGCCCTGCACCTCCCGGCAGAAGCGCTCGAAGGCCAGTTCACGGAAGTCGAGGTCCCTTTCGGCAGCCCGCAGCCGCAGCGGGACGGGCACCGCCCCACGCTCCGCGAGCCGCTGGGTCAGCAGCACCACCAGCGCCGTCTTGCCGGTGCCGATGCCGCCGACGACGACGTGGGTGCGGCGGAAACGCCGGTCGCGCAGGTCCTCCATGAGGACGGCGCAGAGCTGGTCGCGGCCCACGACCCGGCCGAAGATGCCACCCGCGGTCTCCACGAGTTCGTGGGGGTCCTCGAGTGCCTTGCGTGTGTAGGCCTGGCGCACGTGGCGGAAGCGGAAGAACAGGTACGTGACGGTGGCGAGGGCGAGCGTCAGGAACGGCATGAACAGCGACTGCAGGACGGTGCAGCTGAAATTGTCCTGAGCGTCACACTGATCGCTGATCCATCGAACGGGCGAATGGAAGTTGTCGTCCTGCGGCAGGGTGACCAGAGCCGTCACGGCGAGGAACAGCAGAAGCAGCGCCCCGATGAACGTCAGCACCAGCAGGGCCACGTAGGCGCCGCTCTTGCGGACCCGCCAGGCCCTGGTCCGGTCGTAGCCCTGTCGCATCAGCCGGCGCCGGTGCAGGGCACGGCGGACGCCGAGCCCGTCGCGCAGCACTCGCCCGAGCCGCCGGTGGGGTGGTCCTCCTCCTTCGCTCACCCTCTGAGACTTCCGCCGCCGGGATCGTTTCGGGCGCCCGCGACCGCAGATTCACCCGACGGAAGCGCTCCGGCCCCCCGCCACCCGGGCGAACGGCGTCAGCGCGACAGACAGGGACCTTGCTCGCAACTCTGTTTCTCAGCAGCCCACTTGACGCTGAATGGTTTCACTGATCCTCCCGGAGAGCGGCCCGAGGGAGCGCTCCCAGTCCGCCCCACGTGAAGGGAACCCCGTGCAGGTGGCCCACCACTCGGTGCACCCCGAGGACCGGGGGTCACATCGGACCGGGCCCCGCTCCTCCCTTGAGGCGTTCCAGGTCGGAGGGGCGGACCTGGATGACGACCAGGGCGATCAGTGCGGCGACGGCGGTGAAGATCGCGGCCATGATGAAGGCGGCCGAGACACCGGCGGTGAGGATCTCGTCGGACCAGGGTTTGGGCAGTTCCCCGGTGCGCTGGAAGCGGATGCGCTCGGCCGGGGTCGCCTGCTGGAGGAAGTCCGGGATCTGCTTCTCCGCCTCGTTGGTGCTGGCGGTGCCGTACATCGTGACCAGGATCGACAGGCCGAGGGAGCCGCCGACCTGCTGGGTGGCGTTGAGGAGCCCGGAGGCCGCGCCGGTCTCGGGTGTGGGGACGTTGGACAGCGCCATGAGGGTCAGTGACACGAACTCCATGCCCATGCCGAGGCTGAAGACGAGCATCGGGCCGAGGACGCTGCCCGCGTAGGTGGAGTGGACGTCGGTCAGGGTCAGCCAGGCCAGGCCGGCCGCCGCCAGGATCGCGCCCACCACCATGAACGGCTTGGGCCCGTAGACGGGCAGGAAGCGCGAGGCCAGTCCGGCTCCGACGGCGATGACCGCGCTGACCGGCAGGAAGGCCAGTCCGGCCGCGAGCGGGCTGAACCCGAGTACGTCCTGCACGAAGAGCGTGAGGAAGAAGAACATGCCGAAGATGGCGGCGGCCAGGCACAGCATGATGCCGTAGGTGCCCGCACGGTTGCGGTCGGCGAACATGTGCAGCGGCGTGATGGGTTGTTTCGAACGACGCTCGATCATGATGAAGAGTGCGAGGACCACGACCGCCCCGGCGAACGAGGCGAGGGTCAGGGCGTCCCGCCAGCCTTCCTGCGCCGCTCTGATGAAGCCGTAGACGAGCAGCACCATGCCCGCCGTGGAGGTCAGCGCGCCCGCGATGTCGAAGCGGCCGGGGTGCCGTTCGGACTCCTTGATGAAGCGCGGTGTGGCGAGCACGATGAGCAGGCCGATGGGCACGTTGACGAACAGCACCCACCGCCAGTTCAGCCACTCCACCAGCATGCCGCCCGCGAGCAGGCCGATCGCGCCGCCGCCGGCCGAGACCGCGGCGAAGACCCCGAAGGCGCGGTTGCGTTCCGGACCCTCGCGGAAGGTGGTGCTGATCAGGGCGAGGGAGGTCGGGGAGGCGATCGCGCCACCGACGCCCTGGAGGGCGCGTGCGCCGAGGAGTTGGCCGGAGGTCTGGGCGAAGCCGCCCAGCAGGGAGGCGAGCGCGAAGAGCAGCACGCCGAAGATGAAGACGCGCCGCCGGCCGAGGATGTCGCCGGCCCGGCCGCCGAGCAGCAGCAGACCGCCGAAGGTGAGGGTGTAGGCGTTGACCACCCAGGACAGGCTGGTGGTGGAGAAGTCCAGCGCACTCTGGATGTGCGGCAGCGCGATGTTCACGATGGTGATGTCGAGGACCACCATCAATTGGCACGAGGCGATGACGAGAAGTGCCATCGTGTTGCCGCCACCACCGGATTCCCTGGTGGTGGTCGCCTGTGGTGAAGCCGACTGCGGGCTGCTGCCTGCGGTGTCCACCGTTCGACGGTACGCCCGGCCCCCACACCCCACCACTCGATCACCGGCGGCCTCGGGCGGCGGCTCACCGGGGCCGTTCGGGTGCGGGAACGGCCCGAACTGAAAAGTCGGCGCTGTGCGGCGATAATCCGATCAAGGTGGCCTGACGGGCCGCGCACGGCGGAGAGGAGCGACTGTGATCCGCGTTCTTCTCGTCGAGCGGACTCGTCTCGTGCGGGGAGCGTTCGCCGCTCTGTTGTCGCGGGAGGACGACATCGAGGTCGTCGCCGAGGCCGAGGGCAACGGCGACGTACTGGCACGTGCCCTGGTGTGCCGGCCGGACGTGGCGGTGATCGGCGTGGACTCCAGGGAGGGCGAGGAGGTCGCCGTCCGCGGTGAGCTGCGGGCGCGGCTGCCGGACTGCCGGATGCTGCTGATGATGGCCTCGACGACCCCCGAGCGGCTGCGCCGCATGCTCGATCTGCACGCGGCCGGAGTCATCAGCACCAACGCGCCACCGGACCGGCTGGTGCACGGCGTCCGCAAGCTGGTGAGGGGGCAGCGGTTCGTCGACCCGGAGTTCGCGCTGGCCGCGCTGGACGCGGGAGCCAACCCGCTGACCCCGCGCGAGGTCGAGGTGCTGCGGCTGACCGCCGACGGGACGCCCACCCGGGAGATCGCCGAGCGGCTGTTCCTGTCCGCGGCCACGGTCCGCAACCATCTGTCGGCGATCACCCGGAAGACCGGCGGACGCAATCGGATCGATGCGATCCGGATCGCCACGGAATCGGGCTGGGTCTGAGCCCCGCTCCCCCGCCCGGTGCGCCCCGTGGCGGAGGAACCGATGGCGGTAGCGACGGGAAGGCGCCGGGGACACGGCCCCTGGACACAGGAACGGCCGGGCAGGTCATCGAGGTGTACCTGCCCGGCCCCCGTGGGCCCTCGCGCCCTTTCCCGGGTCCGATATGAGCATCGCACCCCGGGAGCGCCGCCGACCAGCACCTTTTGTCATGTGTGCGGTGTGCGGGCGTCATCCGGGGACCGTGAGGAACGCCGGTACGGGATGGGCGTTCGGCTCGGTCCCCGCACCTCAGCGGCCGCCGCGGATGAGGCCTGTCAGATAGCGCCACAGCGAGGAGCGCTGCCGGGCGGAGGGGTCGGGCAGGACCTCGTCGGCCACCCCGGGAGCGGGGTCGTCCGCCCACGGCCGCGGGGGCGGCGCGGAGGCGAGTGCGTAGCGGACGGGCAGGGAGCGCAGGCCTCGCATGAACGGTGAGGAACGCCAGGGCAGTTGGTCGGCGGGCAGGGCGAGATCGAGGTGGTCGAACCGCTCGAAGAGGCGTCCCACTCCGGCCGCCGCGACCGTCGAGGCGAGCTCCCGGGCCGGGCACTGGCGCGGTCCGGCCCCCCAGGACAGGTGGGCCCGGGTGCTGATGGCGGTGCCGGAGGCGACGTGGTCGGCGAAGAGCGGGTCGGCGTGGGCGGCGCCCGGGGAGACCCACACCGGGTCGCCGGCCCGGATGGTGTAGGAGCCGAGCGGGGTGTCCCGGGCCGCGAAGCGCGGGACGAAGTTGACCAGCGGCGGCTTGCGCATGACCACGCGGTTCATGCTCTCCCTGACCATCCCGGCGGACAGGCTGGCGCGCACGCCGCCCTCGCCCGAGATGACCTCGACGACGGTGTTGGAGATGAGGATGCCGACGTGGTCGGACGTCATCCCGAGCAGCATGAACAGCTCGCGGGCCAGCTGGTCGAGCGAGAGGTCCGGGTGGGCGGCCAGCAGGTACGAGGGGAAGTCGTCGCCCGGCTTCTCCAGCTTGTGCGCGGCCAGTTCGGCCAGGGTCGCCAGCAGGCGTTCCAGCGCTGCCTCGGCGTCCGGGCCGGCGTCGAGCACGCGCCACATGTCCATCAGCGCGTCGTCGCCCTGTGAGCCGGGGAAGCCCAGCAGATGGCTGGCCACCATCAGCGGCAGCGGCCGGGAGAACTGCGCGGACAGGTCCGCGACCCCGGTCCTGCCGCCCTGTCCGACGAGAGTGATCAGCTCGTCGGCGTAGGCGGTGACGGCGGACTTCAGGCGCTTGGCCTGGGGATGGCGGGGGTCCTGGAAGGGCTTGAGGGCGGCGTCCCACGCGGTGCGCAGCGGCCGGTAGCCGGGGCCGCCCTGGATCAGGATGTGGTTGACCTCCAGGGAGGGACCGAGCGGCCAGTCGGCGGGGACCCTGCCTTCGGTGCGGGCCCGCCAGTTCTCCAGGCCCTTGGGCCAGCCGTCGTCGTCCTGGAGGACCTGCAGCGACTCGCGGTAGCCGAGGACCAGCCAGGCCGGAACCCCCAGGAGGTCGACCGGCGCGACGGGGCCGTGCTGCTGCCGCAGCCGCTCGTAGACGAGCGCGGGACGCGTCTCGTAGTCCCTGGTCAGCAGCGGTTCGGGCCGGAGGGACTCCAGACTCGTGCCGTCCAGGTCCACGGATCCGCCGTCACCCCGCTGGGATTCCATCCTCTTGCCACCCTCCGACACACCCTGTACCGGCCCACCATCAGCCGGTAGCCGAAACGGTGGGGACCCTACCCCAGTGTGAACTCGCGGGTAACGACCGGGGGGTGGGGTGGCGGGGGCGGCCGGAGTGCGGGTCAGGCGGCGGTGTAACCGAGTTGACGGCGCATGTAGGGGGTCAGGAGGCTCTTCGCCTTGGCCAGGGTGGTGGTGCGGCTGCCGAACACGGCGGACTCGCCGCCGGGCACGGGGAGCACGGTCAGTCCGTCGGCCGGTCCGAAGGGCACGATGAGCGGGGTGCGCCGGGTCGGGCGGTAGAGGCGTGGCTCCTTGCGGTGTCTGCCCGAACTCAGCAGATAGGCGCGGATGTTGTGCGCGGCCGTGTCGGCCTGGGCGAGGGCGGCGGGGGTGACCTTGAGTTCGCTGACGTCGTTCACGTCCCCGACGGCGAACACGTCCGTCCGGCCCGCGACCCGGAGCGTCCGGTCGACCTTCACACGGCCGGCTCCGTTGAGCCAGTCGCCGTGACCGGCCAGGCGCAGCCAGAGGGTGTTGGGGGTGGTGCCCGTCGCCCAGTAGGACAGGTCGGCCTCGACGACCGTGCCGCGGGCGTCGCGATAGGTGCCGAATGCGGTGCCGGGCGACATGAACGAGTCGAGGCGCACCTCGACGTCGTGGGACTTCAGCCAGGCCAGGGCCTTGCGTCCCGGGCGGGTCAGGCCCGCGAAGTCGAGCAGCGCGGGTCCGGAGTGGGCGAGGGTGACCCGGGCGCCGGGGCGGGCGAGGCGGATCTCGGCGCTGAGTTCGACGCCGCCGGGGCCGCCGCCGACGACCAGGACGTGCTCGGCCGTGGCGATGTCGCGCTGGTGCTCGGCGAACGACTTGGCCGCTTCCTCGGCGGTGGTGCCGGTGAAGCGGGCCGGCTCGGGGTAGTCGGCGCCGGTGGCGATCACGACGACGTCGTACGGCAGGCGCTCCCCGGTGGCGAGGACGACCTGCCGCTCGGCGGTGTCGACGCGGACGGCCTTGCCGGTGACGACCCGGCCGTGACGCAGCAACCGGTCGTAGGGGATGAAGGGTGTGTGGGTCCACTCGGGGCGTACCCCGGCGCGCAGGGAGGCGACACGGTGGAAGAAGACCTCCTTGCGGTCGACCAGCGTGACCCGGGCCGTTCCGTCGAGCCGTCTGGCCAGCCGGACACCGGCGTAGCCGCCGCCGATCACCACTACGTCGCCGTCGTGCACAGCGCGTCTCCTGTACCTGGTGGGGGGAGCGAGGGCCGCCGCGGGCCCCGCTCGGTCGGCCCCCGGCGGCCACTCGACTGACGCGACAGTAGCGTTTGAAAGTTAAAAGGGTTCCGACGTTCCGTGCATGTTCCGTGAAAGGACCGGCACCTGACGGCTCGTCACTTCACCTGCCGGCCCGTGACTTGCCTGTGCGGCCCGTCACTTCCCCCAGATCTTCCGGTAGGCCTCCCGGTAACCCGAGGGATCCCAGGCGGTGGCGCCTTCGCTGTTGCCGGCAGTGGCGATGTGCACGGGGGCCACGTACCCGCTGTCGGGACGGCCGGAGAAGGCGCGGTTGAACTCGTCGACGATCTGCCAGCCCTGGAGGGACAGCGGCTCGGGCACGGTCGCGGCCTGGTACTGCCTGCTGTTGACGCGCTGGAACGCGGACGGGTCGCCGTCGCCGGCCCCGATGTTGAAGGGCGGCCCGGAGCCCTTCTCACCGGCGGCGCGGAAGGCGGGCGCGGCGTCGGCGAAGTACAGGTCGTTGATGGCCACGGAGTGGGTCCAGCGGTCCTGGAAACGGGACAGCAGGGAGGAGATCTCCCGGGGTGTACGGCTGCTCGCGTCGGAGATCGGGATGTTCTCCACGGAGAGCAGCCGCACGCCCTGGCAGGCGGCCAGTTCCTCGCGGATCAGGTCGGACTTGTTGCGCGCGAAGGGGATCGACGCGTCGGTGATGAGTACGACCCCGGCACGGCCGCCGGAGTCCGAGATGATCCACTGTGCGCTGATGCGGGCCACGTCCCGGACCCGGGTGGTGACGTTGGTGAAGAGGTCGGGCCGGCGGCTGGGCCCGGGGTCGGGGACCGCGTGCCAGCCGATGAGCGGGATGCCCTGCTCGGCGGCCCGGGCGGTCTGCTGGGCCGTCGAGTCGGGGTCGAACCCGCCGATGACGATGCCCGAGGGCCGCAGGGAGACGGCTTCGCTCATGGCCGCCTGGATGCCGGCCGGGGTGCCGCCGCCGTCGATCACCCGGACCTCCCACCCGATGGCCTTCGCGGCGTCCCGTACTCCGTTGGCCGCGCCCGCGACACCGGGGTTCGTCATGGTCTGGGCGACGTAGACGAGGTTCTTGCCGGACACGGCCGTCGGGCCGCTGGTGGGCCCTCCCCAGGGGATGTCGGTCCGTTCCGCCCGGGTGACGGCTTCCCTGGCCCGGGCGTGGACGGCGGGGCAGCCGCTCGGGCCCGTGGTGGCCTCGTCCGCCTCGCCGGAGGAGCCGCGTTCGCAGCCGGTGAGGACGGCGACGGTGGCCAGCAGGGCACAGGAGGCGAGCCGCGCGGTGCACACGGCGGGCGCGGCCTTGCGGGTGTGGTGCACGGGAGCTCCAGTGAGGGATGTCGACGCGGCGGGGCCTGCCGTGGCGTCAGGGCGGGTCGGAGCCGCCCTGGTGCGCGGGTGCGGGCGGGGGCGGCGCGGCGGGAGTCTCCCGCGCGGCGCCCCCGCTCAGCCGGCGGCGGGCGGCGTAACCGGCCAGACCCACGGCGATCAGCAGGGTCCCGCCGTTGAACAGCGGGACCGTCCAGAACTCGGCGCCCAGCTGGGCGATACCGGTGAGGCCGACGGCGAGGACGGCGACGGCGACGACCGTGCCGAGGGCATTGGGGCGGCCGGGCTTGATCGCCGTGGAGCCGAGGAGGGCGCCGACGAAGGCGGGCAGCAGGTAGTCGAGGCCGACGCTCGGGTTGCCGATCTGCTGCTGGGCGGCGAGCAGCACCCCGGCGAAGCCGACGATCAGGCCCGAGGCGGCGAACGCGTAGACGGTGTACCGACGGGTCGGGACGCCCACGAGGTCGGCGGCCCGCGGGTTCGACCCGACGACGTAGAGGTACCGGCCGAGCGGCAGCCGCTCCAGCACCAGCCAGAGAACGGCCGCGAGGGCGAGCACGTAGAAGGCGGGGACCGGCAGGCCGAGGAACGAGGAGTCGTAGAGGTCGGTGAACGCCGGGGGCAGGCCCTGCGGGCCGGGGACGATCCGGCCGCCGTCGGTGATCCAGCCGGTCACGGCGTACATCATGCTGCCCGTGCCGAGGGTGGCGATGAAGGAGTCGATCCGGCCGAACTCGACGACGACGCCGTTGATTACGCCCACGACCAGCCCCCCGGCGAGGACGGTGAGGCAGGCCAGCGGCCAGGGCCAGCCCTCGTCGACGATGAGCTGCAGCACCATCACATGGGCCAGGCCGAGGCCGTAGCCGATGGAGAGGTCGAACGCGCCGGTGACGACGGGCACCATGGCGGCGAGCGCCATGACCGCCGGGATCGACTGGTTGGAGAGGATCGAGTCGAGGGTGTCGAGGGTGGGGAAGGTGTCCGGCAGGGCGAGGGAGAAGGCCAGGCAGAGCAGGACGGTGAGAGCGAGCAGGCCGTAGGCGCCGATGTGGTGGCCGCCGGGCCGGCGCCGCGGCCGGGGCGGGGGTGTCACGGGTGTCCGGCCGGGGACGGGGGCATGGCCGAGGCCGCCCGGGTGAGTCCGGCGACGGTGAGGGCGCGGCCGCTCAGCTCGGCCGTCACAGTGCCGCGCACGAAGACCAGCGTGCGCCGGCACACGCTCGCCACCTCCTCGAAGTCGGTGGACAGCAGCAGCACCGCGAGGCCCGCGTCCAGCGCCTCGTGGAGCAGGCGGTGGATCGCGGCCTTGGCGCCGACGTCGACGCTCGCGGTCGGCTCCTCCAGGATCAGCAGCCGCAGTTCCGTCCGCAGCCGGCTGCCGAGCACGACCTTCTGCTGGTTGCCGCCGGACAGGGTGGCGACGGGCGTCTCGGTGTCACGGGGGCGCACCGAGAAGCGGTCGAGCAGGGCCGCGGCCCGGGCGCGTTCGGCACGGGGGCCGATCCAGCGTGGTGCGGGTCCGCCTCCCGCGCGCGGGTCGGCCAGGAGGTTCTCCCGTACGGTCAGCTCGGCGAAGCAGCCCTCGCGCAGCCGGTCACCCGGCACCAGACCGACTCCGCGGCCGACGGCCTCCGCGACGGTGCGGGGCCGGTACGGCCGCCCGTCCAGCACGGCCCGGCCCTCCAGGAGGGGGCGGGCGCCGGCGAGGGCGCGGCCGAGGTCCATGTGTCCGGCGTCGGACAGGCCGACCAGCCCGAGGACCTCCCCGGCGGCGAGGGTGAGGTTCACGGGCCCGGCCCGGGCGGTGCGGACGCCGTCGAGTGTCAGGACGGGGGGCGCGTGGCCTGCCGCCCTGGCGGGTCGGTGGGCGGCGGGTTCGTCCGTCTCGCCGACGATGTCGTGGACCAGCCGCTCGGGGCTGTGGCCGGCCAGCCGGCCGTGGCTGACGACCCGGCCGTCGCGCAGGACGGCGAAGGTGTCGGCGACCCGGTAGACCTCGTCGAGGCGGTGACTGACGTAGAGGATCGCGTGTCCGCGGTCGCGCAGTTCGTGCAGGACGCGGAAGAGCCGGGCGCAGTCCGCGGCGGGCAGGCGGGCGGTCGGCTCGTCGAGGACGATGAGCCGTGCGCGTGCCGCCAGCGCCCGGGCGATCGCCACCAGGGAGTGGTCGGCCGGTGAGAGGTCGGAGACCGGCAGGTCGGGGTCGAGGTGCGCGGCGACGACGCGCAGGGCCTCGACGCAGCGCGCGCGGGTGCGCCGCCAGGAGATCAGCCCCGAGCGGCGACCGTACCCGGCGGTCAGGGCGATGTTCTCGGCGACCGTCATCCACTCCACGAGCCCGAGGTCCTGGTGGATGAAGGACATGGCCCGGGTGGCGGTGGCGCTGCCGAGCGGTTCTCCGGCGACGGTGACCTGCCCCGCTTCGGCGTGGTGGACTCCGGCGAGGATCTTGATGAGGGTGGACTTCCCGGCCCCGTTGGGCCCGAGGAGCGCCAGGACACTGCCGGAGTGGACGTCGAGGTCGGCTCCGGCCAGCGCGACGGTGCCGCCGAACCGCTTGCTGAGCCCGCGGATCCGGACCAGGGGTTCCGGCCCGAAGGGTGAGGCCGTCTCCGGGGGCGTGTCGGGAACGTCGCGCACGCGATCAAATTACAGCATTAAGGACATTTCCCGGCCCGATACGGCACGGATCCGCCGCGGCCCCCACGGGAGCGGCCTCCCCGGTCGGCGGGCGAGATCACCTCGCGGGCCGGCGGGCCGGGGTGGCCATACGGGTCGGGGGGCCGGGGCGCCCCGGCTCGGCGGCGGGGGTCAGCTCACGGCTCGGCGGCCGGGCTCGCCCCACGGGTCGGCGGGCCGGCTCGCCTCACGGGTCGGCGCGCCGGGGACACCGCACGGCTGGGCGGGCCGGGGTCGTCTCACGACTCAGCAGGCCGGCTCACCTCACGGGTCGGCAGGCCGGCTCACCTCACGGGTCGGCAGGCCGGCTCACTTCACGGGTCGGCAGGCCGGGGACACCGCACGGCTGGGCGGGCCGGGGGCGTCTCACGCCGCGTCGAGTTCGCACTCGGCCCAGATCACCTTGCCCTCGGGCAGGTAGCGGGTGCCCCAGCTCTGCGACAGCTGCGCGACCAGGAAGAGGCCGCGCCCGCCCTCGTCCGTGCTGGCGGCGCGGCGCAGGTGCGGTGCGGTGTTGCTGGCGTCGGAGACCTCGCAGATCAGGGTCCGGCCGTAGAGGAGCCGCACCCGGATGGGTTCCGCGCCGTGCCGGACGGCGTTGGTGATCAGCTCGCTGAGGATCAGCTCCGCCGCGAACGCGGTCTCCTCGAGCCCCCAGCCGGACAGCCGGCGCACGGCGGACGCCCGGACCTCGCCGACCAGGGCCGGGTCGGCGGACAGCTCCCAGGTGGCGATGCGGTCGGGGTCCACGGCGTGGACGCGGGCGACGAGCAGGGCGATGTCGTCGTGCGGGTGCGTGGGCGCCACGGTGTCCAGGATGACCCGGCAGGTCTCCTCCGGGGCGCGCTCGGGATGGGCCAGGGCCGCGCGCAGCTGCTCCAGGACCACGTCGACGTCCCGGTGCCGGTCCTCGATGAGACCGTCGGTGTACAGCACCAGCTGGCTGCCCTCGGGGAGGTCGACCTCGACGGCGTCGAAGGGCAGGCCCCCGAGGCCGAGCGGCGGCCCGGCGGGCAGGTCGGGGTAGGTCACGGTGCCGTCGGGGTGGACGAGCGCGGGCGGCGGGTGTCCCGCGCGGGCCATCAGGCACCGCTGCTCCGCCGGGTCGTAGACGGCGTAGAGGCAGGTCGCACCGATGACGCCGGCGCCCTTGCCGTCGGGGTCCTCCCGGTCGAGGCGGCCCACGAGGTTGTCCAGGTGGGTGAGGACCTCCTCCGGCGGGAAGTCCAGCTCGGCGAAGCTGCGGGCGGCGGTGCGCAGCCGGCCCATGGTGGCCGCGGAGAGCATGCCGTGGCCGACGACGTCGCCGACGAGGAGACCGACGCGCGCGCCGGGCAGGGGGATGACGTCGTACCAGTCGCCGCCGACGTCCGACTCCGCCGGCAGATAGCGGTGGGCGACCTCGACGGCGTCCTGGTCGGGCAGGCCGTGCGGGAGGAGCCGGCGCTGGAGGGCCAGGACCATGGCGCGTTCGTGGGTGTAGCGCCGGGCGTTGTCGATGGACAGGGCCGCACGGGAGGCGAGTTCCTGGGCCAGCGAGCGGTCGTCGTCGCCGAAGACGCCGTCCGAGCGGTAGAAGGTGGCGACGCCCAGGACGACACCGCGGGCGAGCAGGGGCACCGCGATGAGGGAGTGGACGTGGGCCAGCAGGCGGGCGGTGGGCTCGGGGTCCTGGGCGAGCCAGCCCGAGGCGGCCCTCAGGTCCGGTTCCAGCACGGCCTCACGGTTGCCGAGGCAGCGCAGCTGGGGCGTGGCGGGGCCGAAGTCGGTGCGCTTGCCCGGCGGGGTGAAGGGCAGTCCCTCACGGGTGCCGTGGACGACCGTGCGGCGCAGGTCGGTGAGCGGGTCGGCGGCCTCCTCACCGCGCAGCACGGCGTCGGGCAGGTCGATGGTGACGAAGTCGGCCAGTCCGGGGACGGCCGTCTCGGCCAGTTCCTCGGCGGTGCGGCGTACGTCCAGGGTGGTGCCGATGCGGGTACTGGCCTCGGACAGCAGCTCCAGACGGCGGCGGGCCGCGAGCGCGTAGGCCCCGACCTGGGGCTCCCCCAGCATCACCAGCCTCCGGTCCGCGGGCGCTTCCCCGGGCTGTCCGCCCGTGGCACGCCCGCCTCCGCCGGCCGCGGGGGCCGCGCCGGGGTCGGCTTCGCTCCGTACTGCGGCGCCCGCCCCGACGGCACCGGGCCCGGCCAGGCCCGGCCCGTCCGTCACGCCAGGCTCCAGCGCTGCGCCGTCCGCGCCGGGCCCTACCGCTGTGCCGTCCACGCCGGGCCCTACCGCTGTGCCGTCCACGCCGGGCCCCACCGCTGCGCCGTCCACGCCGGGTCCTACCGCTGCGCCGTCCACGCCGGGTGCTACCGCCGCGCCGTCCGCGCCGGACCCCACCGCCGCGCCGTCCACGCCGGGCCCCACCGCCGCGCCGTCCGCGCCGGTGGTCACGGCTGGGGCGGGGGCAGCGCCGAGGTGTCCGGACGGCAGGGTGAGCGCCGGGCGCTTGGCGGTCAGCGGGACGGCGGGGGCGGTGAGGCCGGGCGGCTCGTCCGTCTGGTGCGGTATCGCGAGCGGCGCCCCCGCGGGCAGGCCGGGCAGCACGGCCTCGATGGCGATGCCCTGCACTCCGGAGCCACTGGTCACCGGGCGGCTCACCAGCGTCACCCGCCGGCCGTCGGGCAGGGTCACCTCGATCGCCCCCCGCTGCGCCCCGGCGATCAGCTCGGCGGCCCGCTCCTGGAGAATTGCCTGGTCACGGGGGTGGAGGGCGTTCGCCAGGGCGTCCAGCGCCACACCGCGGTGCGGAGGGTCGCTCCCGGCTCCACTGGCCAGATACGTGCGCAGCAGGGCCCGTTCACGCGCGGAGCTCTGTCCGAGGAGCCGCCGTTCGATGCCCTCGGCGGCCCGGCGGATGGCGACTCCCAGCGCGGGCCGGTCGAAGGAGCGCGGATATCCGAGGCACAGGACACCTTCGATGCGGCCGCTGAGCGGGTCCCGCACGGGCATCGCGACGCAGGCGTTCTGCTGGGAGCGCTCGGCGAAGTGCTCGGCGCCGTGGACCCGGATGAGCTGCCGCTCCGCCAGGGCGAGGCCGATGCCGTTGGTGCCGGCGACCCGCTCGGCGAACACGAACCCCGGGACGACCTGGAGGTCCGGCAGGCTGCGGGTCATGGCGGGGTCCCCGAAGCGGCGCAGCAGGACCGTCCCTTCGGCGTCGGCGACCGAGATGTTGACCTGGCTGCCGGCGAAGGCGGACTGCAGCCGGTCGAGCACCGGCACGGCGGCCCGGACGATCCGTCCGCCCGGGTCGAAGTCCTCCCGGTAGGGCAGGTCGAACGTGTCCGGCGACAGCCCCAGGGCCCGGCAGCGCTGCCAGGAGTTCAGGATGGACGTCCGCACGCCGGTCTCGACGGGCTCGCCCTGGAGGAAGAGCTCGCGCAGACTGGCGGGCCCCGTGCCGTCCGTCGCACGCCCCGCCGGCCTGGGTTCCTCACCGGACCGAACCACGCTTGGCCTCACTTCCGCCCGCGGAAATCCGCAGGCCGGGAAGAGAATCTGGCATTGATGAGGATACGGGCATTACGGGCGGGCGTCACGGCACGCCGGAGCACGGGGGGCCACCGGCCGGGAGGAGGGGCGGCACAGTCGTGCTCACCCCAGGAAACTCAGGCGCACCGTGCGTTCCGGGTTGTCCTTGTTGGTGTCCACCAGGCACACGGACTGCCAGGTGCCGAGCTCCAGCCGGCCGCCGAGCACGGGCAGGGTGGCGTGCGGCGGGACCATGGCGGGCAGGACGTGGTCGCGGCCGTGGCCCGGGCTGCCGTGGCGGTGCTGCCAGCGGTCGTCGGCGGGCAGCAGGGTGTGCAGGGCGGCCAGGAGGTCGTCGTCGCTTCCCGCACCGGTCTCCAGGACGGCGATGCCGGCCGTCGCGTGCGGGACGAAGACGTTGAGGAGGCCGTCACGGCCGGCGGCCGCCTCACGCAGGAAGGACTCGCAGTCGCCGGTGATGTCGAGGACCCGCTCCGCGGCACCGGTGCTGACGTTCAGGACTCGGGTGGTGAAGACGTCTGACATGCCCCCCATCCTGACGCACGCGCCGACCCGTGCCGCGCCGGCGTGCCCCTCCCCCGCCGGTGAGAGGTCCGGTGCGGGAAGATCCACGGCTCCGCACCGGTTAGTAGAAATGTGAACAACACACGCGAGGTCGACGTGCTCGTCATCGGCGCGGGTCAGGCCGGCCTGGCCGCCGCCTACCACCTGCGGCGATCGGGTTTCGAGCCGGACCGCGACTTCGTCGTGCTGGACCACTCCCCCGGCCCCGGCGGCGCCTGGCAGTTCCGCTGGCCGTCGCTGACGTACGGCAAGGTGCACGGGATGCACGCGCTGCCGGGTATGGAACTCACGGACGCGGATCCGGGGCGGCCGTCCGCCGAGGTGATCGGTGCGTACTTCGACCGCTACGAGCGCACCTTCGACCTGCGGGTGAGGCGCCCGGTGGACGTGCGGGCCGTTCGCGAGGGGCCCGGCGGGCGTCTGCTCGTCCGGACCACGGACGGCGACTGGTCGACGCGTGCGCTGATCAACGCGACCGGCACCTGGGACCGGCCGTTCTGGCCCCGCTATCCGGGCCAGGAGACGTTCCGGGGGCGGCAGTTGCACACCGCGCAGTACCCCGGGCCCGAGGAGTTCGCCGGGCAGCGGGTCGTGGTGGTGGGCGGCGGCGCCTCGGGGACCCAGCACCTGCTGGAGATCGCCTCGCACGCGGCGGCCACCACCTGGGTGACGCGGCGCCCGCCCGTCTTCCGTGAGGGGCCTTTCGACGAGGAGGCGGGCCGTGCGGCGGTCGCGCTCGTCGAGGAACGGGTACGCCAGGGCCTGCCGCCCCGCAGTGTCGTCTCGGTCACCGGGCTGCCGCTCAACGACGCGATCCGGCAGGGCATCGAGGACGGGGTGCTCGACCGGCAGCCGATGTTCGACCGGATCACGCCGACCGGCGTGGAGTGGTCCGACGGGCGCCACATCGACGCCGACGTCATCCTCTGGGCCACCGGCTTCCGCGCCGCCATCGACCACCTCACCCCGCTCCGGCTGCGCTCGCCCGGCGGCGGCATCCGTATGGAGGGCACGCGCACGGCAGCCGACCCCCGCGTCCACCTCGTCGGCTACGGCCCTTCGGCCAGCACCATCGGGGCCAACCGGGCCGGACGCGCGGCCGTGCGGGACATCAGGCGGCTGCTGGAGCGGGAGCCGGCCGCGGCATGACTCGGGCGGGGCACAGGCCGGTCAACCGGCTGCCGGTGCCCCGCTCTTCTTGCTCAGTGCGTTGAACTCGGCGACGTTGCGCTGGTGTTGCTGGTAGTCCGCCGTGAAGCGGGTGTCGCCCGGCCGGACCGTGACGAAGTACAGCCAGTCGCCCGCGGGCGGGTTGACGGCCGCGCGCATGGCCTCCTCCCCCGGGCTGTCGATCGGCGTGGGCGGCAGGCCCATGCGCTGGTACGAGTTGTAGGGGCTGTCGATCCTCGTGTCGCTCTCCGTCGTGCGGAGGGTGGAGCGGTTGAGGGCGTAGTTGATGGTGGAGTCCATCTGCAGAGGCATGCCGCGTTCGAGGCGGTTGAAGATGACCCGGGCCACCTTGCCCATGTCGGCCTTGGTGGCCGCCTCGGCCTGGACGATGCTCGCGATGGTGACGGCCTGGTACACGTTCATGGCGTTGCGCTGCGCCCCGGCGGCGATGGGCGCGCCGTTGAACTTCTGGTTCGCGGTGTCGACCATCAGCGCCAGGAGCTTCTCCGGAGTGGCCTTCTCCTGGAGCGGATACGTGGCCGGGAAGAGGTAGCCCTCCGGATTGCCCTCGGCGTCGTTCGGCAGTTTCAGCGCGGCCTTGTCGAGGGACTTCTTCGTGCTGCCGGCCGGCAGGGCCAGGGCCTTGTCGACGGCCGCGTAGACCTGGCTCGCGCGCCAGCCCTCGGGGATGGCCAGGGTCGTGGGGCGGCTCTCCTCCTCGGTTCCCAGGGTCAGCAGCGGCACCGCCACGGCGGTACCGACCACGACGGCTCCGGTCGCGACGAGGACGATGCGGCCCCGGCGCGTCAGTCGAATCGCGCTCCGTGGCGGAGTGTTCTTCTGCATGCGGGCACGGTAACCCGCATATCGTCACAAACCCGGCATATTTTCATCTTGTCGGTTCCAGTTGGGCGTCCCGGCGTACCAGTGCCGCGTACCGGCCGCCCTCCTCCAGGAGTTCCTCGTGCGTACCGCGCTCGACCGCCCGGCCCGCGTCGAGGACCACGATCTGGTCGGCCGCCCGTACGGTCGACAGCCGGTGGGCGATGGTGAGGGTGGTGCGGTTGGCCGACAGGGCGTCGATGGCCTCCTGGACGGCGGCCTCGGTCCGGGTGTCCAGCGCGCTGGTGGCCTCGTCGAGGATGAGGACCGGCGGGTCGCGCAGGATGGTGCGGGCGATGGCCAGGCGCTGCTTCTCGCCTCCGGAGAAGCGGTGGCCGCGCTCGCCGACGACGGTGTCGTAGCCGTCGGGCAGGGCCGCGATGTGGTCGTGGATCTGAGCGGCCCTGGCCGCCTGGTGGAGCTCCTCGTCGGTGGCGTCGGGCTTGGCGAAGCGCAGGTTGTCGGCGACCGAGGCGTGGAAGAGGTACGTCTCCTGCGAGACGACGCCGACCGCGCGCGCCAGGGTGTCGAAGTCGAGGTCGCGGACGTCGGTCCCGTCGAGGGTGACGCGGCCGCCGGTGACGTCGTAGAGCCGGGGCACCAGGTAGCCGAGGGTGGACTTGCCGGCGCCGGTGGAGCCGACGAGGGCGAGGCTGCTGCCCGCCGGGACGGTGAGGTCGATGCCGTCGAGGACCCGGCCGTCCTTGCCGTCGTAGCCGAAGGAGACGTTCTCGAAGCGGACCTCGCCCTTGACCCGGTCGAGGCGCACCGGGTCGGGGCGCTCGGTGATGTCGATCGGCAGGTCGAGGTACTCGAAGATGCGCTGGAAGAGGGCGAGCGAGGTCTGGATCTGCACACCGGTCGACAGCAGGCTCACGGCCGGGCGGAACAGGCCCTGCTGGAGCGAGACGAAGGCGACGATCGTGCCGATGGAGACGGCGGGGCCGCCCAGCTGGAGCGCCATGCCGGCGGTCCAGTAGATGACCGCGGGCAGGGCGGCCATGACGATGGTGATGACGGCCATGCGCCACCGCCCGGCCATGTTCGACCGGACCTCCAGGTCGACGAGTTCCTCGGACTCCTCGGCGAAGGACTTGGTCAGCGAATCGGAGCGGCCCATCGTGCGGCCGAGCAGGATGCCGCTGACGGAGAGCGACTCCGTGACGGTGGCGGCCATGGCGGCCATCTGCTTCTGGCGCTGGGTGGTGATCTTTCGGCGTTCGTTGCCGACGCGGCGGCTGATCCAGACGAACACCGGCAGCAACAGCAGCGAGACGACCGTCAGGCGCCAGTCGAGGGCGATCATCGCGACGATCGTGGCGACCACGCTGGTGACGTTGGAGACCAGGGAGGTCGCGGTGGAGGTGACGGTGGCCTGCATGCCGCCGATGTCGTTGGCGATGCGGGACTGCACCTCGCCCGTGCGCGTGCGCGTGAAGAAGGCGAGGGACATGCGCTGGAGCCGGCCGTAGACGGCGGTGCGCAGGTCGTGCATGACGCGCTGGCCGACCGTCGTCGAGATCAGGGTCTGCAGGACGCCGAAGACGCTGGTGAGGACGGCGCTGAGGATCATGCCGAGGGCGAGCAGGCTCAGCAGGCCGGTGCGCCCCTCGGGGATCGCGACGTCGAGGATCTCCTTCAGCAGGAAGGGCGTGGCGACCGAGACCAGGGACGCGGCGCCGACCAGCAGGCCGACGATCGCGAGGCGGCCCCGGTAGGGGCGGAAGAGGCCGAGGATGCGGCGGACCTGCCGGGGCTGCTCCTTCGAGTCGGCCGGCGGGGTCCAGGGGGCTTCACGGTCGGGATGCATGGGCTCCTACGAGGGACGCGGCGGATCGGATCACAGCTCATTGTTACCTATACTCACAATGAACGGCATCCTGATATTGTTCCCGCATGACCACGCCCGATCCCGACGGTCTGCTCGCCGAGCAGTTGCTGCGGCTCACCCGCCGGGTGCACCGCATCCAGAAACGGCATCTGGAGCACCGCGAGCTGGGCATCACCCCGGCCCAGTCCCGGTTGTTGCGCACGCTCGCGCACTGGGGTTCGCCGCCGCGCATGGCCGATCTGGCGGAGCGCCTGGAGGTGGTGCCGCGTGCCGTGACGACGCTGGTCGACGGTCTGGAGGCGAGCGGCAAGGTGCGGCGGGTCCCGGACCCGGCGAACCGGCGGGTCATCCGCATCGAGCTGACGGACGACGGCCGGGGCGCGTTGCGCGAGCTGCGGGCGGCACGCAGGTCGGCCGCTGAGGAGATCCTCGCTCCGCTGACGGGTGATCAGCGTGCGGCGCTGAGCGGCTTGCTGGACACACTGATCGACGGGACGCCTGCGCAGCCCTGCTGACGGTCCGGAACACGCAGCGGGCCGTGGCCGTCGCCCCTGGCACGCTGACGGTGCGGAGCACGCAGCGGGCCGTGGCCGCCGTCCCTGGCACGCTGACAGTCCGGAACACGCCGCGGGCCATGGCCCTCGCCCCTGGCGCGGGAGCGAGGGTCACGGCCCGCATGCGCTGACTCCTCAACCGGCCTCGGGCGCCGGCTCCTTGAGCTCTTCGAGCCCCCTGGACTTCTGCGCCGGGACGGCCGGCGCGAGGGCTTCGGTGCTGAACTCGCCCTCAGCACGCTTCAGTTGACCGTCGTGCTCCTCTTCACCGTCGTCCGGCGACGAGACGTCCTCACCGTCGAGTGTCCGCTTGGCCTGGTCGATGTCCAGGGCCCCCTCCCAGCGGGACACCGCGAAGACGGCGACGCAGTTGCCGAGCAGGTTCGTGACCACGCGCATCGAGTCCATGATGCGGTCCACGCCGAGCAGCAGCGCGACGGCACCGGCGGGGATCGCCCCCAGGGACGAGGCGGTGGCGGACAGGGCGAGGAACGCCGAGCCCGGGATGCCCGCCATGCCCTTGCTGGTCAGCATCAGCACCAGGACGACGGTGATCTGCTGGCCGAGGCCGAGGTCCACGCCCACGGCCTGGGCGATGAACAGCGTGCCGATGGACAGATAGAGCGAGGCGCCGTCGAGATTGAAGGAGTAGCCGGTGGGGAGAACCAGCCCCACGGCGTCGTCACGGGCACCGGCCCGGCGCAGCTTCTGCATCACACGCGGCATGACCGACTCGGTGGACGCGGTGCCGAGCGCGAGCAGCATCTCCTCACGGATGTAGCGCAGGAACTTCCAGAGGCTGAGCCCGGTGACGGCTTTCAGGGCGACTCCGAGCAGTGCGACGAACAACGCCGCGGCCACGTAGCAGAGCACGATGAGCTTGCCGTACGTCTTCATCACACCCAGGCCGTAGTTGCCGACCAGGTGGGCCATCGCGCCGAACACCGCGAGCGGGGCCAGCCGCATGATGAAGCCGACCACGGCGAAGATGATCTCCTGGGCCTGCTCGATGGCGGGCAGGATCTTCGGCACCCTGGTGTGCCCGAGGTGCAGCAGGGCGGCGCCCACCAGGCAGGCCAGGATGAGGACTTGGAGCAACTCGTTCTCGGCGAAGGCCCCGACGAAACTCTGCGGCAGGGCGTTCAGGAGGAACTCGGTCGTCGTGGGCAGACGACCACCGCCCGTCGTCTCGTCGACCGCCGCGGTGTCGAGCGAGCCGGGGTCGACGTTCATGCCCCTGCCCGGGCCGACGACGTTGGCGGCGACGAGGCCGATGACCAGGGCGGCCGTCGAGGCGATCTCGAACCAGACGAGGGCCTTGACCCCGATCCGTCCGAAGGCCTTCAGGTCACCGGCCTTGGCGATGCCGACGACGACCACGCAGAACACCAGCGGTGAGATCACGGTCTTGATGAGCCGGGTGAAACCGTCGCCGAGCGGCTGGAAGGCCGTGGCCGTGTCGGGCCACAGCTTTCCGACGACGATTCCCAGGACGAGCGCGCAGCAGACCTGCGCGAAGAGCGAGGTGCGCAGCGTGCGTGCGACGCGTCGCGGGAGGGACGGTACGGACGGCGACACGGAGCCTCCTAGGGGGACGGAACGCACAGAAGCCGGAGGGGTCTTCTGTGATGCGGAATGTCAATTCCGCTTCCGACACCCTGAAGGCTGTCTTGATCGCGCACAAGACCGCGATGTTTCCGCCGAGTAAAAGCACCATGAGTGGCGCACGTCACACGCACCCCCTCTAGGGGGACTTGGCCGCCCCCGCAACGAGGCCTAAGCGGCCAGGTCGGCCCTGTCTCCCATCACCACCACGGGACGCTGTCGCGGGTCGAGCGTGCGCAACAGATACCTCATCGCCGGCTCGGACACGCTGACGCAGGCCGACGTGCCGCTGCCGTGGTCCATGTGCAGCCAGATCCCGCCGCCCTTCTTCTGGCCCTCGGGGCGGGTCGGGTCGTTCGGCGGGGTGCCCTTGACGCGGTTGTAGTCGATGGCGATGACGTAGTCGAAGTCGTGCCAGTGCGACTCGGCCCACCAGCGCGGGGCGGCGAAGGCGGCGGAGCGGGTGTACGGGAGCCCGGAGCCCGGGTCCGGCAGCACGCCCCCGGCGTCGCTGAGGGTGAACACGCCCACGGGGCTGCGGTTGTCGCCCTCGTGGTGGTCGGTGGTCCAGCCCTTCTTGCCGTTGTGCCCGGCCCAGTCGCGCTCCAGCTGCCAGGCCGAGCCGTGCTTGGTGTACAGGACGACCGTCGAGTCGGCCGAGTCCTTACCGTCGCCGTAGACCGCGACGACCTGGCGGGAACCGGACGGGATCCGCCGTTGGAGCCGTTCGCCGACGCCGGGGACGCGGGTCGGATCGGCCGTGGCCGCGTGGGTGCGGGTCGCGGGGCGGGCGGCGTCCGTCCCACCACCGCCCTCCGCGCCGCCGCAGGCGGACAGAGCCGTCAGGAATGAGGCGAGGACCGCCGTCGCGGCCACCGCTCGTCGTACGCCACCACTGTGCATCGCTCCATGGTCGCACCGCGCTTCGGGCGACGGCGCGCCCGGAGGACGGCCGGTTCCCGCCGGTTGCCGGCCCGTGGCACACGGCGGACGGCCGGTCTCCGCCGGTTGCCGGCCCGTGGCACAAGGCGGACGGCCGGTCTCCGCCGGTTGCCGGCCCGTGGCGCACGGCCGGTTCCGTTCGGTGGGCGGAAAACCTGTTGCCCGCCACCTCGCGACAGGGCGAACCTGTCACGGTTTGCTGCCTCCGGCCGGACCCCATCCTCCCTGACACGAGCCACTGGGACGTCATGCAGATTCAAGACCTTCCGTACCCCGACCCGGGCGTCCCGGACGCGCGTTCGGGCCCTCGATTCCTGTGGTGGCTGTTCCGGAACCAGCTGGGCGGTCAGCTCAAATCGCTGGCCTGGGGGCTGCTGCACTTCGCCTCCGTCGCCGCCCTGCCGTTCTGTGTCGGGGTCGCCGTGCAGGCCGTCGTCGACCGCTCCGGCTCCCGGCTCGCTCTCGCGGGCGGCCTGCTGGCACTGGCCTGCGTCGGCAACGCGGTCGGTGACACCTTCCTGCACCGCACCGCGATCACCAACTGGATCACCGCGGCCGCCCGCGTCCAGCAACTGCTCGCCCGCAAGGCCGCCCATCTGGGCGCGGCGCTGACCCGGCGGGTCGCGGCCGGTGAGGTGGTGGCGGTGTCGACGGGCGACGTCGAGAAGATCGGCTGGTTCGTGGAGGCCCTGTCCCGCTTCACCGCGGCCCTGGTCACCATCGTGCTGGTCTGCGTCGGCCTGCTCGTCTACCAGCCGGCGCTCGGCGTGGTCGTCGCCGTGGGGCTGCCCGCGCTGGCATTGGCCGTCCTGCCGCTTCTGCCCCGCGCCACCCGGCGCGCCGACACCCAGCGCGAGAAGGCCGGCCGCGCCACCGAGCTGGCCTCGGACACCGTCGCCGGTCTGCGTGTGCTGCGCGGCATCGGCGGCGAGGACCTGTTCCTCGACCGCTATCGCAGCGCCTCCCAGGAGGTCCGTCACGCGGCCGTGCGCAGCGCCCGGATGTGGTCCCTGATCTCCGCGATCCAGGTCCTGCTGCCCGGGCTGCTGCTCATCGCCGTCGTCTGGCACGGCGTGGGGCTGGCGCGCGAGGGCCGGATCACCGTCGGCGAACTGGTCACCGTCTACAGCTCGGTGATGGTGCTCACCTACCCGCTGCGGCACTTCGAGGAGATCGCCATGGCGTACTCCTTCTCGCGGCCCTCCGCCAAGCGGGCCGCGGGAGTGCTGTCGCTGGAGCGGCCCACGGACACCGCCGGATCGCGCGCGGGCGAGGTGCCCTCGGGCGACCTGTACGACCCGCGGACCGGGCTGCTCGCGCCCGCCGGCCGGCTCACGGCCGTGGTGTGCGGAGACCCGGACGCGGCGGGCCTGCTGGCGGAACGGCTGGGCGGGCACCCCTCCGAGCAGGGCCCCTCGGTGCTGCTCGGCGGGGTGCCGCTCGACGAACTCCCGCTGGACAGCGCCCGCAGGGCTGTTCTCGTCCAGGACAAGGACCCGGTGCTGCTGTCGGGGACGCTGCGCGAGCTGCTCGACGTGCCCGCCTCGGGTGCCGTCCGGCCGCGCGAGGCGCTGGCCGCAGCGCAGTGCGACGACGTGCTGGCGGCGCTGGTGCAGGGCTCGCTGGACGCGGCCGACCCGATGGACGCCCGGATCACCGAGCGCGGCCGGTCCCTGTCCGGCGGTCAGCGCCAGCGGCTCGCGCTCGCCCGGTCGCTGATCGCCGACCCCGAGGCGCTCGTCCTGGACGAGCCGACCTCGGCCGTCGACTCGCACACCGAGGCACGGATCGCGCACGGCGTACGGGAGTTGCGCGCGGGGCGCACGACCGTGGTGTTCACCTCCTCCCCGCTGCTGCTGGATGGCGCCGACCGGGTGGTGTTCCTGCACGACGGCGAGGCCGTGGCGGTCGGCGCCCACCGCGAACTGGTGCGCACCGAGCCCCGCTACCGGGCGGTGGTCACGCGTGAGACGGACGAAGAGGCCGCACCGGACAGCTCCGTCGCCCTGGACGACGCACTGCAGGAGAAAGACGTCCTGCAGGAGAAAGACGTCCTGCAGGACGACGACGTACTGCAGGAACTGGAAGAGATCGAGGAGAAGGCATGATCGGCGTCGCGCCACCGGCGTACGACCCGGCGGCCCCGACGACGGCGAACACCCTGCCGGTCGGAGCTCCCGGGACCGTGCGCGCCTACGTGGCCGAACTGCTGCGCCGGCACCGGCGGGCGTTCGTGCTGCTGGTCGCCGTCAACACGGTCGCCGTGATCGCGTCGATGGCCGGTCCCTGGCTGCTGGGCGGACTGGTGGAGCGGGTCTCCGCCGGGGCCCGGGACCTGCGGCTGGAGCTGACCGCCGGGCTCTTCGTGGCCGCGCTGGCCGTGCAGGCCGTGTTCGTCCGGCAGGTGCGGCTGCGCGGCGCGATGCTGGGCGAGCGGATGCTGGCCGACCTGCGCGAGGACTTCCTCGTCCGGTCGGTCGGACTGCCGCCCGGCGTGCTGGAGCGGGCCGGGACGGGCGACCTGCTGTCGCGCATCACCACGGACATCGACCGCCTCGGCAACGCCATGCGCGAGGCCGTGCCGCAGCTGTCGATCGGCGTGGTGTGGGTGGTCCTGCTGATGGGCGGCCTGGTGATCACGGCACCGCCGCTGGCGCTCGCCGTGCTGCTCGCCCTGCCGCTGCTGATCGCCGGCTGCCGCTGGTACTTCCGGCGGGCACCCTCGGCCTACCGCTCCGAGGCCGCCGGGTACGCCGCCGTGGCCGCCGCGCTCGCCGAGACCGTGGACGCCGGGCGCACCGTCGAGGCCCACCGCCTCGGCGAGCGCCGCGTCGGGCTGTCCGAGCAGCGGATCCGGGAGTGGACGGCCTGGGAGCGGTACACGCTCTGGCTGCGGTCGGTCCTCTTCCCGGTCATCAACGTCACCCACGTGACCGTGCTCGCCTCGGTCCTGCTGGTCGGCGGTGTGTTCGCCCTGCACGGGTGGATCGACGTCGGCCGGCTGACGACCGGCGCGCTGATCGCCCAGATGCTGGTCGACCCGGTGGGCATGATCCTGCGCTGGTACGACGAGCTGCAGGTGGCCCAGGTGTCGCTGGCCCGGCTCGTCGGGGTCCGGGACATCGAGCCGGACGCCGGGGACCCGACGGTGCGCCCCGAGGGGCGCCACGTGCGGGCCGACCGGGTGCACTTCGGCTACCTGGAGGGCGTGGACGTCCTGCGCGAGGTGTCCCTCGAGGTCGCCCCCGGCACCCGGCTGGCCCTGGTCGGCCCGTCGGGCGCGGGCAAGTCCACGCTGGGCCGGCTGCTCGCCGGGATCTACGCGCCCCGGGACGGCCGGATCAGCCTGGGCGGGGCGGAGCTGTCCCGGATGTCCGCCGAGCAGGTCCGCTCCCATGTGGCGCTGGTCAACCAGGAGCACCACGTCTTCGTGGGTTCCTTGCGCGACAACCTCCGGCTCGCGCGGGCCGGCGCCGTCGACGCGGAGCTGTGGGCGGCGCTGGGCGCGGTCGACGCGGACGGCTGGGCCCGTGCGCTGGAAGACGGCCTGGACACCGAGGTGGGCTCGGGCGGTCTGGCGCTCACCCCGGCCCAGGCCCAGCAGATCGCGCTGGCCCGCCTGGTGCTGGCCGACCCGCACACCCTGGTCCTGGACGAGGCGACGTCCCTGCTCGACCCCCGCTCCGCCCGCAACCTGGAACGGTCCCTGGCCCGGGTCCTCGACGGCCGCACCGTCGTCGCCATCGCCCACCGGCTGCACACCGCCCACGACGCGGACATCATCGCCGTCGTCGAGAACGGCCGGATCAGCGAGCTGGGCAGCCATGACGAGCTGGTCGCGGCGGACGGGGCGTACGCGGCGCTGTGGAGGTCGTGGCACGGCTGAGCACCTCGTGCCGCGAGACGGCCGCCCGCCCGTGAGAGGGGCGGCCGTGTCCTTGGCGTTGCGCGGTCCCGAGCCGGGGTGGAAGGCTGGAATCAGGCACCGGCTCGGGGAACGTCCGGGAACCAGCGGTTCGGGCGGCGCCAGTGCTCCGTGTGGCGGCGGCCCGGCGCGGGCCCCGTGAGAGCGGGCCCGTCCCACCCCCTGGAGGTACCCGTGAACAGCTCCGACGGCTGGGGAGACGACGTCTACCAGCCGGACCAGGACGAGCAGAGGGAGGACACGGGGCTGCTCGACGCCGAGGACACCCTGGAGTACGACGGCGTCGACGATCCCCTGGACCGCGGCTGGTCCCCTCCCGAACGGCCCTGGGCCGTCGAGCACCCCGGCGTGACGGCGGCCGAGCGGCAGCGGGGCGAGACACTGGACCAACGGCTCGCCGAGGAGTTGCCGGACGCCGCCGTCCCGGACGGTGACGGTCTCGGGGACTCCGAGGGCACCGACGGGGAACTCCTGGACAACGAGGTCGGCGCCGCGCGCGCCGGCCGGCTCGTGGCACCCGACGAGGGCGCCCACGAGGACGAGGAGGAGGCGTTGGTCGCCATCGACGTGGGCATCGACGGCGACGCCGCGTCGGCCGAGGAAGCTGCCGTGCACGTCATCGACGAGGACACCCTGTCCGGCTGATCACACCATCGGCCCGAGCCGTACGAGGAGCCCTTCATGCAGCAGGACAAGCACCCCGACTACCATCCCGTGGTCTTCCGCGACCGCGCCGCCGGGTACGCGTTCCTCACCCGGTCCACCGCGACCAGCGACCAGACCATCGAATGGGACGACGGCGAGACCTACCCGGTCGTGGACGTGGAGATCTCCTCGGAGAGCCACCCCTTCTACACGGGCAAGGCCCGCACGGTGGACTCGGAGGGCCGGGTCGCCGCGTTCGAGCGGCGCTACGGCGGCGGCTGAAGCCCCGCCCCCGGCCGCGCTCAGATGAAGTTGAGCGCGGCCGCGCAGCCCACCCCGCCGAGCAGCATGAACGCCGGCATCAGCACCTTCAGCTCGACCCAGCTGCCCGCCCGGAAGCGCAGGGCCTTCGGCGGCCCGACCGGGTACCAGCGCTTGCGCCCGACCGGGATCGGCCACAGGATCGGGCAGCCGGACACGGTGAGCGCGTCCCCGATGTCGTGCACGATCGCGCCCAGCACCACCGGCAGCCCCAGCCACAGGTACTCCTGGCCCGGTGCCGTGAACAGCCAGTCCGCGCCGTTGCCCGGCTTGTCCAGGACCCCCGCGATGATCCACGCGGTGGTCGCGGCCAGCAGCCACACCAGGACATCGGCGCTGGAGCCGCGGGTCGCCCGCCACAGCAGGCCCTCGATGGCCAGGACCAGGTGCACGAAGAGGACCGCGAGCACCCCCCAGCGGTCACTGGTGATCGCCACGGCCGAGGCGCCCGCACCGATCAGGACCGCCCACACCCAGGTGTGCGTCAGGGTGCGGTGCCCACCGGAGCGACGCGGGTCGCCCTGCTTCTTGGTGGCCTTGTAGACGGCGTACGACAGCTTGTCGACGATCTCGCACAGCCAGCGCGACAGCGGTCCGAAGGACCGGGAGATCGTGGCCGCCTTGTGGTCGAGGTCGGGGGCCAGGGCCGCTCCGGCGCAGATCAGAGCGCCGGCGAGGAGGACCGGCCAGGGCATCGGGTGCCCGGCCGCCGCGGCGGCCGCGCCCACGCCGAGCCAGGCGGCGGCCCCCGACAGTGAGTGTGCTGGTCCCATCATGGCCGCTGCCCGCCCCATTCATCGTGTGCCGCTGTCCAGTTGACCGGGCGCGCTGACGTCCCGTCGGCGCCCCAGCGTAGCGTTCGTGATCTTCAGGCCCGCAGCCGATTCCCGCATCGGGCACCGGGCCAGGCAAGATGGGGGCGTGACCCTCATCGATCAGCTGCCGCGGACCCCCGACCCCGACGCCCTGTACGAAGCCTTCGAGTCGTGGGCCGGCGAGCGGGGTCTCACGCTCTACCCCCACCAGGAGGAGGCGCTGATCGAGGTGGTCTCCGGCGCGAACGTGATCGTGTCGACGCCCACCGGTTCCGGCAAGAGCATGATCGCGGCGGGCGCGCACTTCGCAGCCCTCGCCCGTGACGAGGTCACCTTCTACACGGCGCCGATCAAGGCCCTGGTGTCGGAGAAGTTCTTCGAACTGTGCAAGATCTTCGGCACCGAGAACGTCGGCATGCTGACCGGCGACGCGTCGGTCAACGCCGACGCGCCCGTCATCTGCTGCACCGCCGAGGTCCTCGCGTCGATCGCGCTGCGCGACGGCAAGGACGCGGACGTCGGCCAGGTCGTGATGGACGAGTTCCACTTCTACGCCGAGGGCGACCGCGGCTGGGCGTGGCAGATCCCGATTCTGGAGCTGCCGCAGGCGCAGTTCGTGCTCATGTCGGCGACCCTCGGCGACGTCTCCTTCTTCGAGAAGGACCTCACCCGCCGCACCGGCCGCCCCACGGCGGTGGTCCGCTCGGCGACCCGCCCCGTGCCGCTGTCCTACGAGTACCGGTACACCCCGCTCACCGAGACCCTCACCGATCTGCTGTCCGCCCGGCAGGCCCCCGTCTACATCGTGCACTTCACACAGGCACAGGCCGTGGAGCGGGCGCAGGCGCTGATGAGCATCAACATGTGCTCGAAGGAGGAGAAGGAGCAGATCGCCGAGCTGATCGGAAACTTCCGCTTCACCACCAAGTTCGGCCGCAACCTCTCCCGTTACGTCCGGCACGGCATCGGCGTCCACCACGCCGGCATGCTGCCGAAGTACCGCCGCCTGGTGGAGAAGCTCGCGCAGGCCGGTCTGCTGAAGGTGATCTGCGGCACCGACACCCTCGGCGTGGGCGTCAACGTCCCCATCCGCACCGTACTGTTCACGGCCCTGACCAAGTACGACGGCACCCGCGTCCGTACGCTGCGCGCCCGGGAGTTCCACCAGATCGCGGGCCGCGCCGGGCGGGCCGGGTACGACACGGAGGGCTTCGTCGTCGCGCAGGCGCCCGAGCACGTCGTCGAGAACGAGAAGGCCCTCGCCAAGGCCGGCGACGACCCGAAGAAGCGCCGCAAGGTCGTCCGCAAGAAGGCCCCCGAGGGCTTCGTCGCCTGGTCGGAGCAGACCTTCGAGAAGCTCATCGCCTCCGAGCCGGAGCCGCTGACGTCCCGCTTCCGCGTGACCCACACGATGCTGCTGTCGGTGATCGCCCGCCCCGGCAACGCCTTCGAGGCGATGCGCAGGCTGCTGGAGGACAACCACGAGCCGCGCAAGCAGCAGCTGCGGCACATCCGCCGGGCCATCGCCATCTACCGCTCGCTGCTGGACGGCGGCATCGTCGAGAAGCTCGACCAGCCGGACGCGGAGGGCCGTATCGTCCGCCTCACGGTCGACCTCCAGCAGGACTTCGCGCTCAACCAGCCGCTGTCCACGTTCGCGCTCGCCGCCTTCGAGCTGCTCGACCCCGAGTCGCCGTCGTACGCGCTCGACATGGTGTCCGTCGTGGAGTCCACGCTCGACGACCCGCGGCAGATCCTCGCCGCCCAGCAGAACAAGGCGCGCGGCGAGGCCGTGGCCCAGATGAAGGCGGACGGGGTCGAGTACGAGGAGCGCATGGAGCGCCTCCAGGACATCACGTACCCCAAGCCCCTGGAAGAACTGCTCTTCCACGCGTACAACACGTACCGCAAGAGCCACCCCTGGGTCGGCGACCATCCGCTGTCGCCGAAGTCGGTCATCCGCGACATGTACGAACGGGCGCTGTCCTTCACCGAGTTGGTGTCCCACTACGAGCTGGCCCGGACCGAGGGCATCGTGCTGCGCTATCTCGCCAGCGCCTTCAAGGCCCTCGACCACACCGTCCCCGACGACCTCAAGTCCGAGGACCTCCAGGACCTGATCGCCTGGCTGGGCGAGATGGTGCGCCAGGTCGACTCCAGCCTGCTGGACGAGTGGGAGCAGCTCGCCAACCCGGCGGAGATGACCGCCGAGGAGGCCCAGGAGAAGGCCGACGAGGTCAAGCCGGTCACCGCCAACGCGCGCGCCTTCCGCGTCCTGGTCCGCAACGCCATGTTCCGCCGCGTGGAGCTGGCCGCCCTCGATCAGGTCGGCGAACTGGGCGATATGGACGCCGAGTCGGGCTGGGACGCCGACGCGTGGGGCGAGGCGATGGACAAGTACTGGGACGAGTACGAGGATCTCGGCACCGGCCCGGACGCCCGCGGCCCCAAGCTGCTGCTCATCGAGGAGGAGCCGGAGAACGCCCTGTGGCGGGTCCGGCAGATCTTCCACGACCCGAACGGCGACCACGACTGGGGCATCAGCGCGGAGGTCGACCTCACCGCCTCGGACGCCGAGGGCCGCGCGGTGGTCCGCGTGACCGACGTCGGCCAGCTGTGACGGGCCGGGCGGCAGCGAGCACAGGAGAAACACACCCATGACGACGAACCCGGCCGAGAGGCTCGTCGACCTGCTCGACCTGGAGCAGATCGAGGTCAACATCTTCCGCGGCCGCAGCCCGCAGGAGTCCCTGCAACGGGTCTTCGGCGGGCAGGTGGCGGGGCAGGCGCTGGTCGCCGCCGGCCGCAGCACGGAAGGCGACCGTCCCGTGCACTCGCTGCACGCGTACTTCCTGCGCCCGGGCCGGCCGGGCGTGCCGATCGTCTACCAGGTCGAGCATGTGCGCGACGGCCGGTCGTTCACCACCCGCCGGGTCACGGCCGTGCAGCAGGGCCGCACGATCTTCAACCTCACCGCCTCCTTCCACAAGCCGGAGGAGGGCAGCTTCGAGCACCAGCTGCCGCCGGCCCGCAAGGTCCCGGACCCGGAGTCCCTGCCCACGGTCACGGACGAGATCCGGGAGCACCTGGGCGCGCTGCCCGAGCAGCTGGAGCGGATGGCCCGCCGCCAGCCCTTCGACATCCGCTACGTGGACCGGCTGCGCTGGACCGTCGAGGAGGTCCGGGACGCCGATCCGCGCAGCGCCGTGTGGATGCGCGCGGTCGGGCCGCTCGGTGACGATCCGCTCGTGCACACCTGCGCCCTCACCTACGCCAGCGACATGACCCTCCTGGACGCCGTGCGCATCCCGGTCGAGCCGCTGTGGGGCCCGCGTGGCTTCGACATGGCGTCCCTGGACCACGCGATGTGGTTCCACCGCCCGTTCCGCGCGGACGACTGGCTCCTCTACGACCAGGAGTCGCCGATCGCCGTCGGCGGCCGTGGCCTGGCCCGGGGCCGGATCTACGACCGCGAGGGCCGCCTCGTCGTGTCCGTGGTGCAGGAGGGGCTCTTCCGGAAGCTGGGGTGATGCGCAAGCTCGGGTGATCCGGCCCTTCGCCGGTCGGGCACGCCTCGCCCGGCTCCGATCGCGCCGTCGGCCGGATCCGGCGACCATGGCAGGGACAGGCACCGCCGACGTCGCACGCCCGCCGATACGGGAGGTGGCCCCGCTGCACACCGTGTTTCCCGTCGTGTTCGCCGTCTGCGCGGCCCTCAGCAACGCCGTCGCGACCGTGCTGCAGCGCAAGGCGGCACTGACCGTGCCCGCCTCCCAGGGGTTGCGGGCCGGACTGATCGTCGATCTGCTGCGCCGACCGGTGTGGCTGGCCGGCATCCTCGCGGTGATCGGCGCCGCCGTCTGCCAGGCGCTGGCGCTGGCTACGGGGCCACTGACCATCGTGCAGCCGCTGTTCGTGCTGGAGCTGCCGCTCACCCTGATCGTCGCCTCCCTGTTGATGCACCGGCACCTGCCGGGCAGGGGCTGGCTGGCCGTCACGGTGGTCGTGGTCGGTCTGGCGATCGCGCTCGCCGCCGCCTCCCCGGCCGGCAACCGCACCCATGTGGCGCTGGACCGCTGGGTCCCCGCACTCGCCGTGTGCGCGGGAGCGGTCGTCGCCCTCGCACTCGCGGCCCTCCGGCGCCCGGAGGGCCGGGCCCGAGCGGCCTGTCTGGGTGCCGCGACGGCGATCAGCTACGCGGTGACCGCCGCGCTGATGAAGGCCGCCACCCACATCCTCGACGAGCAGGGCCTCGTGGCCTTCCTCACCGCCTGGCAGACCTACGCCTTCGCCGCCACCGGCGTCTGCGCGCTGTTCCTCCTGGAGAACGCCATGCAGGCCGGCCCGCTGGTCGCCTCGCAACCCGCACTCACCCTCGGCGACGCCCTGGTGAGTCTCGCCCTCGGCATCACCCTGTACGAGGAGACCATCCGCTCCGGGTGGTGGCTGCTCCCCCAGCTGCTCGGTGTCGCACTGATCGCCGCAGGGGTGTTCGCACTCGCGCGGATTCCTTTCACCCAGTCGCTGGTGGCTCCCGAGGAGGAACGCGAGACGGCGGCGGCACCCTGACCGCAGCGCCTGAGCCGACCGGGGGCCGGTCACCTGTCCGGCTGGCACCGCGGGCACCAGACCGTGCCCCGGCCCGCCATGCGGGACCTGCGCAGTTCCGTGCCGCACCGCGGGCACCTCGGGTCGCGGTCGTCGCGGTGGCCGGTGAGCCAGGAGTCGCGCGGGGGTACGCAGCCGGCGGTGACGGAGGAGCGCAGGGTGCGGCGCATCTCGCCGTACAGGCGCCGGCGGTCCTCCTCGGACAGGTCGCGTGCTCCCCGGTCGGGGCGCAGCCGGGCCCGCCACAGGATCTCGTCGGCGAGCAGATTGCCGAGTCCGGCGACAACGGACTGGTCGGTGAGAGCCGACTTGAGACGCCCGCGGCGCGCCGAGAGCGCCTGGTCGAACTCCGCACGGTCCACGGCCAGCGCATCCGGCCCCTGTCCCCGCAGCAGCCGGTCGACGTCGGACTCGTCGTGGGCCAGCCAGAGCCCCTGCAGCTTGCGCTGGTCACGGAAGCGCAGCTGACGGCCGCCGCCCAGGGTGAACAGGACGCGGTCATGGGGCTCGACGGGATCCTCGGCGTGTCCGCACACCAGCCGCCCGGTCATGCCGAAGTGCAGGGCGAGGGTGGGTCCCCCGGTGCGCGCGAGCAGCCACTTGCCGCGCCGCTCCGGTGTGCCGAACCGCCGTCCTTCGAGCGCGTCCCTCAGGCGCCGGGTGTCGACGCCGTGCAGGACGCCCGGGTCGCGCACCTCGACGCCGCGGACGACCCGCCCTTCGGCGCACGACGCGAGCACCTGCCGGAAGCCCTCGACGTCGGGAAGCTCGGGCACGACCGGCGCGTCAGGTCTGCTGGAGCACGGAGAGCACGTTCCCCGCCGGGTCGGTGAACCAGGCGATCAGCGGGCCGCCGCCGCGGAAGATGCCCTTGTCGTCCGTCTTGAGGTGGTCGTAGCGCTCGAAACGCACCCCTCTCCTGCCGAGCTCGTCGACCGCGGCCTCGATGTCGTCGACCGGGAAGTTGAGGATCGTGAACGTCGCCGGCGTGTGGTCCGCCTTGGGGTAGACCAGGGTGTCCCGGTCACCCGCGAGGTGCAGGATCAGCAGCCCGTTCTCCTCCGAGACCCGCAGCCCGAGCGTGTCCGCGTAGAACGCTCTGGCCGCGTCGATGTCGTTCACCGAGAACCCGCTGAACGCCTTCGTCGTACCGAACATGGTCGCCTCCCGGACACAGTCTCGTCAGAGTGGGACCCCCGCGCATCCGGAACGTCCGCGGCCAGGCCGGCCTGCCCCTGCCTGCGCCGGTTCGGTGCCGCCGAGATCACCGGGCCGGCCGCCGGCCTCTGCGGCGGAGCCGGCTCAGCAGGCCGTGCCCCTGGGGAGTGGTGCAGCCGGAGGACGCGGGGGGTGTGGGGGAACGCGTCCCGGCCTCGGGGTGATGTCGTCGGGCCGCCTCCATCGTGTGGGTCAGGTCCGCACGGAACCAGGCCACCTCGTCCCGGTCACTCGCCGTCATGAGCCTCTCGGCCAGTTCGGCGGTCGGTGAACCGGGGGCGCCGTGCACGGGGAGCCGGGGACGGGAGCGGGCCAGGCGGGCACGTTCGCGCGGATCCTTGACGACGTCCTTCACGTCGGCCGGGTCCAGGAGGGAGGCGACGGCTGCCGCACGCGCCCAGGGATCGTCGCCCGCCTGCCGGGTGAGGAACCCGACGTGGCGCCCTCGCCAGTTGCGTGGCCGGCGGTCCATTCCGGCCTTCACGCGTTCCCGGATCTCCGCGGGTGTGTGGCGGGCGGTCAGCAGTCTGGTGTTGCACCTTTCGGCCGCGAACTGCCGCAATTCTTCAGCCGGATACAGCCAGACGACGGTCCGGTAGCGGTTCAGGTGGAACGTGACCGGCACCAGCAGGCCGTAACGCGCGAGGCTCGTGAACCTGGTCGGCGTCACTTCCAGGAGTCGGGCGCCCTCCGTGGTGCCGACCGTCGCGACGCGCTCGCGCAGGGCGTCCGGGAAGCCCTCCCCGGAGCGCAGCCGGTCGATCTCGACCCGGGCCACCCGCCGGCCCCCGCCGCCTTCGTCGGGAACGGTGCGGATGAGCCCCAGGTTCACGGCCAGGTCGAACTCGCGCCGCTTGAGCCCCAGTTCACGAGCGGCCCGGCTCGGGACGCAGGCGAGGCGGTCGGAGGCGGATGTGGACTTGGATGCAGGGGTGGATGTGGATGTGGATGTAGGTGTGGGTGTTGCGCCGGTGCGCGCCATGGCTGGTTCCCCCGTGGAGTCGGCGGCTGCCGGCATCGGCGATCGCGGCGTGCGATCGCCATGGACCGGCAACCGTGGGCGATCACCGAGTGCGATCGCCGTGAAAAAACCGTAGCCGCTTCGGCGGATCGCGTGGCGAGCCTGTGGATAACTCCGCAGGGATGACGAAACGTGCAGGTCAGAGGTCTGTGATCGGTTTCGGTTCGGGCTGGCGCGCATCGACGTCGAGACGCTCGCCGACCCGGTTGACCAGCAGTGTCATCTCGTAGGCGATCTGGCCTATGTCGGCCTCCGCGCCACTGAGGACGCACAGACAACTGCCCGTCCCCGCCGCGGTGACGAAGAGCACCGCGTCATCGAACTCGATCATGGTCTGGCGTACGCTGCCCGCGCCGAAGTGCCGCCCGGAGCCCTTCGCCAGACTGTGCAGTCCGGACGACACGGCCGCGAGGTGCTCGGCGTCCTCGCGGCGCAGTCCCGTGCTCGCGCCGGTCACCAGGCCGTCGTTGGACAGGACCAGTGCGTGCCGCACTTCGTGGACGCGCTCGGTCAGGTCGTCCAGCAGCCAGTCGAGTCCCTGGTTCTGCGCCATCTTCCGGTCTCCCCGTTTTCTCCCCGTGCGATTCCCCTCCTGGCCGGAGGATCTCCATCTCAGCCTTCACCACGACCGCGGCCGGGGCAAGGAGGATGGGAGCCATGGCAGAGAAGATGACCGACGCGCAATGGCGGGAGTTCGTCTCCCACGGCACCCGCACCGCAAAGCTCTCCACCGTCCGGGCCGACGGCAGCCCGCACGTGGCTCCGATCTGGTTCCTGCTGGACGGGGACGAGGTGGTGTTCAACACCGGCAGGGACACCGTGAAGGGGCGCAACCTGCTCCGGGACGACCGGATCGCCCTGTGCGTGGACGACGACCGTCCGCCGTACTCCTTCGTGGTGCTGCGCGGCCGCGCCCGGGTGTCCGAGAACCTCGACGAGGTACGGCACTGGGCGACCCGGATCGGTGCCCGGTACATGGGCGAGGAGCGCGCGGAGGAGTTCGGCGCGCGCAACGGCGTACCCGGCGAACTCCTCGTCCGAGTCACCGTCGACAGGGTGCTGGCGGAGCGCGACGTCGCGCACTGACCACGCGGAGCCCCCTGATGGGGTCAGCCGACCGAGTCGAGCAGCCGGGCGGTGTGCATCCGTCCGGCGTACTCGACGAGCCGGATCAGCACCTCCTTCCCCGAGTCGCGGTCGCGGGCGTCGCACAGCACCACGGGCGTGCCCCGGTCGAGGTCGAGTGCGCGCGAGACGTCCGTGGCGCCGTGCCGCCGGGCGCCCGCGAAGCAGTTGACGGCCACGACGAACGGGATGTGCCGGTGCTCGAAGTAGTCGACCGCGGGGAAGCAGTCCTCCAGGCGGCGGGTGTCGGCGAGCACCACCGCACCGAGTGCCCCTTGTGACAACTCGTCCCACAGGAACCAGAAGCGGTCCTGGCCCGGCGTGCCGAACAGGTACAGGGAGAGGCCCGAGCGGATGGTGATGCGCCCGAAGTCCATGGCCACGGTCGTGGTGGTCTTGTGGTCCACGCCGTCGGTGTCGTCCACCGACTGCCCCGCTTCGCTGAGGAGTTCCTCGGTGCGCAGTGGCCGGATCTCACTGACGGCTCCCACCAGCGTGGTCTTGCCCACGCCGAATCCGCCGGCGACCAGAATCTTCAACGCCAGTGCGGCGGACTCGCCGCCCGGGGCGTCGGAGTGCTCGGAGACCATTGATCACTTCTCTCAGGTGGTGTGGGTTCCGTCGGTGTGCGGGGGCTACAGCGCTCGCAGGCCCTCGATCACCTCGCGCAGGATGCGTTCGTCGGGCAGCTGTGCCGGGGGTACGGGCCGGCTGACGGTGACGCAGCCGAGTTCCAGGAGGTCGCCGAGGAGGACCCTGACCACACCGACGGGCAGGTCCGCGCCCGCGGCGAGTTCGGCCACCGACTGGGTCTCCGGACGGCAGAGGTCGAGGAGATTGCGGTGTTCCGGGCCGAGCGGGGCGTCGTCCACCGCGGGTGCCCCGGGGTCGAGCGTGACCAGGGCGATGAGGTCGAAGCGCACGCCGCTGGGCCCGGGCCGGGTGCGTCCGCCCGTCATGGCGTAGGGGCGGACGAGCGGGCCGGCCTCGTTGTCGTACCAGTAGCTGCCCTCTTCGGTGCTGCCCTCTTCGGTGCTGCCCCTGTCGGACGGGGCGCCCGGGATGTCCTCGGTCATCTGCACGGCCCGTTCTCCCGGTTCATCCGGCGGCGGGTGGCCGTGCGGCCGCGCGGGGAGCCGTACCGAGGTGCTCACCGACACGTTTGACCAGGCGTGCCATCTCGTAGGCCACGAGGCCGATGTCGGCTGTGACCGCGGTGAGGAGCGCGAGGCAGGAGCCGTCGCCGGCGGCGGCGACGAACAGGAAGCCCTCGTCCATCTCCACCATCGTCTGGCGGACTCCGCCGACGCCGAAGTGCCGCCCGGCGCCCTTGGCGAGGCTGTGGAAGCCCGAGGCGACCGCGGCGAGGTGCTCGGCGTCCTCGCGGCGCAGGCCGCTCGAGGCGCCGATGGCGAGGCCGTCGTTGGACAGCACCACGGCGTGCCGGATGTCGCTCGCGCGGAGCACCAGATCGTCCAGCAGCCAGTCGAGTTCGCCGGATCGCGCGGCGGACTGGGTGCTCGGGTCCTGGATCATGCGGGGTCTCCTTCGCTGCTGTCCCTGCCCGTGGCGGGGCCGGAAGTGGTGCCGCGGCCGGGTCGTCTGCCGCCGCCGCGTGCCCAGCCGTCGCGGTAGGCGGCCATGCGGTCCCTGACCAGTTCGGGCGTTCGCTCGTGGTCCCGGGCGGCCGGTGCCGGGGGCCGGTCCTCGGGGCGCTTGTCGCGCAGTTGCGGGGCGAGGCTGGCCTGACGTACGCGGCGGGGCAGGTCGTCGGAGTCTTCGGGTTGCTGCGGTGGGCGGTGCAGTCGCAAGGTGGCGACTCCTGAGGGTGGGGTCTGGCTCGGGGACTCCAGGTGTCGCGGGCTGTCCGCGTCACCTGGGCTGTCGGCGTGCGCGGTGGCGCCCGGGTACCGACGGGTCCGCGCGCGGCCCGCGGTCGCGGTCGCGGTTGCGGCTTCGGTCTCGGCCTCGGTGACGGCTCCGGCCTCGGCCTCGGCCTCGGTGACGGTCGGTACCGGGCCCACGAGGGCACGCCGGTCGCCCCGGCCGGGGACGGCGTCCTGCGCCAGGGTGTCGTCGGGAACCGGCGCGTAGGAGCGTTCCTCGGGCTGCCGCGCGGGCTGCGCCGACTCGGGGGCTCGTCGTGCCGTGCCCGTGTGGAGCAGGGCGGTGGGCAGCAGGACCACCGCGGTGGTGCCGCCGTAGGGGGAGGTCCGAAGGTGGACCTTGACGTCGTGCCGGGCTGCGAGCCGGCTCACCACGAACAGGCCGAGCCTGTCGCTGTCGAACAGGTCGAGCGCCTCCGACTGGGCGATGCGGCGGTTCGCTTCGGCGAGGGTTTCCCTGCCCATGCCGAGCCCGCGGTCCTCGACCTCCACGGCGTAGCCGTTGCCGACGGGTTCACCGGTGACGCGCACCCGTGTGTGGGGTGGGGAGAACTGGGCGGCGTTCTCGATGATCTCGGCCAGCAGATGGGTGAGGTCGGCGACGGCGGCGCCGACGACGGCTGCCTCGGGAAGTTGCCGCACCTCCACGCGCGCGTAGTCCTCCACTTCGGAGACGGCGGCGCGGACCACGTTCGTCAAGGAGACCGGCATGCGCCAGGCCCTGCCCGGGGCGGCCCCGGAGAGGATGATGAGGCTCTCCGCGTGGCGGCGCATGCGGGTGGTGAGGTGATCGAGGCGGAAGAGGTCGCTCAGCTCGTTCGGATCGTCGGAGCGGCGTTCCATGCTGTCGAGGAGGGCCAGCTGCCGGTGGACGAGGATCTGGCTGCGGCGGGCGAGGTTCACGAAGACGCCGGAGATGCCGCTGGCGAGTTCGGCGCGTTCCACGGCGGCCCGCAGCGCCGCGCGGTGCACGGTGGTGAGGGCCTCGGCCACCTGTCCGGTCTCGTCGTCCGCGGGCGTCCCCTGCGGCGCCTCGGCGTGGATGTCGATCTCGTCGCCCGCGCGCAGTCTGCGCATGGCGTCGGGCAGTTTGTGGCGTGCGATCTCCAGGGCGCTGTTGCGCAGTGCCTCCAGTTCCACCACGAGGCCGCGTCCGATGCGCACGGAGATGACGAGCGAGGCCGCGACGGCGGCGAGGCCGAGCAGGAGGGCGGCTCCGGCGGGGGTGAGCAGTCCCCGGGTGAACGGGTCGGCGCGCTCCGCGACTCCGCGTGCCGCGTCGTCCTCGATGGTGCGCATGCCGTTCTGCACGCGCGCGTGCGCCGTGGTCCAGGTGTTTTCGGGTACCGCTTCGACCGCCTTCGCGCCCGGCCCACGGCTGAGGATGCCTTCCTCGGAGTCGCCCAGGCCGGCGTAGGCGTTGCTGTCCGCGAGGCTCTCCCACGCGGAGCGTTCGGTGCCGCTCAGGTCCGCGACGGCCGACGCGGTGAGCGTGCGGCGCAGCTCGACGGCGCCGGTGAAGAGCCGCAGACGCTCGCCGGTCAGGACGCCGTCCAGGCGGGCGCTCGCCAGCACCGCGTCCTCCTGGGCCAACGCCTCTCCCGCGCGGGACAGTTCGAGCAGCACGCGGGCGTCGGAGCCGAGGTCGGCGTCGCGGATGCCGGTGAGGGCACCTCCGACACCGAAGGCGGACGAGATGGTCCGGGTGTAGCGGTCGTACGTCTCGGCCCAGCCCGCGCGCCGGTCCTCCACTGCCTTGCGCAGCGGTCGCAGTTGCTCGGTATCGGAGACGAACGTCTTCAGGCGTCGGGCGACCGCGGGGGGCAGTTCCCCGCCGTCGGCGACGGTGGTGCCGTTGCCGAGCCGTAGTTTCGCGACGGCCCGGTCGGTGCGCCGGGCGAGTTCGTCCAGTTCGCCGGTGCGGACGGCGGACGGGTCGGTGGCGTGGCGTACGGCGGCCGCGCGTTCCGTCTGGAGTGCGGCGACGGCGGCGGAGACGGGAGCCCGGACCGTGGCGTCGACGCGCTGGACCTGTCGCAGCCGGGCGATGTCCTGGGCGGTGGTGACGGTGGCGTAGCCCCACAGCGCCAGCAGGGAGACGACCGGGACCATCAGCAGGCAGACGATCCTGGCACGTACGGTGCGGGGGCGTATGTGCCGGCGCTGCGCGCGCGTGGGCGCTCCGCCAGGTGCGGCGTCCGGCGGCGTGTCGGGGCCCTCGTCGGCCGGTGGTCCGGCGTGCGCGCGGCGTCCGCGCACGGGAGGGGACGCCGCGTCGGCGCCGGCTGTGGGGGTCCTGCCTGTGGGGGTCCTACGGGATGTGCGCATGGACTCCTCGCTCGGGAGTGGGTCGGAGGACTGGGGGCAGGGCCGGCGTCCCGGCCGACCGTCCCGGCGGGGGCCGCGTGGGGCGCGAGCGCACCACCCGACGGGTCCGCGTGGCTAGGGCGCGGCGCTCCCTACCGGTCGCTGTGCCGACGCGGACGCCGCCCGCTCGCCCGCCGTCGGTGACAGCGCGACGAAGGCCGAGGTCAGGAAGAGGTAGGAGCCGAGGCCGACGGCGAGGGGGAAGATGAACTGCATCGCCGTCGCCCCGGGCAGGCCCTCCGGGGAGGGCGTCACGCGCACGCCCACCGCGAACATCCCGGTGTAGTGCATGCTGCTGACGGCAGCGCCCATGATCAGGGAGGCGATGGTGACCGCCACCGGCGACTTGATGTTCAGGGCCGCCCACAGGGCCGCCGTGGCGGCGACGACGGCGATCAGCACGGAGAGCGCGACGAGCAGCGGATCGTAGGTCACGTCTCCGTGCAGCCGGACGGCCGCCATGCCCAGGTAGTGCATGCTCGCCACTCCGAGGCCGGTGGTGAGGCCGCCGACGAGCAGGGCGCGGCCCCGGTCCTTGCTGTAGCCGACGGCGAAGACGCCCGCGCAGACGACGAGCATGGCGACGAGCAGGCTCAGGAGGGTGAGCGGCACGTCGTAGCGGATGTCGGTGCCGGTGACGCCGAAGCCGAGCATGGCCACGAAGTGCATGGTCCAGATGCCGGAGCCGATCGCCGAGGCGGCGGTGACGAGCCAGTTGCGGCGCGAGCGCCCGGTGGTGGCGAGCGCGCGGACGGTGCAGCGCAGACCGAGCGCGGCGCCTATGCAGGCCATCACGTACGACAGTGCGGGGGTCAGCCACCCCAGGGCTGCGTGGTCCAGGTGTCCCATGGCCCCGGGACGCTAGACCCGGCCGGGGCGCGCGAAGGGCGCACAGTTCGAAAGCTTCTGGAATCTGACCCAAGGGGACGCCGGAACGATCGGGTCACGCTCGAACGTGTGCGCCGAGATGTCCTCCGTGCCGGTGAAGCGTCCTGCGTGCCGGTGGGGAATCATGCCGTACATGAGCGACGAGCAGACGCGTGTCCAGGAGTTCTTCACCGCCCGCGCCGCCGACTGGGACAGCCGTTTCCCCGACGACGGTCCGGCCTACGCGGCCGCGGTCGCCGAGCTCGGACTGCGTGCCGGTGACCGGGTGCTCGACGCGGGATGCGGCACGGGGCGCGCGCTGGCTCCGCTGCGAGCCGCCGTGGGGGCCTCGGGGGTGGTGCTCGGCGCCGACCTGACGCCGGCCATGCTGCGGGAGGCCGTACGGGCCGGACGGGACCGTGAGGGGCAGTTGCTGCTCACGGATGTCGCCGCGCTGCCCCTGCGCTCGGGGTCGCTGGACGCCGTGTTCGGCGCGGGCCTGATCTCGCACCTGGGAAGCCCGGCCGAGGACCTGCGGGAGCTGGCGCGCGTGGTGCGTCCGGGAGGGGTGCTGGCGCTGTTCCACCCGACCGGCAGGGCGGCGCTCGCAGCCCGTCACGGCCGGGCTCTCACTCCCGACGACCTGCGCGCCGAGCCCAACCTCCGTCCGCTGCTCGCAGGTTCGGGCTGGCGCCTGACGTCGTACGTCGACGAGGACTCCCGTTTCCTGGCGCTCGCGGTGCGCGAGGACTGAGCCGGGCATCAGCCCGGTGCCGGCGTCAGCCCCGTGCCGGCGGCGGCTCGGCCTGCGTCTCAGCTCGCCTCGGCATCCGGTGCGTCGGCGTGCCGTACGGGACACCCTCGGATGCCCGGGACCGGGCGGGTGCCCAGGTCGGCGATCCGGTAGCCGTACGGGTAGCTCTTGATCTCCCGGTTCTGGCGGGCGAAGTGCGGGGCACGCCGGGGTGGCAGCAAACGGACGACGCGGCCCCGGAGCCGGACCGCGCGCCGCACCCACGCGCGCGTGGTGGCGCCGGGCGGGGTGTAGCGGAAGGCACGCAGCAGCGAGTCGTCCAGCAGGGCGAGGGTCGTGGTGCGCAGGAGGGGAGCGAGGGGGGCGGGGTACCAGGAGGCCATCAGGGCGAGCGTGGCGTCCGAGACGCGGCGGGCTTCCTCGTCCCAGGCGAAGTGGGCGGCCTCGTAGGCGTCGAGGCAGCTCTCGAAGTCCTCGTAGGTCTCAGGGATGTCCTTGATGCCCATGTGCCGGCCCAGCGTGCGGTAGTGGACGACGGAGGCGACGGTCTCGTGGCGGGACATCCTGCGCCAGCCGTAGGCGTCGATCCACCGCTTGGGCATCACGACGAACGTGCACAGCACGTAACGCATGTCGTCGTCGCTGATGTCGTAGCTGCGGTGCATCCGGTTGATGCGGCGGATCGCCGTCCTGCCCGGATCGCTGCCGAACCCGTGCTCGACGATGGTGTCCAGGAGCAGTGCCGTGTCGTCGTAGCGCTTCTGGGTCCGGTCCGTGAGCTCCGCCGTGCGCGCGAGCAGCCGTCCGATGGCCGGTACGGCGTACGTGCGGTACAGAGCCAGTTCCAGGGCCCGGGTGAAGTCCCAGGGGAACTCGTACGCCACGCTGAGCCGGTAGATCTCTGTGGCCTCCTCGTACGGGTCCATCCGCCGGATCTGTTCGAGCCGTGAGAAGCGCTTCACCGTGCCGTCCCCCTTCTGCCACAGGTGCTGCAACTTTACGTTGGTGACGACGAGATGAACGACCGGGCACGGCCGGCACAGGGGGAAGGTGGTCAGCATGTGGGGCAGGTTCCGCAAAGCCGGGGGAAGGGTCGCCGATGTCCTGCGCACGGAGCCGAGGACGGGCGAGGAGAAGCGCCCGCACAACCTCTTCGAGGCGGCGGCGGCCTACGTCACGGCGTGCGCGGAGGACGATCAGGAGCGAGCGGAGGTGGCGGCGGGCTGGGTGTCACCGGAGGCCCTGTCGTTCGGCGTGAACGAGTTGGCCTGCCGGGCCGTGATCGCCCTGGCCCGTGAGCGCGGCCGGTCGCCGGAGGCCGTGGCGCGTGAGTTGCTGGGGCTGCCGGCGGCGTGACGGGCGCGTCCCGGACGGCCGATTCGCCCCGTCCGCCGGAAAACTGCAGCTCCGGGTGCGCAGGTGGGCCGTGACAAGGGGCTTCCGGGCGCACTAGGGTGCGCGCCGGTGGACGAACCGATGGGGAGGCTGGGATGGCCGGGACGGACGAGGAAGCCGTCGCCGCCGCGGACGATGCGCTCTATGTGCTCACGGCGGTGCTGCTGACGCCGGCGAAGTTCCCGAGTGTGCTGGGCGACGACTACCCCGAGGCCTGCGCGGCGCTCGGTCTCGCGCCGCTCGCGGACGGGTACGGGCTGGTCCTCGGCCAGGACGGCGAGGGCGCCCGGTGGACGGTGGCCATCGACGACGTCTCGCTGGTGGCCGTCGCGATCGCGTCCTGGGACTGCGGCATGGAGTACGAGCTGTCGCCCGACGAGCGCACGGTCGTCGCGGCCCTGCCCGGGTGGCCTCTCGCGGTCGCCGTCGCGGCCCCCGGGGTGCCCGCGCCGCACGATCCGGGTCCGGAGGCGGACGACCGGCCCCCGCTGACCCCGCCGGACACCAGCGTCTGGGGGCCCGCCCAGCGGCGCCTGGGCGCGGACGAGATCGCCCTCCAGTGGGCGACGTGGCGGGAGCAGGTCGACGACTCGGAGTTCCCGGCGCCGGCGTCCTCGGGGGCCTCCGCACCTGCGGGGGGCGGAGGAAACGCGGCCGACACCTCGGACGGACCCAGCAGGCCCGACGCCCCGGACGGGCCCGGCACGGCCGACACCTCGGACGGACCCAGCAGGCCCGACGCCCCGGACGGGCCCGGCACGGCCGACGCCCCGGACGGACGCGGCGCGACAGAGGGCCCGCAGGGGCGCGAAGTGGCCGACGGGCATGACGGGCCCGGCGCGACGTCGCCGCAGGGCGGCCACAGCGGCATCCGGCGGGTCCTCGCGGAGGTCCGTACGTACATCGACTCGCCGCCGCCGCTGGGCCGCGTCCGGTCGTCCTTCGCACCGGGTGACGCCCGGACCCTGCGGGCCGACGGTCCGGGCTGGTCGCTCGTCGCACGGACCGACGACATCGCCTTCGTGCTGCTCGACGAGGAACCCGGCGAGGTCCTGCCCGTGGGCAGGGGCCCGGAACTGCCGGGTCTCCTCGAGGCCCTGGACAAGATGGCCGTACGGCCGAACTGAGCCGGTCCGGCCGGGCGCCTCGCGGTGCCCGGCCGGGCCGTGGGCAGCCGGCGGCTGCCTAGCGGCCGAGCTCCTTGCGGGTGGCGCGGCGCAGCCGGCGCCGCTGTGAGGGGTCCAGCGTGAGGTACGCGGCGGCCGGGACGCCCAGGATGATCAGGAGCGATGCCCACCAGGGCAGCCAGATCAGCAGGATGAGCCCGACCGCCACACCGCCCACGGCGATCTTGGCGTTGTTCGACATGACTGTCGCCTCCTTCGCGGCCACTGCCGCTCTCTGTCTCGAAAACGGACCCGCGTTCACGGCGGTTCCGGACCGCGACCCTGAGACATCCCTGAGGTACGCCCCCGACGCACCCCTGAGACCTCCATGGTGACCCAGCTCACAGGTCAGCCATACCCATCTGCGCTCGAAGTGCTGTACTCTCGGCGACTCCGCGCACTAGTCAAATTTGAGGACTCAGTCATAGCCGAGCATCCGAATCCCCCGGCTCCTTCCTCCGACGACTCCGAACTCGCCCTGTGCCACAGCGTTTTCCTGCCCGGCGATCCCGCCCGCACCGGCACCGTCGCCTTCTGGCGGCCCGACGGCGCCGCTCCCCCGGCGGTCGCGTCCGCGTCCATGGCCGACCTGACCGTGGTCGTGCCCCACGGCGGCGGCGTCGAGGAGACACGTCTGCCCGCCGTCCTGGTTCCGGTGCGCACCGCCCTGCCGGTGCTCACGCGCGCGCGTGCCGAGGGACGCGGGCACCGGTCCACCGTCTTCTGGGGCGCTGCGGCCCTGCACGCGCTGCAGCTCACCGCACGCGGACTGCTGCTGCCGGGGCTGTCACCGGCCGACTACGACGCCTGGCGCACGGGTCCGCTGCGCGCCCGGGACATCGAGGCGGTACGCGGCCTCGCCGCCGCGATGCCGCCCGAGGCGCACGCCGTGCCCCTGAAGGGCACCGGGCCGCTGCGACTGCCCGACCCGGAGCAGCTCCTGCGTGCCTTCCTCGACGCGGTCGCCGACTCCCTGCCCCGCTCCCCCGCCGCGCCGCTGGTGACGGGCGGCCCCGCCTACGCCTCGCCCGAGCCGGTGCGGCTGCCCGAGCAGCGTGCCTGGGCCGCCGATGTCGCCGCGGGTCACGACGCGGGCGTGCGGCTGTCGCTGCGGATCGAGGCGGAGGGCCTCACGGACGCGGCGGACGACGACACGCGCGTGACGTTCCGAGCCGTGCTGCAGGTGCACAGCGTCAGCGATCCGGCGCTGGTCGCGGACGCCGCGGACGTCTGGGCGGGAACTCTAGGCGAGGCCTTCGGCCCGCGCGCGCGGATGGACGCGCTGCTCGCCCTGCGCCGTGCGGCCCGGGCCTGGTCCCCGCTGACGCCCTTGCTGTCGGCCGCCGTGCCGGACGCGGCCGAGCTCGCCGACGAGGAGGTCACCGACCTCCTCGGGGCGGGCGCACGCGCGCTGGACGCGGCCGGGGTCGACGTGCACTGGCCGAAGGGCCTGTCCCGGGAGCTCAGCACACACGCGGAGGTGGGGCCGCCCCACGACGTGAGGTCTCACGACGGCGTGTCCGACGGCGAGCCGGACTCCGGCGCGGCCCTCGCGACCATGCCGTCGTTCCTCACCGCCGACGCGCTCCTCTCCTTCACGTGGTCGTTCGCCCTGGGCGACAGGCGACTGGACCGCGAGGAGCTGGACCGTCTCGCCGAGGCGAAACGCCCGATCGTACGGCTGCGCGACCAGTGGGTCCTGATCGACCCTCAGGAGGCGCGGCTGGCCGGCTCGCGGCAGGACGGCAAGGTGACCCCGGTGGACGCCCTGGGCGCCGCTCTGACGGGGTGCGTGGAGGTGGAGGGCCGCCGGGTCGAGGTACGGCCCACGGGATGGCTGGCGGATCTGCGGGAGCGCCTCGCGCGACCCGAGGCGCAGCAGCCCGTCGAGCAGCCGGCCGCGCTGGCCGCCACCCTGCGGGACTACCAGCGGCGGGGCCTCGACTGGCTCGCGAGTATGACGTCGATGGGCCTGGGGTGCTGTCTCGCCGACGACATGGGACTCGGCAAGACGATCACGCTGATCGCCCTCCACCTGCACCGGCAGTCCGACGCCATGTCCGCCGGGCCTACCCTGGTGGTCTGCCCGACGTCCCTGATGGGCAACTGGCAGCGAGAGATCGAACGGTTCGCGCCCGGCACCCCGGTGCGGCGCTTCCACGGGGCCCGGCGCGGTCTGGAGGACTTGGCGGCCGGGGAGTTCGTGCTCACCACGTACGGCACGATGCGCCTGGACGCGTCCCGGCTCGCCGGCGTGCCATGGGGCCTGCTCGTCGCGGACGAGGCCCAGCACGTGAAGAACCCGTACTCCTCGACCGCGCGGGAGCTGCGCTCCATCGGCGCACGCGCGCGTGTGGCGCTCACCGGCACCCCCGTGGAGAACAACCTGTCGGAGCTGTGGGCGATCCTCGACTGGGCGACTCCCGGCCTGCTGGGCCGGCTCGGCACCTTCCGCCGACGGTACGCGGAGGCCGTCGAGGGACGCCAGGACCCGGCCGCCGCCGACCGGCTGTCCCAGCTCGTACGGCCGTTCCTGCTGCGCCGCCGCAAGTCGGACCCGGGGATCGCACCCGAGCTGCCGCCGAAGACCGAGACCGATCACGCCGTGTCCCTCACCGCGGAGCAGACGGCGCTGTACGAGGCGGTGGTGCGCGAGGCACTCGCGGAGATCTCCGGCGCCGGTCACATGGCCCGGCGGGGGCTGATCGTGAAACTGCTGACCGGGCTCAAGCAGATCTGCAACCACCCGGCGCAGTACCTCAAGGAGGAGCACCCCGTGATCACCGGGCGCTCCGGAAAACTGGAGCTGCTGGACGAGTTGCTCGACACGATCCTCGCCGAGGGAGCCGGCGTGCTGGTCTTCACCCAGTACGTGCAGATGGCCCGCCTCCTCGAACGGCATCTCGCCGCCCGCGGCACGCCTTCGCAGTTCCTGCACGGCGGGACGCCCGTCGCCGAGCGCGAGGCCATGGTGCGGCGCTTCCAGGAAGGCGGCGTTCCCGTCTTCCTCCTGTCGTTGAAGGCGGCGGGCACCGGGCTGAACCTCACCCGCGCCGAGCACGTCGTGCACTACGACCGCTGGTGGAACCCGGCCGTCGAAGCGCAGGCCACCGACCGCGCGTACCGCATCAGCCAGACCCGGCCCGTGCAGGTGCATCGGATCATCGCGGAGGGAACCATCGAGGACCGCATCGCCGAACTGCTGCTGCGCAAACGGGAACTGGCCGACGCGGTACTGGGCGCGGGCGAGGCGTCGCTCACGGAACTGACGGACGCGGAACTGGCGGACCTGGTCGAACTGCGAGGGGACCTGCGATGACTCGGCACGAGGGCGACACCGAACGCACCTTCGCCGCACTGCCGCCCGCGCACGGGCGGGGTTTCGCGCAAACCTGGTGGGGTCAGGCGTGGCTGACGGCCCTGGAAGGCACGGCGCTGGACGCGGCGCAGCTCAAGACGGGGCGCCGGCTCGCCCGCGCGGGTGCGGTGGGCGCGGTGTCGGTGCGCCCGGGGCGGCTCACGGCCGTCGTCCAGGACCGCGACCGCACGGCGCACCGGGCCGACGTGCTGCTGGAGGAGCTCTCGCCCGAACAGTGGGACCGTTTCCTGGACATGGCGGCCGAGCGGGCCGGTCACGTGGCGGCGCTGCTGGACCGGGAGATGCCGCCGCACCTGGTGGAGGACGCGGCGGAGGCGGGCGTCGGCCTGCTGCCCGGCCTGGGTGATCTGGAGCCGGAGTGCGACTGCGAGGCCTGGGACCACTGCGGGCACACGGCAGCGCTCTGTTACCAGGTGGCGCGGCTGCTGGACCAGGACCCGTTCCTGCTGTTGCTGATGCGGGGGCGTGCCGAGGACCGGGTGCTGGACGACCTCCAAACCCGCAGCGGTGCGGCCGCCGCGCAGGTGTCGGTGCCCGAGGGCGTGGACGCGGCCGAGGCCTACGCGGCCGGCGACATCCTCCCCTCGTTGCCGCCCCTGCCCGAGCTGCCCGACGAGCCCGGGGTGCCGCCCTCCCTGGACACCGGGACGCCGCCCGCGCCCGGGGTCGACCCGGCCGCGCTGGAGTTCCTGGCCGCACGGACGGCCGTACTGGCCCACGGCCTGCTCGGGGAGGCCCTCGACGGCGGCCTCCGTGCGGAGTTGCCGCCCGCCCAGGACGCGGTACGGCTGGCCGCGGGTGATCCGGGGCGGGACGTGGCCGACCGGCTCGCCGAGGGGTCGGGCCGTGGCCGGGAAGGGCTGGCGACAGCCGTCCGTGCCTGGCGTCACGGCGGCACGGCGGCGCTGTCGGTCCTCGACGAGGAATGGCATGTGGAAGGTGAAACGCTCGCACGCGCGCGTGCCCTGCTGGACTCTGCCTGGGACAGCGATGAACGGCCCGCACTGCGGGCGCGGGGCAACCGCTGGACGCTCGTCGGCGCACCCGTCCAGCTGCGCCTCGGCAGGGACGGCCGCTGGTGGCCCTACCGCAAGGAGGGCGGCCGATGGCAGCCCGCGGCAGGAGCCGCCCACGACCCGGCCACCGCTCTGGCCTCGGTGACGGCCCCCGACTCGGCGGAATCCGCCACGGCGTGACCCGCTTAGCCGGAGCAGGAGTCAGCGCAGGGACGAAGCAGCACAGGGAGGAGGATCAGGTCCCGCGGCCGCCGGTGGCCGGAGCGGGCCGAGCGGACCTCAGGGCAGCAACTCCCCGGGATCCAGGGACGGGACGAGCGATTCCAGGCCGCGCGGCAGATCACTCGGCAGACCGCTCGGCAGCCGGGTGGGGAAGCCCGACGGCAACCGGGTCGGCAGCTCGCTCGGCAACCGGGTGGGCAGCTCCGTGGGGATGGCGAGGGACGGGGCGGGTGTGCGGCTCGTGCCGTCGCCGGACAGCCCCTCGTCCGAGGAGTCGCCCCTGTCCGAGGCCATGAGCACCACGAGCGACACGGCTGCCACGGCCACGAGCACCGCGAGCAGGACGAGCAGCGGGTTCCGGCGCCGGGGTGGCCCGGGCGGGTGAGGCGGTACGGGCGGCAGGGCCATACCGAACAGAGTCGCCGCGAACCGCCCGGCGCGGGGAGGGGCGCACGGAAGCTGATACGGACCCATGGCGCGGATCGCATGATTCCGCGGCACAACGGGCCTCCCGGCCGGCCGGAGCGGCCGGCCGGGGGCCCGCACGCGCGTGGGTCAGCCGCGTGCCCCCAGCAGGTGGTCCATGGCCAGCTGGTCCAGGCGCTCGAACGCCATGCCGCGTGCGGCAGCCGCCTCCACGTCGAACGACTCGAACGCCGACCGATCGGCGAGCAGGGCCTGGAGGCCGTCCGCGGCGGTCGGTTGGGCCAGCTCGTCCAGACGGGCCGCGCGCAGTGCCTCCTGCACCTGAGGATCGGCGCGGAAGGCGGCGGCGCGCTCCTTGAGGATGAGGTAGTTGCGCATGCAGCCGGCCGCCGAGGCCCAGACGCCGTCGAGGTCCTCGGTGCGCGGCGGCTTGAAGTCGAAGTGGCGCGGGCCGCTGTAGCCGGCCGACTCCAGCAGGTCGACGAGCCAGAACGCGGCGCGCAGGTCTCCGGCGCCGAAGCGCAGGTCCTGGTCGTACTTGATGCCGGACTGGCCGTTGAGGTCGATGTGGAACAGCTTGCCCGCCCACAGGGCCTGGGCGATGCCGTGCGGGAAGTTCAGCCCGGCCATCTGCTCGTGGCCCACCTCCGGGTTCACGCCGTACAGCTCCGGGCGCTCCAGGCGCTCGATGAACGCCAGGGCGTGGCCGACGGTCGGCAGCAGGATGTCGCCGCGCGGTTCGTTCGGCTTGGGCTCGATCGCGAAGCGCAGGTCGTAGCCCTGGGAGGTGACGTACTCGCCGAGCAGGTCGAAGGCCTCCTTCATCCGGTCCAGGGCGGCGCGGACGTCCTTGGCGGCGCCCGACTCGGCTCCCTCACGGCCGCCCCAGGCCACGTACACCTGGGCGCCGAGCTCGACGGCGAGGTCGATGTTGCGGATGGTCTTGCGCAGCGCGTAGCGGCGCACGTCACGGTCGTTGGCGGTGAAGGCGCCGTCCTTGAAGACCGGGTGCGTGAAGAGGTTGGTGGTGGCCATCGGGACCTTCATGCCCGTGGCGTCCAGCGCCTGCCGGAAGCGCTTGATGTGGTTCTCGCGCTCGGTGTCGCTCGAGCCGAACGGGATCAGGTCGTCGTCGTGGAAGGTGACGCCGTGGGCGCCCAGCTCGGCCAGGCGCTGCACCGTCTCGACCGGGTCGAGGGCGCGCCGGGTGGCGTCGCCGAAGGGGTCCCGTCCCTGCCAGCCGACGGTCCACAGGCCGAAGGTGAACCTGTCCTCGGGGGTGGGCTGGAAGCTCATGCCGCGGCTCCTTGCTCGCTGAGACTATTTCGTCATGCCGATTTACAAATTAGTATGCGAGCACCTTCCTGGGAAGACACGGCACCTCTCCGGGAAGACACAGCACCTCTCCGGGAAGAGACAAGGTGCCTCCGAACGGAGTCACGTGCCCGCGCGCAGTAGGGAGAAGCCCGATGTCAGCAGCCGAGGGTCCGCTCGTCGTCGGGGTGGACTCGTCCACCCAGTCCACCAAGGCGCTGGTCGTCGACGCGTCCACCGGCCGGGTGGTCGCGAGCGGCCAGGCGCCCCACACGGTCTCCTCGGGAGCCGGGCGGGAGAGCGATCCGCGCGAGTGGTGGGACGCGCTCTGCGAGGCCCTGCGCCAGTGCGGTGAGGCGGCGCACGAGGCCGCCGCGGTGTCGGTCGGCGGGCAGCAGCACGGCCTGGTCACCCTGGACGGCCGGGGCGAGCCGGTGCGGCCCGCCCTGCTGTGGAACGACGTGCGGTCGGCTCCGCAGGCCCGCCGGCTGACGGAGGAGCTGGGCGGGGCGAAGGTCTGGGCCGAACGCACCGGAAGCGTCCCCGCCGCCTCCTTCACCGTCACCAAGTGGGCCTGGCTGACCGAGCACGAGCCCGAGGCCGTCCGGGCCACCAAGGCCGTGCGCCTCCCCCACGACTACCTCACCGAGCGGCTCACCGGGCAGGGCACGACCGACCGCGGCGACGCCTCCGGGACGGGCTGGTGGGCGTCCAGGACGGAGTCCTACGACGAGGCGATCCTGGCTCACGTGGGGCTCGACCCGGCCCTGCTGCCGCGCGTGGTCCGGCCCGGCGAGATCGCCGGCACGGTGCGCGACAGCCACGATCTGCCGTTCTCGAAGGGCACGCTGGTCGCGCCCGGCACCGGCGACAACGCCGCCGCCGCGATGGGCCTCGGGGTGCGACCGGGTGTCCCGGTCATGAGCCTCGGCACCTCCGGCACGGTGTACGCCATCTCGCGGCGGCGGCCGGCCGACCCGAGCGGCACGGTGGCGGGGTTCGCCGACGCCCACGGCGACTGGCTGCCCCTGGCCTGCACGCTGAACTGCACACTCGCCGTCGACCGCGTCGCGGCGCTGCTGGGGCTGGACCGCGAGGCCGTGGAGCCCGGCACGGCCGTGACGCTCCTGCCCTACCTGGACGGCGAACGCACCCCGAACCTGCCCGACGCCTCGGGTCTGCTGCACGGCCTGCGGCACGACACCACCGCCGGTCAGCTGCTCCAGGCCGCCTACGACGGTGCCGTGCACTCCCTGCTCGGGGCGCTCGACCTGGTCCTCGACGAGGACGCGGACCCCTCGGAACCGCTGCTGCTGATCGGCGGTGGCGCCCGGGGCACCGCCTGGCAGCAGACCGTGCGGCGGCTCTCGGGCCGGCCCGTGCAGGTGCCCGAGGCCGCGGAACTGGTCGCGCTCGGTGCCGCCGCGCAGGCGGCGGGGCTGCTGACCGGGGAGGATCCGGCGGCGGTCGCGCGCCGCTGGGGCACGGCCGCCGGGCCGGTGCTCGACCCCGTCGAGCGGGACGAGGAGACGCTGTCGCGGATCGCCGGGGTACTCTCCGACGCGGCTCCCCTGCTGGAGCGATCCACGGACACTCACTGAGGACTGGCGTCAGGCATGACCGCACCGCTGCACGAGGCCCGTCCCGCCGGGGCGGGCGGCGCACTGCCCGACACGCAGCAGGGCATGCGCCGCCGCAACCTCGCCCGCGTCCTGCACGCGGTCCGCGCGCAGGGGCCGTTGTCCCGGGCCGCCGTCGCCTCACGGATCGGTCTGACCCGGGCGGCCGTCTCGACGCTCGTCGACGAACTCGTCCGCTCCGGACTCCTCGAAGAGCTCGGGCCCGAGCGGCCCGGCCGGGTGGGCCGGCCCGGTTCCGCGCTCGCCGTCAGCGGACGCGGTCCGGCCGGCATCGGCGCGGAGGTGGGTGTCGACCATCTCGCGGCCTGCGCGGTCGACCTGCGCGGCGCGACCAGGGCGCGAGCGATACGGCAGGGAGCCAACCGCGGCCGCTCCCCTCGCCCCGTGCTCGCGGAACTCACCGAGCTGATCCGGCAGGTCGTCGGCGAGGCGGAGGGTGAAGGCCTGTACCCGGCCGGGCTCGCCGTGGCCGTGCCGGGCCTGGTGGCGCGCGACGCCCGGACGGTCGTGCGCGCCCCGAACCTCGGCTGGCACGACACCGACCTCGGTCCGCTGCTCCCGGCGGACACCCCGCTGACCGTGGACAACGAGGCCAACTTCGGCGCCCTCGCCGAACTCTGGCTGGGTGACGGCACTCCGCGCGACTTCCTGCACGTCTCCGCGGAGATCGGCATCGGCGCGGCGGTCGTGGTGGACGGCGGGCTGCTGCGCGGTACCCGCGGCTTCGCGGGCGAGTTGGGGCACATGCCGGTCCGGCCGGACGGGCCGGAGTGCGCCTGCGGCGGGCGCGGCTGCCTGGAGCAGTACGCCGGTGAGGAGGCCGTCCTGCGCGCGGCCGGTCTGGAACCGGACGAGGACCGGGTCGGGCTGCTCGCGGGACGCGCGGCGGAGGGCGACGAGGGCGTACGGCGGGCCCTGCGGGAGGCGGGTACGGCACTCGGCGTCGCGTTGACCGGGGCGGTCAATCTGCTCGATCCGGAGAGCGTGGTCCTGGGCGGGGAACTGTCCGGGCTCGCTCCCTGGCTGCTGCCCTCGCTGCGGGACGAACTGGCGCGGCGTACGGCAGGCCCGGCGTGCCCCGTGTCCGTGTCGCGGCTGGGCCCGGAGGGGCCCCTGCTGGGGGCCGCCCACTCGGTGGTCCGGGCGGTGCTGGACGACCCGGCGGCGTTCGCCGGGCAGGCCTGATGCGACGCGTCTTCGGTGGTCGCCGCCAGGGCTGATTCCGCCACCACGACCGGGGTCTCTCCTGCCCCGACCACCCGACCGGGTGAGGGAGTTGTCCACATCGGCGGGCCCGTCCACGCTTCGTGCCGCTTTCTCCCCGCCGGCCGGCAGGCGCCGTAACGTGATCACGCGAGCCCGAACCGCAACGGCGGCTTCGCGCAGTCGAGTACGAGACACCGACGAACCCCGCCGGCGGCAGGCCGCGAGCCTGCTGCGCAACGAGGTGTCCACCGAGACACCCTCCACCCGAGCCCGGAAGGCACACAGTCATGCATCGGACCACTCTTCTCCCCACCAGGCGAGGCATCCTCGCGGGCGCCGCCCTCACCGCCCTCCCCTCCGCCCTGCTCTCCGGCACCCGGGCCGAAGCCCGTCCCCGGACCGTCGACCATCCCGGGGCCGCGTGGCGACCGGCGAGCCGTGGCAACTACACGCCGTCGAACCGGCCACGGGCCCATCCGCTGCACTACGTGGTCATCCACGTGGCGCAGACGACCTACGCCGGCACCCTGTCCGTCTTCCGCGACCCCGGCGAGAAGGTGTCCGCGCACTACGTGGTGCGTTCTTCCGACGGGCGGGTCGCGCAGTGCGTGCGGGAGTCCGACATCGCCTGGCACGCGGGCAACTGGGACTACAACACCCGCAGTATCGGCATCGAGCACGAAGGCTGGGTGGATCGGCCCGGATCCTTCTCCGACATGATGTACGAGCGGTCGGCCCGGTTGACCGCGGAGATCTGCCGGAGGTACGGCATCCCGAGGAACCGGGCGCACATCATCGGGCATCACGAGGTGCCGGGCAGCGATCACACCGACCCGGGCCGGCACTGGGACTGGAAGCGCTACCTCAGACTCGTCAAGTCCGCCTGACGGCCGGGCACTTCAGGCTCGCCGGCACACCCGGCGCTTCGCCTTGATCCACCTCACGTCCCGGTTACATTCCGCTCAACCCCTGGTTGCGGACCGGTGAGCAGGCGACGATGGGTCCATGACTCTGGCCCAGCGCGCCCTGGAGCGTCTGCAGGCCTGGCCCGACCTGAGGGTGGGCCCGGCGAGTTGCGGCACCGGAAGGGCGCTCCGTTCCGTCCGTGACGACATCGTCCACTTCCACTCCGCACGGGACGTGGACCTCCACCTCACCCGCCGGGCCATACAGCGCTTCCACTACGACCTCGCCGCTTCGAGCGCGATCCATCTGCTGCCCGGATCGTGCTGGGTGACGGTCCACCTCGACTGCGAGGCGGACGTCGACCTGCTGCTGAGTCTGATGAGCATCGCCCTCAAGGCGCACCAGACCCCGCCCGCCGCCGACGAGGACGGGCCTGGGCTCGCCGGGTGCAACTTCCACCGGGTCACGGTGCTGCCGCGTGACGCCGTCGCGGGCGGCTGAGCCTTGGGAGAAGCACCGGAGGCGGTCAACGCCGAGGCCTGGGACGCGTACGGGACACACCACCTGCGACGGGGCACGCAGCTGCCCGAGGCGACGCGGATCGACTGGGGGTTCGAGGGCGGCGGGCCGGGATGCGAGGTGCTCGGCGAGCTGACGGGCCGACGGGTGCTGGACCTCGGCTGCGGTCCGGCCCGGCACGCCGCTCACCTGGTCCGGGCCCACGGGGCGCGGGTGGACGCGGTCGACGCCTCGGCCGGGCAGTACGAGCGAGCCAGGGCCCGCCAGGGCTCGCTGCCCGGGCTGCGGCTGGTCCTCGCCGACGCGGTGGAGCACCTGCGCTCGGCCGAACCGTACGACGTCGTCTACGCCGTCAACTCCGTCCCGTACATCGATCCGCACCGGCTGCTGCCCGCCCTGGCCGGGGCGCTGCGGCCGGGCGGCAGGCTCTGCTTCACGGTGCTGCACACCAACAGCCGGGGTGACGGGCCGTCGGACCGGGTCGCCTCGCGGCCGGAGGTGCTGCGCCTGGCCGGTGGGGGCGAGGTCACCGTCCACATGTGGGTGCTCTCCCCGGAGCTCTGGACGGAGCTGCTGACCGAGTACGGGCTGCGCGTGGAGGGGATCGACGTCCTCGACACCCCGGAGGACGACAACAGGGCCTCCTACCGGCTCTTCCGGGTGATCCGGCCCGTCCGGGTCTCGTCCCGGCCGCGGGTCGACAAGCCGCCGCTCGCGCACGCCGCACTCGGTGTCGCCGCCATCGTGTACGGACCACGGGGGCTGCTGCTGGGCCGGCACCGGCGCGGGACGTGGGAGCTGCCCGGCGGGTCGGTGGAGCCCGGGGAGTCGTTGCGGGAGACGGCCGTGCGCGAGCTGGGCGAGGAGACGGGCCTCGGGGCGCGGCCCGAGGACGTCCGGCTGCTCGGGACGCTGCTGGACGAGGCGGGCGGTGTCGTCCGCATGACCGTGGCCGCCCGGGTCACCGCCTGGCGGGGCGAGCCGTCGGACCAGCCCGGGGAGAGTGTGGGCCGCTGGCGGTGGTTCGCCCTGGACCGCCTGCCGGAGCACCTGTTCGTGTGCAGCGCGCAGGCCCTCACGCTGTGGCGGCCCGGCCTGCCGGTCGACCACACGCCGGCGCACGCCACGCCGTTCGGCACCGGAACGGGTGACGGCTGAAGCACCCGGACGGGTTGCGTTTTTTCAGCCGTTCCCGCGTAGTGCGCGCTCGGCAACCCTGACGGACCCCGCGGTCTGGTGCACTGCCTCCGAGGACCCGACAGTTGACGAGGCATCAGGGGGCACAGGTGACAGATCGTCGCAGGCGACGCGGAGCAGGCAGAGCGGTACTGGCGTTCCTCACGGCGTTCGGGGCACTGACCGGCGCGGCCCTGGTCGGGGCGGCTCCGGCAGGCGCCGTCCAGAAGGGCGGGCGGGTCGCGCCTGGCGTGACGTACGAGGAGTTCGACATCAAGGCGGCGCAGGGGGTGACGCACGCGCATGTGCTGAGGGTCGACCTCGGCCATCCGCGGGTACGGGTCGATCTGCTGTACCCGGGGGCCGTGGCCTCCCGTGCGGCGGTCTCGGCGATGGCGGACGGTCAGGGCGCGGTCGCCGGAGTCAACGGCGACTTCTTCAACATCACCGAGACGCAGCACCCGGGTGTCGAGGCGACCGGAGCGAGTGTGGGTCCGGCGATCGCGTCGGGGCGGGCACTCAAGGCGGCCGTGCCGAAGGGACAGCGTTTCGGGCCGGCGCTGCCGCCCGGCACGACCACCGAGGACGTGTTCGGCGTCGGCACCGACGGGCGGGCGCGACTGGACCGGCTGACACTGTCCGGTTCGGTCCGTACGGCCGGGACGGAGCTGCCGCTCGGCGGACTCAACCAGTACGCGCTGCCGGTGGGTTCGGTCGGTGCCTTCACCTCCGAGTGGGGCAGTGCGTCCCGGGTGCGCGCCACGTGCGGTACGGACACGGACCGTGCCGCCCCGTGCAGCACGGACACCTACGAGGTGACGGTCCGCGACGGCAAGGTCGCCTCCGCCGCCGACGCCCCGGGCAGCGGGCCCATCGCCGCGGGGACCACCGTGCTGGTCGGGCGTGAGGCGGGCGCCCAGCAGCTGCGCAAGTTCTCCGCGGGCGAGGCGGTCGAGGTCGAGCACGGCCTGGTGGCGGCGGACGGCGTCGCGTACCGGCTCGCCCTCGGCGGATATCCGGTGCTCTCGGGCGGGCAGCCGCTGCCGGGGCTCGACAACACGACGTCGGCCGTCCGCACGGCCGTCGGGATCGCCGACGGCGGGCGCCGCCTGGTGCTGCTCGCGCTGGACGGCGCCGCCGCCTACCGCAGCGGCCTGACCATCGCGGAAGTCGCCGGCACCCTGCGTGACCTGGGCGCGCGGGACGCCTTCAGCCTGGACGGCGGCGGTTCGTCGACCCTGGTCGCGCGGAAGTCCGGTGCCAGCACGGTCTCCGTGCGCAACCACCCGAGCGGCGGCGCCGAACGCCCCGTCCCGAACGGCATCGGCGTGTTCTCGCAATGACCTCAGGGCCGCAGGCCGCTGACGATCTCCGCTGTCGCGGTGAGGCCGCTGTTGATGCTGGGGGCGATGCTGGTGCCGGCCAGGGAGAAGCCGAGCAGCAGACAGACCAGCGCGTGGGAGATCTTCAGCCCGCCGTTGCGCAGGAAGATCACCGCAAGGATCGTGAGCAGCAGCACCACAGAGATGGAAATGGCCATCGTCAACTCCTCCGCCACACCGCCATGTCCGGTTCACGGTGTTCGGCCGCAAGTGTGGCGTAGCGGAGGGTTCGTCCGGGCGGCTGACCTGTCCGCCGAACGTGTGGTGTCCCGCTGCCGCTCAGGCGGCCCGCCGGGCGTCGAGGAACGCCTCCAGGCCGGCGAGGTCGTCGGTGTTGAGGTGGTCGACGCCGGCGGTGAGGAGTTCGTCCCAGAGCGCGTCGCGGGCGGGCCCGGGCAGGTCGGGGGTGGCCCAAAACCGTACCTTCTGCCCGCGCGCGTGGGCGGTTCGGACGATGCCGCGCAGCTTCTGCCGCTCGGCGCCGGGGAAGGGGCCGATGCCCTGCCAGGTGAAGTGGAGCGTCCAGTTGTCGCCGATCAGCGGGAGGAACGAGGCGGGCGCCGGGCCGCCGAGGTCGGTGAGACGACCGTCGTAGAAGGCGTGCCGGACGGTCTGGGCCTCCATGGGCACGCGGGCGGCGCGATCGCCGGAGACGACGGCGGTGACCGGACCGCGGACGACGCACCCGTGTGCGGAGGTGGTGAACAGGTGCCGGTACCGCCGCAGGTGGCGGTCGAGTTCGCGGTAGGTGGAGGCGCCCTCCGTCTTGATGTCGATGAGCAGTTGCAGCGAGCCGCGGCGCCCCCGGTACACCGAGCCGTGGTGGGCGCGGACACGGGCGGCGAGCGGGTCGAGGTAGAGGGACTCCAGGGTGCGGGAGGGGTCGAGGTCCTGGGGGTCGTGGGCGACGAGGAGCTGGTCGCCCACGAGATGAATGTCGGCCTCGACGCTGCCGAAGCGGTGGTCGAGGGCGTCGAACAGCGGACGTGGGTGCTCGTAGTCGTTGTGGGCGTGGGCGCGCCACAACGGGCGGGACCGGTGCGCGCGTTCGCGGGCCGCCGCAGGTGCGGCGGGAAGGGCGATCGAGCCCGCGAGGGCCGCGCCGAGGGTGGTGAGGGCCGTGCGACGGGTGGTGAGGGCCATGCTCTGCCTCCCTGGAGGTGCCGTACGGGAACCCTGTGAGTATGGGTCCGGACGGGCTCAAGGGGCAGGCTCGGGCCGGGAGTTGGCCGGACTGCCGCTTCGCGTTCACTTCACCGGCCGGGGGCGCACGGAAAAGACCCGCCCCTGCCGGGACGGGTCGTTCCGGTATTTCCGGGCGGCTCCCGGAGTGGACGGGACGGGTGTCAGGGGGCCTGGAGGTCGACCAGTGCGGCCAGGGCCTCCCGGTGGGCGCCGGGCGTGCCGTAGGCGATCGAGTCGGCCTTGGCGCGCTTGAGGTAGAGGTGCGCCGGGTGCTCCCAGGTCATGCCGATGCCGGCGTGCAGTTGCACCGCCTCCTCGGCGGCGTGCACGGCGACCGGGGCCGCGTACGCCTGGGCGACGGTGACGGCCACCTCGACGTCCTCGCCGGTGGCCAGGGCGTCGGCGGCGTTGCGGGCGGCCGCGCGGGTGTTGACGACCTTCAGCCACAGCTGGGCCAGCCGGTGCTTGAGCGACTGGAAGCCACCGACGGGCCGGTTGAACTGCTTGCGTTCCTTCAGGTAGCGGACGGTCTCCGTCAGCGTCCACTCGGCCAGGCCGAACTGCTCGGAGGCGAGCAACCCGGCGCCGGCGCGCAGGGCGCGGCGTACGGCGGGATCGGCGTCGCCCAGCAGCCGGCCCTGCGCGCCGTCGAGGGTGACGGTGGCGAGGGGCCGGGTCAGGTCCAGGGAGGTCTGGGGCGTGACGATCGCGGCACCGGCGTCGACCGCGTACAGACCGCCGTCGTCGGCCGGTACGAGCAGTACGTCCGCGACGGCCGCGTCCGCGATGCCGGTGAGTTCGCCGTGCAGCAGGCCGTCCTCGTGCCGGACGACCTTGTAGGCGGCGCCGGGCGCGACGTTGAGGGCGACGGCGAGGGCGCCGATGGCCGTCCCGGCCGCGAGGGCGCGCACCAGGTCGTCGGCGTCGCAGGCCAGCAGGGCCTCGGTGGCGACGACCGCGCTCGTCAGGTACGGCACGGGCGCGACCGCGCGACCGAGTTCCTCCAGCACGACGGCGGCTTCGCGGTGGGTGGCTCCCTGGCCGTCGAGGGCCTCGGGCACCAGCAGCCCCGCGAGGCCCATGCCGTCGGTCAGGGCCTTCCACAGGGCCAGGTGGTGGGGGGTGTCCGACTCGGTGCGGGCGATGACACCGGGTGCGTCGCAGTGGTCGGTGAGCAGGTCGCGGACGGCGGCGCGCAGCGCGTCTTCCTCTTCCGAGTACAACAGGTCGCTCATCGGGCGAGGTCCTTCCAGGCGACGTCCTTGTCGGTGCGCGGCTCGGCGGGCAGACCGAGGACCCGCTCGGCGACGATGTTCAGCAGGACCTCGCTGGTCCCGCCCTCGATGCTGTTGCCCTTGGAGCGCAGATAGCGGTAGCCGGCGTCGCGGCCGGTGAAGTCGACGAGCTCCGGGCGCCGCATGGTCCAGTCGTCGTACAGCAGGCCCTCCTCGCCGAGGAGTTCCACCTCCAGGCCGCTGATCTCCTGGTTGAGGCGGGCGAAGGCCAGCTTCATACCGGCGCCCTCGGGGCCGGGCTGACCGGCGACGAGCTGCTGGCGCAGCCGCTCCGCGGTGAGGCGGGACACCTCGGACTCCACCCAGAGCTTCAGCAGCCGCTGGTGCAGATCGTGGGTGCGCAGCTCGGGCCGCTCGCGCCAGGTCTTCGAGATCGGGCCGATCATGCCGCCCTCGCGGGGCAGCCGCATGCCGCCGATGGCGACGCGTTCGTTGTTCAGCGTGGTCTGCGCGACCTTCCAGCCCTCGCCGACCGCGCCGAGGCGCCGCGCGTCCGGGATGCGGACGTCGGTGAGGAACACCTCGTTGAACTCGGCCTCGCCGGTGATCTGCCGCAGCGGCCGGACCTCGACGCCCGGGTCGGTCATGTCGCACACGAAGTAGGTGATGCCCCGGTGCTTGGGCACCTCCGGGTCGGTGCGGGCGATGAGGATGGCCCAGCGGGCGACATGGGCGCTGGACGTCCACACCTTCTGTCCGTTGACGACCCAGTCCTCGCCCTCACGCACGGCCCGGGTGCCCAGCGCGGCGAGGTCGGACCCGGCGCCCGGCTCGCTGAACAGCTGGCACCAGACCTCCTCGCCCGTCCACAGCGGCCGCAGGTAGCGCCGCTTCTGCTCCTCGGTGCCGTACTGCAGGATCGTGGGCGCGGCCATGCCGAGGCCGATGCCGATGCGCCGCGGGTCGTTGTCCGGCGCCCCGGCGGCCTCCAACTCGGCGTCCACGACGGCCTGGAGGGAGCGGGGGGCACCGAGTCCGCCGAGACCCTCCGGGTAGTGCACCCAGGCGAGTCCGGCGTCGAAGCGGGCCCGCAGGAAGTCCAGCCGGTCCGTGGAGGCCGGTGGATGGGCGGCCAGCAACTCGCGGGTGCGGCGGCGCAGTTCCTCGGTGCCGGTCATGCTGCCTCCTCCATGACGACCGCGACCCGGCCGGTGCTCAGACCGTCCGCCACCTTCTGCACGGCGGCGGCCGCCGAGCCGAGCGGCACGCGCTCGCTGACCAGCGGCTTGATCGCGCCCCGGGCGGCCAGCTCGGTGAGCTGCTCGTGGCAGTGCCGCACCAGCTTGGGGTTCTTGGTGTTGTACAGGCCCCAGTGCAGGCCCAGGATCGAGTAGTTCTTCACCAGGGCGTGGTTCAGGCCCGGGCTGGGGATGGTGCCGCTCGCGAAGCCGACGACCACGATGCGCCCCTCGAAGGCGACGACCTTGGTGGACTGTGCGTAGGCCTCGCCGCCGACCGGGTCGTAGATCACGTCGGCGCCCCGGCCGCCGGTGGCCTCCTTGACGGCGGCGACGACGTCCTCGGAGCGCCGGTCGATCACGATGTCGCAGCCCAGCTCGCGGGCGACGGCCGCCTTCCCGGAGCCGCCGACGACACCGATGACGGTGGCGCCGGCGGCCTTCCCGAGCTGCACGGCCGCGCTGCCGACCCCTCCAGCGGCAGCGTGGACGAGCAGGGTCTCGCCGGCCTCCAGACCGGCCCGGCGGTGCAGACCGAACCAGCCGGTCTGGTAGCCGATGTGCAGGGCCGCGGCCTCGGCGTCGTCGAGGGCGTCCGGCGCGGGCAGCAGGGCGGCGGCGTCCGCGACGGTGTACTCGGCGAAGCCGCCGTGCGGCAGGACCGGGTTGGCGATCACGCGGCGGCCGTCCTCGGTCTCGCCGCAGACCTCCACGCCCGGGGTGAACGGCAGCGGCGGCCTGACCTGGTACTGGCCGCGGCACAGCAGGGCGTCCGGGAAGTTGACGTTGGCCGCGCGCACCTTCAGCAGGATCTGGCCGTCGCCGGGGGCGGGCGGCTCGATGTCCTGGAGCCGCATCACCTCGCCCGGCTCGCCGTTCTCGTGCACTTGCCATGCCTGCATGCGGGGCCTCCACGGGGGACTGCTTCGTCTGACCGGGGTCGGTTCGCATACTAAGCGGTCGCTTGCCGATCAGGGAACAGTCTCCGGGCAAAGTCCCGCACACAGGGGTCCGCCCGTCACGCGCCCTTCGGCCGCGCCCGTACGTGCATCCGCTCGCCCTGCGGCCCGAACAGGCTCAGGAACTCCACCGGCCCCTCCCCCGTCGACCCGAACCAGTGCGGCACCCGGGTGTCGAACTCGGCGGCCTCCCCCGCCGTGAGGACCACGTCGTGCTCGCCCAGCACCAGGCGCAGCCTCCCGGACAGCACGTACAGCCACTCGTAGCCCTCGTGGGTCCGCAGGTCCGGCTCCTGTCGGCGCTTCGGTTCGAGGACCTTGTAGGCCTGCAGCCCGCCGGGCTGGCGGGTCAGCGGCCAGTGGGTGCGCCCGCCCATCACGATCGGCTTGGACCGCACGCGTGGATCACCGGCCGGCGGGGCGCCGACCAGTTCGTCCAGCGCCACCCGGTGGGCGCGCGCGATGGGCAGCAGCAGTTCGAGACTGGGTTTACGCAGGCCGGACTCCAGCCGCGAGAGGGTGCTGACGGAGATGCCGGTGGTCTCGGAGAGCGCCGCCAGGGTGACCTCCCGGTCCTTGCGCATCTGCCGCAGCCGGGGGCCCACGCCCGCGAGTACCTCGTCCGTCGTCATGGTCGTATTGCAGGTTCGGCAAAGTGGTTTGTCAATCCCGCAGGACCGGGGCGACGCTCGGCAGCGGAGGTGGTCACATGACCGAGAAGTACGCAGTGGTCGTCGTCGGCGGGGGCGCGGCGGGGCTGTCCGCGGCGCTGGTGCTGGGGCGGGCCCGGCACCGCACGCTGGTGGTCGACGCGGGTGAACCGCGCAACGCGCCCGCCGCGCACATGCAGGGCTATCTGACCCGGGACGGCATGCCACCCGCCGAGTTCCTGGAGATCGGCCGGGAGGAGATCGCCCACTACGGCGTGGAGCTCGTGCGGGACCGGGTGGTGGAGGTGGAGAAGCACGGGGACCTGTTCACCGCCGTGCTGGCCGGGGGCCGGACCGTACGGGCCCGGCGGCTGGTCGTCGCGACCGGGCTGCGGGACGAGCTGCCCGCGCTCCCGGGGGTCGCCGAGCGGTTCGGCCGGGACGTGCTGCACTGCCCGTTCTGCCACGGCTGGGAGGTGCGCGACCGGCCGTTCGGGGTGCTGGCCGCCGGTCCCGCGAGTGTGCACCAGGCGCTGATGGTGTCCCAGTGGTCGAAGGACGTGCGGTTCTTCCTGCACACGGTCGCCGAGGAGGAGCTGACCGACGAGGATCTGCGCCGGCTCGCCGCGGCCGGGGTGGAGGTGGTGCCCGGGGAGGTCGCGGAGCTGGTGGTCGAGGACGACCGGCTCACCGGCGTGCGGCTCGCCGACGGTACGACGCACCCCCGGTCGGTGCTGTTCGTCGCCCCGCGGGCCGTCCCGCGGACCGGCCTGCTGGAGCGCCTGGGCGCCGAACTGCACGAGACGCCGTTCGGCTCGTATCCGGTGGTGGACGCGACCGGCCTGACGAGCGTCCCGGGCGTGTGGGCCGCCGGCAACGCCATCGGCTTCGCCGAACAGGTGGTGCACGCGGCGAGCGGCGGCTACCGCGCGGCGTCGGCGATCGTCGGAGACCTGCTGATGACCGACCTCGACGCGACCGCCCGGCTGTAGAAACGACGGCACGCCGCCGGAAGCCCACCCGCACACCCCGCGAGGCGGCGGCACGCCGAGTGGCCGGGCGCGACCGCCCAGGTGTAAGGGCACCGCCTCCGGTGCACCATGGCTGCATGCTGCTGCACCGGCTGGCCCGAGTGTCCCAGGAGGTCGCCGCCACCTCGGCGCGGTCCCGTAAGACGGCTCTGCTCGCGGAGCTCTTCCGGGACGCCGAGGCGGAGGACGTACCGATCGTCATCCCGTACCTGGCGGGACGGCTGCCGCAGGGCCGGATCGGCGTCGGCTGGAAGGTGCTGAGCCGCCCGGTCGCCCCGGCGGCTGAGCCCGGCCTGACCGTGCGGGAGGTCGACGCCCGGCTGGCCGGGCTCGCCCGGGTGTCCGGTCCGGGCTCCCAGGCGGAACGGACCCGGCTGGTCGGCGAGTTGATGGGCGCCGCCACCGAGGACGAGCAGCGGTTCCTGCTCGGGCTGCTCACCGGCGAGGTCCGCCAGGGCGCCCTGGACGCGGTCGCCGTGGAAGGGCTGGCCCAGGCGACCGGCGCCCCGTCCGCGGACGTGCGGCGGGCCGTGATGCTCGCGGGCTCCCTCCAGGCGGTGGCCGAGGCGCTGCTCGCGGACGGTCCGGCCGCCCTGGAGCGCTTCCGTCTGACCGTCGGCCGCCCGGTGCTGCCGATGCTCGCGCACAGCGCCTCCTCGGTGGCCGAGGCGGTCGGGAAACTGGGCGCCTGCGCGGTCGAGGAGAAGCTGGACGGCATCCGCGTCCAGGTGCACCGCGACGGCGGCACCGTACGGCTCTACACCCGCACCCTCGACGACATCACCGACCGTCTGCCCGAAGTGACGTCCGCCGTGCTGGAGTTGCGGGGCGAGCGATTCATCCTGGACGGCGAGGTGATCTCCTTCGACGAGGCCGGGCGCCCGCGCTCGTTCCAGGAGACCGCCGGCCGCGTCGGCTCCCGCACGGACGTGGCGACCGCCGCCCGCGCGGTACCGGTCTCGCCCGTCTTCTTCGACGCGCTGTCCGTCGACGGCCACGACCTGCTCGACCTGCCCTTCGCCGAGCGGCACGCGGAGCTGGCCCGGCTGGTGCCCGAGCCGATGCGAGTGCGGCGCACACTGGTGTCCGGGCCTGACGACACGCCCTCGGCCGAGGACTTCCTCGCCGAGACCCTGAAGCGCGGCCACGAGGGCGTCGTCGCCAAGGCGCTCGACGCCCCCTACAGCGCGGGCCGGCGCGGGGCGTCCTGGCTGAAGGTCAAGCCCGTCCACACCCTCGACCTGGTCGTCCTGGCCGCCGAATGGGGCCACGGCCGCCGCGCCGGGAAGCTCTCCAACCTCCACCTCGGCGCCCGCACCGCCGACGGCGGCCTCGCCATGCTCGGCAAGACGTTCAAGGGCATGACCGACGCGATGCTCACCTGGCAGACCGAGCGGCTGCAGCAGCTGGCCGTGGAGAGCGACGACCACGTGGTGCGGGTCCGTCCGGAACTCGTCGTCGAGATCGCCTACGACGGACTGCAGCGCTCCACCCGCTACCCGGCCGGTGTGACGCTCCGCTTCGCCCGGGTGATCCGCTACCGGGAGGACAAGCGCCCCGAGGACGCCGACACGGTCGAGACGCTGCTCGCCGCGCACCCGGAGGTGAGGCCGTGAAGCGCAGCGCCGGCCTGCTGCTCTTCCGCACCGGCGACGACGGCGTCGAAGTGCTGCTCGGCCATATGGGCGGCCCCTTCTTCGCCCGGCGCGACGCCGGGGCGTGGACGGTGGTCAAGGGCGAGTACGAACCGGACGAGCCCGCCTGGGAGGCCGCCCGGCGTGAGTTCGAGGAGGAGCTGGGTCTGCCCCCGCCCGACGGCGAGCCCATCGACCTCGGTGAGGTCCGGCAGACAGGCGGCAAGATCGTGACGGCCTGGGCCGTCCGGGCGGACCTCGATCCGGCGACGATCACGCCGGGCACGTTCCGGATGGAGTGGCCGCCGCGATCCGGCCGGACGGAGGAGTTCCCCGAACTGGACCGGGTGGCCTGGTTCGGCCTCGACGGGGCCCGCGCGGTGATCGTGAAGGCACAGACGGCGTTTCTCGACCGGCTGGCGGAGCACTCGCTCCGATGAGGTGACCTTCCCGCGTTGCGGTCCTCTCCGCCGCGCGGGAAGGTCGAGACACAGCCCGCTCCGAGGGAGGTCGGCCATGCCCATCGCAACGGTGAACCCGGCGAACGGCGAGACGCTCAAGACGTACGAGGCCATGGACGAGCAGGAGATAGAGCGCCGGCTCCAGCTCGCGGAAGCCACGTTCCGCACGTACCGGACGACGACCTTCGGCGAGCGGGCCCGGCTGCTGCACCGGGCCGCCGACCTCCTCGATGAGGACCAGCAGGACATCGCGCGTGTGATGACCACCGAGATGGGCAAGCCGATCCAGCAGGCCCGGGCCGAGGCGGCGAAGTGCGCCAAGGCGATGCGCTGGTACGCCGACCACGCCGAGGAGCTCCTCGCCGACGAGGAACCCGCCGGCTCCGACGTGAAGGACTCCGGCGCCTCACGCGTACGGGTGCGCTACCGGCCGCTCGGCCCGGTGCTGGCGGTGATGCCGTGGAACTTCCCGCTGTGGCAGGTGGTCCGGTTCGCCGCGCCCGCGCTGATGGCGGGCAACGTGGGCCTGCTCAAGCACGCCTCGAACGTCCCGCAGACCGCCCTCTACCTGGAGGACCTCTTCCACCGGGCGGGCTTCACCGAGGGCACCTTCCAGACCCTGCTGATCGGTTCCGCCGCGGTCGACGAGATTCTGCGCGACGAGCGCGTCAAGGCCGCCACCCTGACCGGCAGCGAACCGGCGGGCCGCGCGGTCGCCTCCACCGCCGGCGAGATGATCAAGAAGACGGTGCTGGAACTGGGCGGCAGCGACCCGTTCGTCGTGATGCCCTCCGCCGACATCGACCGGGCCGCCGAGGTGGCCGTGACCGCCCGGGTCCAGAACACCGGGCAGTCCTGCATCGCCGCGAAGCGGTTCATCGTGCACACCGACGTCTACGACGCGTTCGCCGAGCGGTTCACCGAGGGCATGAAGGCGCTGAAGGTCGGCGACCCCATGGCCGACGACACCCAGGTCGGGCCGCTCTCCAGCGAGCAGGGGCTGCGTGACCTGGAGGAACTGGTCGACGACGCGGTGCGCGGCGGCGCACAGGTGCTGTGCGGCGGCGAACGGCCGGACGGGCCCGGCTGGTACTACACGCCGACGATTCTCGCCGGCATCTCCCGCGAGATGCGGATCCACCGGGAGGAGGCGTTCGGCCCGGTCGCCACGCTGTACCGGGCGGCCGACCTGGACGAGGCCGTGCTGATCGCGAACGACTCGCCGTTCGGGCTGAGTTCGAACGTGTGGACGCGGGACGAGGCGGAGGTCGACCGGTTCGTACGGGATCTGGAGGCCGGCGGGGTGTTCTTCAACGGCATGACGGCGTCCCACCCGGCGTTCCCGTTCGGCGGGGTGAAGCGGTCCGGGTACGGGCGTGAGCTGTCCGGGCACGGAATCCGGGAGTTCTGCAACATCACCACTGTTTGGCATGGTGCGTGAGTGTTGCGGGGCTACGATCCCGTCTGTGAACCGCGAAGTGACTCTGCCTCTGATCGTCGACGACCGCGGGACCCTGCAGGTGACTGCGGCGGATGTCAGCAAGCTCCTGCGGACGGTGGGGGGCCGGTGGGTGCGGCTCGTGGAGGGCGGGGAATCGGGTCTGGACGAGGACACCGTCGCCGAGTTGGCCATCGAGCTGGCGAAGCTGGCCGATCGGATCGACGTGGCGTGCATCGCGCACAGCAGTGGGACCGCGACCTGAGTGGGGAACACGGCGTCCCCGGTACGGAGTAGCTCCGCGCGAAGTCGGCGTACCGGCGGGTGATCGTGAGTGGACCACCCCTTGAGGTGACCCACTTCTGACCGGGGGGCTCAGGGCCTTCCGGGCGGCGAAAGCAGGCGCGGCTCATGGCGACTTTGTGCAGACCCTCGGTGTCCGTTCCGGAGCACGTGATCACGATGGAGGAGACCCTGGAGCTGGCGCGCGAGCGCCACGCCGGACACCCTCAACTGCCGTTGGCCCTGCGTCTGATCGAGAACACCGGGGTGCGCACACGGCACATCGTGCAGCCCATCGAGGAGACGCTCAGACACCCCGGGTTCGAGGACCGCAACAAGCTGTACGAGGCCGAGGCGAAGGCCCGGGTGCCCGCCGTCGTCCAGCGGGCGCTCGACGACGCCGAGCTGCTCACCACCGAGGTGGACCTGATCGTCTACGTGTCGTGCACGGGCTTCATGATGCCCTCCCTGACGGCCTGGCTGATCAACGAGATGGGCTTCGAGCCGACGACCCGGCAGCTGCCGATAGCGCAGCTCGGCTGTGCGGGCGGCGGCGCCGCCGTCAACCGGGCCCACGACTTCTGCACGGCCTACCCGCAGGCCAACGCGCTGATCGTGGCGTGCGAGTTCTGCTCGCTGTGCTACCAGCCCACCGACATCGGCGTCGGCTCGTTGCTGTCGAACGGCCTGTTCGGTGACGGCATCGCCGCCGCCGTGGTCCGCGGCCGCGGCGGCGAGGGCATCCGGCTGGAGCGCAACGGCTCGTACCTGGTCCCCAAGACCGAGGACTGGATCACGTACGACGTGAAGGCGACCGGCTTCCACTTCCTGCTGGACAAGCGGGTGCCGGGGACGATGGAGCCGCTCGCACCGGTGCTGCGCGACCTCGCCGACGACCATGGGTGGGACGCCTCCGACCTGGACTTCTACATCGTCCACGCGGGCGGCCCGCGCATCCTCGACGACCTCAGCACCTTCCTGCGGGTCGAGCCGCACGCCTTCCGGTTCAGCCGGGCCACGCTGACCGAGTACGGCAACATCGCCAGCGCCGTGGTCCTGGACGCGCTGCGCCGGCTGTTCGACGAGGGCGGTGCCGAGCAGGGGGCGCGCGGGCTGCTCGCCGGGTTCGGGCCCGGCATCACCGCCGAGATGGCCCTGGGCCGCTGGCACGGCGCGGACGAGACGATGTGACATGAGCGAGCAGACGATCACCGAAAGCCCTCCCCTCGTCCGGGAGCGGTCCTCGTCCGCCCTGTCCGGCGCCGGCCTCGGCCCGGAGCTGGACGCGCTGATGGCCGAGGGCCCGGCCACCCGGGTCGAGTTGCCCGGGGGCGGGGGCTGGGCCTGGCTGGTCACCCGCTCCGACGACGTACGGCTGGTGACCGGCGACCCGCGCTTCCGCCGTGTGGACGACGGGTACAGGCGGCCCGCCGGTCCGGCCCCGCACGCCGTCCCGGCCCGTGACACCGCCGGCCCCTCGGAGCCGCCGGACCACGCCCGGCCGGGCCGCGCCGTCGCCGACGCGTTCACGGCGCACGGGATGGAGCGGGTGCGGGAGCGGTCCCGGCGCATGCTGGCGGAACTGGTCGACGAGCTGCTCCAGGACGGCCCGCCCGCCGATCTGGCCGAGGCCGTGCTCGGCCCGTTCCCCGTCGCGGTGGTCTGTGAGCTGATGGGTGTGCCGGCCGCCGACCGGCAGGGCGTGCACGCCTGGACCAGGCTGATCCTGTCCTCTCCGCACGGTGCCGAGGCGGGCGAGAAAGCCCGGAGGGAATTGGGCGTCTACTTCCGCGACCTCGTCGGCCGGCGCGGGGGCGGCACCGGCGAGGACGTCGCCTCCCTGCTCGGCGCCGCCGTGGGCCGCGGGGAGGTCACCCTGGAGGAGGCGGCCGGGTTCGCGGTCCTCCTCCAGACCGGCGGCGAGGCGGCCACCGGCCTCATCGGCCGGATGTTCCACGCCCTGCTGAGCCGGCCCGGGCTCGTCGAACGGCTGCGCGCCCAACCCGAGATCCGCCCCCGGGCCGTCGCCGAACTGCTCCACCGGCTCTCCCCCAGCGCCCCGGTAGGGCCGGCCCGGATCGCCAGGGAGGACGTGGACATCCGGGGCGTGCGGATCCGCGCGGGCGACACGGTCTACGTGTCGTACCTGACGACGCAGCACACCCCGGAGACGACCGGCCCCGGCCGCGGCCCGGACCCGCACGACACCGTCAGCCCCGGTCCTGACCCGCACGACACCGTCAGCCCCGGGGCAGACCCGCACGACACCGTCAGCCCCGGGGCAGACCCGCACGACACCGTCAGCCCCGGGGCAGACCCGCACGACACCGTCAGCCCCGGGGCAGACCGGCACGACACCGTCGGCTCAGCCCCGGACGACGCGTACGTAGCCTTCGGGCTCGACCCCGGTGACCCCGGCGGTGTGCCGGTCCGGATGGCGGCCGAGCTCCTGGTCGACGCGCTCCTCGACGGTGTGCCGGGGCTTCGGCTCGCCGTCCCGGCAGGCGAGCCGCCGTTCCGGAAGGGCGCGCCGCTCCGCGGGCCCGTGGCCCTGCCCGTGACCTGGTGAGCCGGCGATGACCGCGACGGAAGGACTGTTCGTCCCGCCCGGCCACGGCCGGATCATGGAGACCTCCGCCCAGCAGGTCACCTTCAAGGTGACCGGCACCCACTCCCGGACGGCCTCCACCTTCGAGGTGGTCGTGCCTCCGGGCTTCGACGTCGGCGCCCATGTGCACACCCGCAGCGAGGAGTTGTTCTACGTGCTCGAGGGCGAGCTGGACGTCCTCGCCTTCGAGCCCCGCATCCGCACACCCGACAACTGGCGGACGTGGGAGTCCCCCACGGGCCGGCGGGTGGTCCGGGCGACACCGGGGACGGTGATCGCCGTGCCCCCGGGGTGCCCGCACGCGTTCGCCAACCCCACCGACACACCGGCGAAGATGTTCTTCCAGGCGAGCCCGCCGCCCGACCACGAGCGGTACTTCGAGGAACTGCTGGAGATCCTCGGCAGCGGGGGCCCGCCGGACCAGGCGGCCATCGGTGAACTACGGGCGCGCTACGACATCGAGCAGCTGACGCCGCTCAGGCACCGTTAGCGGATCGGCACACCGGCGAGGGTGCGGGCGATGACCAGGCGCTGGATCTCGCTCGTGCCCTCGAAGATGGTGTAGATGGCCGCGTCCCGGTGCATCCGCTCCACGGGGTACTCCCGCGTGTAGCCGTTGCCGCCGAGGATCTGGATCGCCTGGGCCGTGACCTTCTTGGCCGTCTCGCTGGCGAACAGCTTGGACATCGAGCCCTCGGCCGCCGTGAACGGCTTGCCGTTGACCGCCATCCAGGAGGCGCGCCACACCAGCAGCCGGGCCGCGTCGATGGAGGTGCGCATGTCCGCGAGCTGGAAGGCGACACCCTGGTTGTCGATGATCGGCCGGCCGAACTGCTCGCGGGTCTTCGCGTAGTCGAGGGCGACCTCGTAGGCGGCTCGGGCGGTGCCGACCGCCATGGCGCCGACCGCCGGGCGCGAGGCCTCGAACGTGGCCATCGCCGCGTTCTTCACCCGCTCCCCGCCCTGCTTGGCACGCTCCCGCGCCCGGGCCAGCCGCTCGTCCAGTTTCTCCTTGCCGCCGAGCAGGCAGGAGCCGGGAACGCGCACGTTGTCGAGGATGACCTCGGCGGTGTGCGAGGCGCGGATGCCGTGCTTCTTGAACTTCTGCCCCTGGGACAGACCCGGCGTCCCCGGGGGGACGATGAAGGAGGCGTGTCCCTTGGAGCCGAGTCCGGCGTCGACGACCGCGACGACGACGTGGACGTTGGCGATGCCGCCGTTGGTCGCCCAGGTCTTGGTGCCGTTGAGCACCCACTCGTCCTTGGCCTCGTCGTACACGGCCCGGGTGCGCATGGAGGCCACGTCGGAGCCGGCGTCGGGCTCGGAGGAACAGAACGCGGCGACCTTCACGTCGTTGGCGTCGCCGTACATCTGCGGGATCCAGGTGCCGATCTGCTCCTCGGTGCCGTTGGCGAGGACGCCGACGGCGGCGAGGCCGGTGCCGACGATGGACAGGGCGATGCCGGCGTCACCCCAGAACAGTTCCTCCATCGCCATGGGGATGCCGAGGCCGGTCGCGTCGAAGTACTGCTGGGCGTAGAAGTCCAGGGAGTAGATGCCGACCTTGGCGGCCTCCTGGATGACCGGCCAGGGAGTCTCCTCACGCTCGTCCCATTCGGCGGCCGCGGGGCGGATGACGTCGGCCGCGAAGCCGTGCAGCCAGTCCCGGACCTCCTTCTGTTCGTCGTTGAGCTCCATGGTGAACTCGGCCATGTCGTCCCCTCCAGCGGCACACGTGCATGTTACTTGCGGTAACAGCAGTCTGTTACCGGCGGGTAGTGGAAGTCAACTCCTACCGACCGGTCGGCACCCGTTCGGTGTCGGAGGCACGCTTCAGTGTTAGTTTGCGCAGGCGTCATGGAAACAGCACGGGTGGGGAGAGACGATGGACACCACGCAGCGGACCGATCAGCAACGGTCCGCCGACCGCCGCCGGCGCGAGCTGCTGGAGGCTGCCGACCGGGTGGTGCTGCGCGACGGTCCGCAGGCCTCGATGAACGCGATCGCGGCGGAGGCCGGCATCACCAAGCCGATTCTCTACCGGCACTTCGGCGACAAGGGCGGACTCTACGCCGCTCTCGCCACGCGGCACACGGACGCCCTGCTGGACTCGCTGCGGGCCGCGCTCGACGCGCCGGCCGACCGCCGGGAGCGGGTCGAGGCGACGCTGGACACCTACCTCGCGGCGATCGAGGCGCGACCCCAGGTGTACCGGTTCCTGATGCACCCCGCGGAGGGCGGCGGCCCCGGGGACCAGGGGTTCGACGTCGGCAAGCACAGCGCGCCGTTGCTGCGGCGGATGGGCGAGGAACTGGCGCAGGTCATCGAGGAGCGGCTGGATCTCGGGCCGGGAGGGCAGCAGCTGGCCCGGGTCTGGGGGCACGGGATCGTCGGCATGATGCATGCGGCCGGCGACTGGTGGCTGGGCGAACGTCCCTGTTCCCGCGCGGAGTTGGTGCGGAGCTTGGCCGACCTGTTGTGGGGTCGGCTTGCGGCTGTGGGGGATCGGGTGGGGGGTCCCGGGTTCTGACCGTGGTGTTTCGACTCACGGCCGGTGGGGGCTGATCGCGCAGTTCCCCGCGCCCCTGGGGCGGCGACACTCAGGTGTTCCAAGAAGCCCGGGCCACCTGTCGCATCAGCCTGCGGCGGCGCCAGCCCGTCAGGTGGTCCGCGTAGACACGGCCCTCCAGATGGTCGCACTCGTGCTGCAGGCAGCGGGCGAAGAAGCCCGTGCCGTGGACGGTGACGGGTTCTCCCGTCACCGTGAAGCCCTCGACGACCGCGTGGTCGTGGCGTTCGGTGCCCGCTTCCAGGCCCGGCAGGGACAGGCAGCCCTCCGGGCCCCGGATCACCACGCCGTCCGCCTCGGTCAGGCGGGGATTGACCACATGGCCCACATGGCGGACGTCCTCGTCGTCCGGGCAGTCGTAGACGAAGACGCGCAGCGGTTCGCCGACCTGGTTGGCGGCGAGGCCGACGCCCTGGGCGGCGTACATCGTCGCGAACAAGTCCTCGACGAGCCGGGCGAGTTCGGGGCCGAAGTCGGTGACCTCCGCGCAGGGCGAGTGCAGGATCGGGTCGCCGTGCAGGGTGAGGGGTCTCACGCGGCCGTGGGCGCCGGGGATGGAGCTGTGTCGCATGGCGGCAAGAGTAAGGTCCTGTCGGTCCGCGTCTCCCACACGAGTTCGCCACAGTGCCACGGTTCGGGAGTGCGAATGGATCTCGATAGGCTGAGGTCCACACCACGTGGCCGTCAGGCTTCAAGGCGCGGCGCGTACGCAAGGAGGATCGAGAACTGATGGCAGGCAACTCGGACCCGCTCTCGCCGCGGGCCAAGCTGGCCGTGACCGCGGGCAAGGCGGTCGCGGCGGCGTCACGCGCCGCAGGGCGCGGCAGCGGTTCGGTGATCGGCGGCCGGGTCGCGCTGAAACTCGACCCCGACCTGCTCGCCCGGCTCGCGCAGAACCTGGACGTGATCCTGGTCTCCGCGACGAACGGCAAGACCACCACCACCCGGCTCATCGCCGAGGCCCTGCGCGCGGCGGGACCGGTCGTCTCCAACGCGCTCGGCGCCAACATGCCGGCCGGCATCACCTCGGCCCTCGCCGGCAGCTCGGACGCCCGCTACGGCGTCATCGAGGTCGACGAGAAGTACCTCGCCGGCGTCGCCCGGGACACCGCCCCGAAGTGCATCGCCCTGCTGAACCTCTCGCGCGACCAGCTCGACCGCGCCGCCGAGACCCGCATGCTCGCCGAGAACTGGCGGGAGGGGCTCGCGGGGTCCAAGGCCGTGGTCGTGGCCAACTGCGACGACCCGCTGGTGGTGTGGGCCGCGTCGTCCTCCCCCAACGTGATCTGGGTCGCCGCCGGGCAGATGTGGAAGGACGACGCCTGGTCCTGCCCGTCGTGCGGTGGCGTGATGCAGCGCCCCGGCGACGACTGGTTCTGCGGCGAGTGCGGCTTCCGCCGCCCCACTCCGAGCTGGGCGCTCTCCGGTGACCACGTGCTCGACCCGCACGGCTCGGCCTGGCCGATCCACCTCCAGTTGCCCGGCCGCGCCAACAAGGCCAACGCCGCCTCCTCGGCCGCCGTCGCCGCCGTGTTCGGAGTGCCGCCGCAGGTCGCGCTGGAGCGCATGTACCAGGTGCAGGCGGTGGCCGGGCGCTACGACGTCGTCCAGTTCCAGGGCCGCGACCTGCGGCTGCTGCTGGCGAAGAACCCGGCCGGCTGGCTGGAGACGTTCTCCCTGATCGACCCGCCGCCCACCCCGGTCATCCTGTCGGTGAACGCGCGCTCCGCGGACGGCACCGACACCTCCTGGCTGTGGGACGTCGACTACTCGCGCCTGACCGGCCACCCGATCTGCGTCGTCGGTGACCGGCGGCTGGACCTGGCGGTGCGCCTGGAGGTCGCCGACCAGCACTTCCAGGTCTACGAGAACCTCGACCAGGCCGTGGCCGCGTGCCCGCCGGGCCGAATCGAGGTCATCGCCAACTACACGGCGTTCCAGGACCTGCGCCGCCGGGTCGGCAACTGAGCACGAGACGTCAGGGGACTTTTGTGAGCGACAACCAACTGCGGGTCGTCTGGATCTATCCCGACCTGCTCAGCACCTACGGCGACCAGGGCAACGTCCTCGTCGTCGAACGCCGGGCCCAGCAGCGCGGCCTGGACGTGGCCCGGCTGGACGTGCGCAGTGACCAGCCGATCCCGACCTCCGGCGACATCTACCTGATCGGCGGCGGTGAGGACCGGCCGCAGCGGCTCGCCGCCGAGCGGCTGCGTCGCGACGGCGGTCTGACCCGGGCCGTGGAGAACGGCGCCATCGTGTTCTCGGTGTGCGCCGGCTACCAGATCCTCGGCCACGAGTTCATCAACGACCTCGGTCAGCGCGAGCCCGGCCTCGGGCTGCTGGACGTGGTGTCGGTGCGCGGCGAGGGCGCGCGGTGCGTCGGCGACGTGCTGGGCGACGTCGACCAGCGCCTCGGCCTGCCTCCGCTGACGGGCTTCGAGAACCACCAGGGCGTCACCCACCTCGGCCCCACCGCCCGCCCGCTCGCCCGGGTGCGCTTCGGCAACGGCAACGGCACGGGTGACGGCACGGAGGGCGCGTACAACGACACGGTCTTCGGCACGTACATGCACGGCCCGGTGCTCGCGCGCAACCCGCTGATCGCGGACCTGCTGCTGAAGCTGGCCCTCGACGTCAACGCGCTGCCGCCGACCGACGACCGCTGGTACGAGGCGCTGCGCAACGAGCGCATCGCCGCTGCTCAGCAGCCCGCCTGAGCACAGCACCGCAGCGTGCGCGAAGCACGCGTCAACCTGCTGGTCAACAGCCCGTATGACGGCCCATCCGCACAGGTGAGCGGGGTCGTCCAGCAGGCGGACGCGTGCTTCGGTCCGGCCCCCCGATGCCGCTAGGGTGGCGGGGATTCCAGCCGGACAACGTGGTCCGGTCCCCGGCCCACGTTGAGAAGGTATTTCGGGCTATGCGCATTGGTGTCCTCACGTCCGGCGGCGACTGCCCCGGCCTGAACGCCGTCATCCGGTCCGTCGTGCACCGTGCCGTCGTCGACCACGGCGACGAGGTCATCGGCTTCCGGGACGGCTGGAAGGGCCTCCTGGAGTGCGACTACCTCAAGCTCGACCTCGACGCGGTGGGCGGCATCCTCGCCCGCGGCGGCACGATCCTCGGGTCCTCCCGGGTCCAGCCCTCCCATCTGCGGGACGGCGTGGAGCGGGCCAAGGGCCATGTCGAGGAGCTCGGCCTCGACGCGATCATCCCCATCGGCGGCGAGGGCACGCTCAAGGCCGCGCGGCTGATGTCGGACAGCGGGCTGCCCGTCGTGGGTGTGCCGAAGACCATCGACAACGACATCGCCGTCACGGACGTCACCTTCGGCTTCGACACGGCCGTGGGCGTGGCGACCGAGGCCCTGGACCGGCTGAAGACCACCGCCGAGTCCCACCAGCGGGTCCTGGTGGTGGAGGTCATGGGCCGGCACACCGGCTGGATCGCCCTGCACTCCGGCATGGCGGCCGGTGCGCACGCCATCGTCGTCCCCGAGCGGCCCTTCGACATAGAGGAGCTGACCAGGCGGGTCGGCGAGCGGTTCGAGGCCGGCAAGCGCTTCGCGATCGTCGTGGCCGCGGAGGGGGCGAAGCCCCGCGCCGGGACCATGGAGTTCGACGAGGGCGGCAAGGACATCTACGGGCACGAGCGGTTCGCCGGGATCGCCCGGCAGCTGTCCGTGGAGCTGGAGGGACGCCTCGGGAAGGAAGCCCGCCCGGTGATCCTCGGACACGTCCAGCGGGGCGGCACGCCGACCGCCTACGACCGGGTGCTGGCCACGCGGTTCGGGTGGCACGCGGTGGAGGCGGTGCACCGGGGTGAGTTCGGGCACATGACCGCGTTGCGGGGGACCGACATCGTGATGGTGCCGCTCGCGGAGGCCGTGGAGACGCTGAAGACGGTGCCGGACGAGCGGTACGCCGAGGCGGAGACCGTTCTCTGAGGTTGCGCCGATCCGCCGAGTGCGGGTCGTACGTGGTCGCTCGCGCAGTTCCCCACGCCCCTGAGGCGTCGTCCCGCCCCCGGTCACAACGATGACCGGGGGCGGTTCTACTCTTGTGGGCGGACAACTTGCTGCACACCCCCACGAAACAGGAGCCGGCGCAATGGATCACAGCGGGCACGGCATGACCATGGATCTGCCGCCGTTCACGCTGGGGCGAGGTCTGGAGTGGTCGGCCGACCCGTTCTTCCTCGTCGCGTGCCTGGCCGGGCTGGCCCTGTACGGGTGGGGTGTCGTACGGCTCGTGAGGCGCGGGGACAAGTGGCCGGTGGGCCGTACGGTCGCGTTCGTCCTGGGTGTGCTGAGCATCGTGCTCATGATGTGCACCGGGCTCAACGACTACGGCATGGTCATGTTCAGCGTGCACATGGTGCAGCACATGGTCATCAGCATGGTGTCGCCCATCCTCATCCTGCTCGGTGCGCCGATCACGCTGGCGCTGCGGGCGCTGCCCACGGCGGGGCGGGGCCGCAAGGGGCCGCGTGAGCTGCTGCTGATGTTCCTGCACAGCCGGTACATGCGGATCGTCACGCACCCGGCGTTCACGATCCCGCTGTTCATCGCGAGCCTGTACGGGCTGTACTTCACCCCGATCTTCGACACCCTGATGGGCTCCAAGGCCGGCCACATCGCGATGATGGTGCACTTCCTCGCCGTCGGCCTGGTGTTCTTCTGGCCGATCATGGGCGTGGACCCGGGCCCGCACCGCCCGGGCTACCTGATGCGGATGCTGGAGCTGTTCGCGGGCATGCCCTTCCACGCGTTCTTCGGGATCGCGCTGATGATGGCGTCCGAGCCGATGGTCGAGACGTTCAAGAACCCGCCCGGCTCGCTCGGCATCGAGGCGCTGTCCGACCAGAACGCGGCGGGCGGCATCGCCTGGGCGTTCAGCGAGATCCCCTCCGTGCTGGTGCTGGTGGCCCTGCTGTTCCAGTGGTACGCCTCGGACCAGCGGCAGGCCCGGCGCACCGACCGGGCCGCCGACCGCGACGGGGACAAGGAGCTGGAGGCGTACAACGCCTATCTGGCCTCGCTGAACACGCAGGGGCGCTGAGGTCCTCTTCGGTACGGGCCGTGCGCGCCGGGCGTCCGCCGGGCACCATGGAGGGACCGGACCATGAGGAGGGGTGTTGCGATGCCCGGTTCCACGAACGGTTCCAACGCGACGAGGACCATGGGAGCGCTCACGCTGGGCGGGCTCGTCGTGGTGACGGCCTACACGGTGGCGCTCGGGAGCAACGGCTGGCTGTGGTTCGGCTGGGTCGTCCTGGGCCTGATCACCTTGGGGCTGGTGGTCACCACGCGCAGCAACTGACCCCTCATGTTCCGGCCGGGCGGCCCGCCGAGTGCACACCGGGCTGGTACTTCGGGAGCCGGACGGTGATCTTCATGCCGGCGCCGGTGGCCGTCTCGATGACGAGGCCGTGGGCGTCGCCGTAGACCTGACGCAGCCGGTCGTCGACGTTGGACAGGCCGATGCCGCCCGAGGGGCTGACCTCGCGGGCCAGGATGCGGCGGAGCAGGCCGGGGTCCATGCCGGCGCCGTCGTCCTCGATGACGACGAGGGCCTCGGCGCCCGTGTCCTGGGCGGTGATCCGGATGTGGCACCGGCCCGAGGACACGGCCTTGCCCTCCAGACCGTGCTTGACGGCGTTCTCGACGAGCGGCTGGAGGCAGAGGAACGGCAGGGTCACCGGCAGCACCTCCGGCGCTATCTGGAGGGTGACGGAGAGGCGGTCGCCGAAGCGTGCCCGGACCAGCGCCAGGTAGTGGTCGATGGCGTGGAGCTCCTCGGCGAGGGTGGTGAAGTCGCCGTGCCGGCGGAACGAGTAGCGGGTGAAGTCGGCGAACTCGAGCAGCAGCTCGCGGGCGCGCTCGGGGTCCGTGCGGACGAAGGAGGCGATCACCGCGAGCGAGTTGAAGATGAAGTGGGGCGAGATCTGGGCCCGCAGCGCCTTGATCTCGGCCTCGATGAGCCGGGTGCGGGACTGGTCGAGATCGGCGAGCTCCAGCTGGACGGAGACCCAGCGGGCGACCTCGCCCGCGGCCCGGACGAGCACCGCGGACTCGCGGGGGGCGCAGGCGACCAGCGCGCCGTGCACCCGGTCGTCGACGGTGAGCGGGGCGACGACCGCCCAGCGCACCGAACAGTCGAGGCTGTCGCAGGTGAGCCGGAACGCCTCACCGCGGCCGGACTCCAGGGCGCCCGCGAGCCGGTCCATGATCTCGTCGCGGTGATGCGCCCCGTCGCCGTCCCAGACCAGGACCCCGGTGCGGTCGGTGAGGCACAGGGCGTCCGTGCCGAGCAGGGAGCGCAGTTTGCGGGCGGACTTGCGGGCGGTCTCCTCCGTCAGACCGGCCCGCAGCGGGGGCGCGGCGAGGGACGCCGTGTGCAGGGTCTCGAAGGTGGCGTGTTCGACGGGGGTGCCGAGGCCGGCGAGGCTCTTGGCCCGTGCCGTCCGGCGTCCGAGCCAGACCCCGAGGGCGAGCACCGGGAGCACTCCGACGCACAGACCTGCCAGGAACCCGCTCACGCCGTCACCTCCGAGCGCAGTTCCTCGGGCAGGTGGAACCGGGCCAGGACCGCCGGGGTGCCGGGCGGGACCCGGCCGGGGGTGGCCAGGGACACCAGGATCATGGTGAGGAAGCCCAGCGGCACCGACCACAGCGCGGGCCAGGCGAGCAGGGCGTGCAGGGCGGCTCCCTCGCCCGGGTAGCCGGCCATGGTCGCGGCGACGGCGAGCAGGGCGGAGCCGCCGCCCACCAGCATCCCGGCGGCGGCTCCGGGCGGGGTCAGCCGCCGCCACCAGATGCCGAGGACGAGCAGCGGGCAGAACGAGGACGCGGAGACCGCGAAGGCGAGCCCGACGGCGTCGGCGACCGGCAGCCCGCCGACCAGGACGCTCGCCGCGAGGGGCACGGCCATGGCGAGGACCGTGCCGAGCCGGAAGTGCCGTACGCCGCGGGACGGCAGGACGTCCTGGGTGAGGACGCCCGCGACCGCCATGGTCAGGCCCGAGGCCGTGGAGAGGAACGCCGCGAAGGCACCCCCGGCGACCAGCGCGCCCAGCAGGTCGCCGCCCACTCCCCCGATCATGCGGTCGGGCAGCAGCAGGACGGCGGCGTCCGGGTCTGAGGTGAGGGTCAGTTCGGGGGCGTAGAGGCGGCCGAGGGCGCCGTAGACGGGGGGCAGCAGGTAGAAGGCGCCGATCAGGCCGAGGACGGCGACGGTGGTGCGGCGGGCGGCGACCCCGTGCGGGCTCGTGTAGAAGCGGACCACGACGTGCGGCAGGCCCATGGTGCCGAGGAAGGTGGCGAGGATCAGCCCGTACGTGGCGTACAGCGGCCGTTCCGCACGGCTCTCGGCCTGTGACGGGGACAGGTCGCCGCCGCCGCTGCGCCGGGCCTCGGGGACGGGGGCGCCCCGGGTGAAGGTGAGCCGGGTGCCGCGCTCGATGTGGTGGGTTCCGGCGGTGAGTTCCAGGCGTGTGCCGGTGTGGGTCCGGCCGTCGACGGTGCCGGTCACCACGACGCTCAGCGGCCGGTCCAGCCGCAGGTCGATCGCGTCGTCGACGCGGACGGCGCGCTGGTCGCGGAAGGTGGCCGGTTCGTCGAAGGCGTGCCGGGGTGCTCCGTCGTTCTGCCAGGCGAGGACCAGGAACAGCGCGGGGACGAGCAGGGCGGTGAGCTTCAGCCAGTACTGGAAGGCCTGCACGAAGGTGATGCTGCGCATGCCGCCGGCGGCGACGGTGGCGGTCACGACGACGGCGACGATCACTGCGCCCAGCCAGTCGGGCGCCCCGGTCAGCACCGTCAGGGTCAGCCCGGCGCCCTGCAGCTGGGGCAGCAGGTACAGCCAGCCGACCCCGACGACGAAGGCGCCGGCGAGCCGCCGGACGGCCTGGGAGGCGAGGCGCGCCTCCGCGAAGTCGGGGAGCGTGTAGGCGCCGGAGCGGCGCAGCGGGGCGGCCACGAAGATCAGCAGGACCAGGTAGCCGGCGGTGTAGCCGACCGGGTACCAGAGCATGTCGGGGCCCTGGACCAGGACGAGGCCCGCGATGCCCAGGAAGGAGGCGGCGGAGAGGTACTCGCCGCTGATGGCGGCGGCGTTGAGGCGGGGGCCGACGGTGCGGGAGGCGACGTAGAAGTCGGACGTGGTGCGGGAGATGCGCAGGCCGAAGGCGCCGACCAGGACCGTCGCGACGACGACCAGGGCGACTGCGGGGATGGCGTAGCTGGAGTTCATCTCGGGCCGGGGTTCTCGGTGGGCGTCAGCGGTCTTCGACGAGGCGTACGAAGTCGCGTTCGTTGCGCTCGGCCCGGCGGACGTACCAGCGGGCGAGCAGCACCAGCGGGACGTAGAGGCCGAAGCCCAGGACCGCCCATTCCAGGCGGCGGGCGTCGGGCAGCGCCGCGAAGAGCAGCGGGAGCGGGCCGACGAGCAGGCCGAGGACGGTGAGCACGGTGAGGGCGGCGCGCAGTTGGGTGCGCATCAGGGAGCGGACGTAGGTGTGGCCGAGGGTGGTCTGCTCGTCGATCTCGGTGCGCGGCCGGTAGGACCCGGAGGCCTGCGGATGGCGCCCGCGTGAGCGGAGCCGGGCGTGCGGGAGGGTCTGCCGGGGCGGGCCGGTGACGACGACACGGCGCTCGGTGTGGTCCTGGGGCACCGTCACGGCCTCCTCATGAGCAGGTCGCGCAGTTCACGCGTGTGGCGCCGGCTGACCTGGAGCTCCTCGGAGCCGACGAGGACGCTGACGGTGCCCGCGTCGAGGCGGAGTTCGCCGATGTGGCGCAGGGCGACGAGGTGGCGGCGGTGGATGCGGACGAAGCCGCGGGTGCGCCAGCGCTCCTCCAGGGTGGACAGCGGGATGCGCACCAGGTGGCTGCCCTTGTCGGTGTGCAGGCGGGCGTAGTCGCCCCGGGCCTCGACGTGGGTGATGTCGTCGACGGCGACGAAGCGGGTCACGCCGCCGAGTTCGACGGGTATGTGGTCCGGGTCGGGTTCGTGGACGGGGATGCGGGGGGTGGCGCCGCGCAGTTCGGCGGCCCGGCGGACGGCCTCGGCGAGCCGCTCCTTGCGGACCGGTTTGAGGACGTAGTCGACGGCCTTGAGGTCGAATGCCTGGACGGCGAAGTCCTCGTGGGCGGTGACGAACACGACGAGCGGCGGCCGGGCGAAGCCGGTGAGCAGCCGTGCGAGGTCGAGGCCGTCGAGGCCGGGCATCTGGATGTCCAGGAAGACCACGTCGATGGCTTCGGGCCCGCCCGGGCCGGATTCCAGGGCGCGGTTCATGCGCCGCAGTGCCTCGGTCGCGTCGCCCACACCCTCCGCGCTGCCGATGCGCGGGTCGGCGCGCAGGAGGTAGAGCAGTTCCTCCAGCGAGGGGCGTTCGTCGTCGACAGCCAGGGCACGCAGCATGAACCCGGAGTGTAGGGGTGATCCGAACGCCTGGACATGTGCCGGGGGTGGACGTTCGCGCCGGACGCGGTGCGCGTGCCCGGCGGGGCGCGGGCCGGGAGGCCGGTGGATACAGTGCCCGCATGAACAGCAGGTCCACGCCGTTCGACGAACTCGACCGGCAGATCATCACCGCGTTGATGGCGAACGCGAGGACGTCGTTCGCGGAGATCGGCACGGCGATCGGGCTGTCGGCGACGGCCGTCAAGCGGCGGGTCGACCGGCTGCGTGAGACGGGTGTGATCACCGGGTTCTCGGCGACGGTGAAGCCGTCGGCGCTGGGCTGGCGCACGGAGGCCTACGTCGAGGTGTACTGCGAGGGCGCCGCCCCGCCGCGGCGGCTGGCCGAGGTGGTGCGGGACTACCCGGAGATCGCGGCGGCGATGACCGTGACCGGGGGCGCGGACGCGCTGCTGCACGTGCGGGCGCGGGACGTGGAGCACTTCGAGGAGGTGCTGGAGCGGATCCGGCAGGAGCCGTTCATCCGGAAGACGATCAGCGTGATGGTGCTGTCCCACCTGCTGCCGGAGAGCCCGGAGGCGGGGGCGAGTCATCCGGCCCCGGAGGGGGTTCCGGGCGGCGCAGCAGACGTGCGCTGAGCGGCTCCAAGACGCAGCGTTCCTGCGTGAACGCGCAATCTTTGTTTCTTGTCGGCCACGGCCGTCACTTCCTACCGTTGTGTCAACCCACAGTCACACACCGTGAGGAAGCGGAGGGACCCCTCTGTGCCCGACTCCCGTGTGCCGCGTCGGCGGCGCTACCTCGTCTGCGAGCCGAGACATTTCGCCGTGCAGTACGCGATCAACCCGTGGATGCATCCCGACGAACCCGTCGACGTCATCCGTGCCCTGGACCAGTGGCAGGCGCTGGTCGACACCTACCGGGCCCACGGCCATACCGTGGACAGTGTGAAACCCGTCCCCGGCCTTCCGGACATGGTTTTCGCCGCGAACGCGGCGGTCGTCGTCGACGGCCGTGTCTTCGGGGCGCTCTTCCACTCGCTCGAACGCCGCCCCGAGTCCGTGCCGTACGAGGCGTGGTTCAAGACGGAGGGCTACGACGTCTACCACCCCGAGTCGGTGTGCGAGGGCGAGGGCGACCTGGTGCCGGCCGGCCGCTGGATCCTGGCCGGGACGGGTTTCCGTACGACCCGGGAGGCGCACAGCGAGGTGCAGGAGTACTTCGGGACGCCGGTGATCAGCCTGACGCTGGTGGATCCGTACTTCTACCACCTGGACACGGCGCTGTTCGTTCTCGACGACGAGAACATCGCCTACTACCCCGAGGCGTTCTCGCCGGGCAGCCGCGAGGTGCTGGCCCGGCTGTACCCGGACGCGGTGCTCGCCACCCGCGAGGACGCGATGGCGTTCGGGCTCAACTCCGTCTCCGACGGGCGCCACGTGTTCATCTCACCGGGGGCGACCCATCTGGCCGGGCAGCTGGCCGGCCGCGGCTACGTCCCCGTCCCCGTCGACCTGTCCGAGTTCTACAAGGCCGGTGGCGGCATCAAGTGCTGCACCCAGGAGATCCGGGAGATCCGCTCATGAGCGCACCCGTCCGCACCGAGGACCCGCAGGGAGCCCGTGACCCGCGTGGGACACGCGGCTCGCAGGAGCTGATCCGCGCGGAGGAGCCGGTCCTCGCGCACAACTACCACCCGCTGCCGGTGGTCGTCGCCCGCGCCGAGGGCACCTGGGTGGAGGACGTCGAGGGGCGGCGCTACCTCGACATGCTGGCCGGCTACTCGGCTCTCAACTTCGGCCACCGGCACCCGGCGCTGATCGATGCGGCGCACCGCCAGCTCGACCGGCTGACCCTCACCTCCCGCGCCTTCCACAACGACCGGCTCGCCGAGTTCGCGGAGCGGCTGGCCGCCCTGACCGGCATGGACATGGTGCTGCCGATGAACACCGGCGCGGAGGCGGTGGAGAGCGGGGTGAAGGTGGCCCGCAAGTGGGCCTACGACGTCAAGGGCGTACCGGCCGACCGGGCGACGATCGTGGTCGCGGCGGACAACTTCCACGGCCGTACGACGACGATCGTCAGCTTCTCGACGGACGAGACGGCCCGGGCGGGCTTCGGGCCGTTCACGCCGGGGTTCCGGGTGGTGCCGTACAACGACCTGGCCGCGATGGAGGAGGCGGTCGACGAGACGACGGCGGCGGTGCTGATCGAGCCGATCCAGGGCGAGGCGGGAGTGATCATCCCGGATGACGGCTATCTGGCGGGGGTGCGGGAGCTGACCCGCCGCAAGGGCTGTCTGTTCGTCGCGGACGAGATCCAGTCCGGGCTGGGCCGCACGGGCCGCACGCTGGCGGTCGAGCACGAGCCGGTGGTGCCGGACGTGCTGCTGCTGGGCAAGGCGCTGGGCGGGGGCATCGTGCCGGTGTCGGCGGTGGTCGGGCGCCGGGAGGTGCTCGGGGTGCTGCACCCGGGTGAGCACGGCTCGACGTTCGGCGGCAACCCGCTGGCGGCGGCGGTCGGCACGGCGGTGGTGGAGCTGCTGGAGACGGGCGAGTTCCAGCGCCGGGCGGCCGAACTGGGCGAGATCCTGCGGGACGGTCTGACGGGGCTGGTCGGCAGGGGCGTCGTCGGGTTCCGCGCGCGCGGCCTGTGGGCGGGCGTCGACATCGACCCGGCGCTCGGCACGGGCCGCGAGATCAGCGAACGCCTCATGCGGCAGGGAGTCCTGGCGAAGGACACCCACGGCTCCACGATCCGCCTGGCCCCACCGCTCACCATCACGGCCGAGGAGCTGACAGGGGCACTCGGGGCGCTGGAGAAGGCACTGGGGTAGACGACGGGTCCGGCCCGGGCGCCGGGGGTGGGAAGCCTCCCTCCGTGGCCGGTGCGCCGCCCCGACCGGCCCTGCACAAGCCGCCCCTCCTGGCCGTAAGGGTGAAGATTGAGGCAAGAGGTGGTAGACCACTCTCAGCGACAGAGAGGTCGGCCGTGGGCGCAGACGAGGTGTACGGCGTTGCCCGGCAACGGTTCGACGTGGCCGACGCGGCGCCGCTGTTGCTCGACGCACAGGGCGTGGTGACGGGCTGGACGAGCGATGCCCGGCGGCTGCTGGCGTACCCGGCTTCCGAGGCGGTCGGCAGGAAGCTGGCCGACCTGCTGACCGCCGAGGACGCCGAGCGCGTACCCGACCTGGTCGAGCGGTTCCGCAGGGACGGCGGCTGGACGGGGCTGCTGACGGCCCGCCGCAGGAACGGGCAGCCGGTGCGGGTCGCGGCCAGGGTCGTCTCGGCCGAGGAGGCGCAGGGCGGTGAGCGCTGGCTGATGCTCCTGTCGGAACTGTCCCGCTCCGCCCGCGGCTGGAGCATGAGCCGGACCGTCCTCGAACAGATGGCGGCGAACGCCCCGGTCGGCATCGCGATCGTGGACACGGACCTGCGCTTCGTGTGGTCGAACGCCGCCCTGGAGCAGTTCGGCGGCGGCCCCGCGGCACGCCGGCTCGGGCTGCGCTTCGCAGACGTGCAGCCGGGAATGGACGCCCAGGCGGTCGAGGCGCAGATGCGGCACGTCCTTCAGACCGGCGAGCCGGTGGTCGGCTACGAACACGTGGGTCACGTGCGCTCGGCCCCGCTGCACGAGACGGCGCACATGCTGTCGTTCACCCGGCTCGAGGACGACCGGGGTCATCCGATCGGCGTGTACTACACGGTCGTGGACATGACCGACCGGCACCGTGCGCGTCAGCGGCTGGCGCTGCTCGACCGGGCGGGCGAGAGCATCGGCCGCAGCCTCGACCTCACACGCACCGCGCAGGAACTGGCGGACGTGGCCGTGCCGGGGCTGGCCGACTTCGTAGCCGTGGACCTGCTGGAGTCGGTGCTGCACGGCGGCGAGCCGGCGCCCGGGCCGCTCGAGGACTCGGAGGAGCCGGTGGAGCTGCGCCGTGCCGGCTACCGGTCCGCGCAGGAGGATCTCCTGGACGCCGTCATCGAGGTCGGCGAGGGGGTGGCCTTCCGGGCGGGTACGCCGCCGTTCCGCTGTCTGGCCACCGGGCGGTCCTGGCGTGCGGAGCGGCTCGACCCGCTGACCCGGGACTGGACCACGAGCTCCCCGAGCGGCCGCCGGGCCACGTTCCTGGAGCTCGGCCTGCACAGCGTGATGACCGTGCCGATCCGTTCGCGCGGCATCACCCTGGGCATCACGACCTTCTACCGGCGCCGGGAGCGGGAGCACTTCGACGACGAGGACCTGCGCCTGGCCGAGGACCTCGTCGCCCGCGCGGCCGTCTGCGTGGACAACGCCCGCCGTTACACCCGTGAGCGGGACGCCGCGCTGGTCCTGCAGCGCAGCCTGCTCCCCCACCGGCTGCCCGAGCAGGACGCCGTCGAGGTGGCCGCGTGCTACCGGCCGGCCGACGAGCTGACCGGTCTCGGAGGTGACTGGTACGACCTCATCCCGTTGTCGGGGGCCCGGGTGGCGCTGGTCGTGGGCGAGGTGCCGGGGCACGGCATCGACGCCGCCGCGGCCATGGGGCAGCTGCGGACCGCCGTTCGGACCCTGGCGGCTCTGGATCTGCCGCCGGAGGAGGTGCTCGCGCACCTCGACGACCTGGTGGCGCGTTCGGCGCGGGAGGAGGGCGCGGAGTCCGGGACGGCGGGTGCCCCGGGCACGCAGTCCGTGGGCTCCGGCTGCCTCTACGTGATCTACGACCCCGTCGACGGCGGATGTGCCATGGCGGCGGCGGGGCATCCCGCCCCGGCCGTGGTCCGGCCCGACGGCTCGGTGACGTTCGTCGAACTGCCGCAGGGGCCGCCGCTGGGGGTGGGCGGCCCGCCCTTCGAGGCGGTCGAGCTGTCCCTGACGGAGGGCAGCACGCTGGCACTGCACACCGACGGGCTGCTGGCGCGGGGTGAGACGTGGGCCGTCGACGCGGGCCGGGACCGGCTGCGCCGGGCGCTGGAGCAGGCGGGTCCGCTCGAGTCGTACTGCCGGTCCGTGGTGGACGCGCTGGTCCCGGCCCACCCGTACGACGACGTGGCGCTGCTGATGGCCCGGACGAAACGTCTCGGCGCCGGCCAGGTCGCGGCCTGGGAGCTGCCCGCGGACCCGGCCGTGGTCGCCGACGCCCGCCGCACGGCCACCCGGCAGCTCGCGCACTGGGGTCTGGACGAGCTGGCCTTCACGACGGAGCTGGTGGTGAGCGAGCTCGTCACCAACGCCATCCGGTACGCCACCGGTTCCATCCGGCTCCGGCTGATCCGGGAACGCGCCCTGGTCTGCGAGGTCCTCGACGGCGGCGCCACCGCGCCCCATCTGCGCCACCCCCGTACGACGGACGAGGGCGGGCGCGGGCTGCTGCTGGTCTCCCAGCTCACCCAGCGGTGGGGGACGCGCTTCGTCCCCGAGGGAAAGGTCATCTGGGCCGAGCAGTCGCTGACGGACCTTCCCGGCTTCCCGGCCGAGCCCGGTTGAGGTTCTCCCGCACCGTGCGCGAAACTGGTGTGACCCCTGCGGTGGTGAGGCGGCAGCCATGGCGGAGACGGCGATCGACTACGGCGCGGTGTTCCGGGCCCTGCCGGGCATGGTGGCGCTCCTGACGCCCGACCTGGTGTACGCGGACGTCAACGAGGAGTTCGTCCGGGTCTCCGGCCGCTCGCGCGAGCAGCTGATCGGCAAGTACCTGTTCGACGTCTTCCCGGACAATCCGAACGACCCGGCCGCGACGGGCATGCGCAACCTGGAGGCCTCGCTGTACCGCGTCCTGGCCACCGGGGAGCGTGACGCCATGGCCCTGCAGCGCTACGACGTCGAGGACCCCGAGCGGCCCGGCACGTGGCACAAGCGCTACTGGAGCCCGGTGAACGCGCCGCTGCTCGGACCGGACGGCAAGGTCGCGCTGATCCTGCACCGCGTGGAGGAGGTCACCGAGCTGATCCGGGCCCGGGGCGACCCGGCGGGGAACCAGGGCGGCCGGGCGCGGGTGCTGGAGGCCGAGCTGTACACCCGCGCCCGGGAGCTGCAGGAGCTCAACGAGCGGCTGCGCCAGGCGCACTCCAGGGAGCGGGAGGTGGCACTGGCGCTCCAGGAGGCGATGCTCCCCGCACCCCGGCAGGTCCGCCACCACCGGGCCGCCGTCCGGTACCGGCCGGCCGTGGGCGCGCTCAACGTGTGCGGCGACTGGTACGACCTGGTCGATCTGGTGGGCGGCGACCGGATCGGCGTGGCCGTGGGCGACGTGGTCGGGCACGGGCTGGAGGCCGCCGGGGTGATGGGGCAGTTGCGCAGCGCGCTCAGCGCCGCCTCCCGGGTCGCCGACGGGCCGGCCCAGGCCCTGGACGTGCTGGGGCGCTACGCCCACGTCATCGACGGGGCCGAGTCGGCGACCGCCGCCACGACCTTCATCGACTGCGACCGCCATGTCATCACCTACAGCAGCGCCGGACATCCCCCGCCCGTGCTCGTCCACGCCGACGGCCGCACGGAGTTCCTCGACCGTGCCACGGACACCCCGCTCGACGCCCGCCCGGACCCGATCCCGAGACCCCAGGCGGAGACCGGGTACGCGCCGGGTGCCACGCTCGTGCTCTACACCGACGGCCTGATCGAGCGGCGCCACGAGGACATCGACACAGGCCTGTACCGGCTCGCGGACGCCCTGCGCGATCATCGGGACCAGGACCCCGAGACGCTCGCCGACACCGTACTGGCGGAGCTGCTGCCACCGGGGGGCGCCACCGACGACACCGCGCTGATCATCGTGCGCCTGTGACTACATCCGGGCCTTGCCGTGGTCGAGCAGCCGGACCCGGTCGACGTTCTGCCGGTCCTCGGCGTCCGCGCTGGGCTCTCCGGCGAACCAGGCGTCCAGGATCTCTTCCAGCAGCGGCTGCGAGGTCAGACGCAGGCTGAGCGCGAGCACGTTCGCGTCGTTCCAGCGGCGCGCCCCGTCGGCCGTGTAGGCGTCCGTGCACAGGGCCGCCCGGGCGCCGGGCACCTTGTTCGCCGCGATCGAGGCGCCCGTGCCGGTCCAGCAGCACACCACCGCCTGGTCCGCCGCGCCCTCGGCGACCTCACGGGCCGCGGCCTCGGAGCACACCGCCCACTGCGGATCGTCCCCGGGGCGCAGGGCGCCGTGGAGGCGTACCTCGTGGCCCCGCTCGCGCAGGGCGGCCACCAGGGAGCGGGCGACGGGTTCGTCCATGTCCGAGGAAACAGAGATCCGCATGCCTGGCAGGGTACTCGCCGGGGCGCGGGGCGGCCCGGGCCACCGGCGCACAGCCACCGCCCGTCGGCAAGAGCCACCGTCCCGCCACGCACCCCCGGTATCGCGCCAGGCCACCCGTTCGGCTTGCCCGCCACCCGGATGGCGCAGCACGCTGGTCCCGCGGTCCTCCCCAACCGCATGTGCACCACCGGATGCACCCGTCTGACTGACCATCAGTCAAAAGGCGAAGGATCTGTGCGGTCCGCCCGCACGAGGTGCCCGGTGGACGTGCCTGCACCTACACTGGCACCCCACGACATGCCGGTTGACCTGCTGGAACGCGGCGGCTGAGTCCACCGCGAGAGTCGAGGAGCGCCCGCTTTGTTCTACTACCTGCTGAAATACGTGCTACTGGGCCCGCTGCTGCGACTGGTCTTCCGGCCTCGAATAGAGGGCCTGGAGCACGTGCCCGCGGAGGGCGCCGCCATCATCGCCGGCAATCACCTGTCGTTCTCGGACCACTTCCTGATGCCCGCGATCCTCAAACGGCGCATCACCTTCCTCGCCAAAGCCGAGTACTTCACGGGTCCGGGCATCAAGGGCAGACTGACGGCCTTCTTCTTCCGCAGCGCGGGGCAGATCCCGGTCGACCGCTCCGGCAAGGAGGCGGGCCAGGCCGCCATCCGCGAGGGCCTCGGCGTGCTGGCCAAGGACGAGCTGCTCGGCATCTACCCGGAGGGCACCCGCTCGCACGACGGCCGGCTCTACAAGGGCAAGGTCGGGGTGGCCGTGATGGCCCTCAAGGCCGGCGTCCCGGTGATCCCCTGCGCGATGATCGGCACCTTCGAGGCCCAGCCGCCCGGCAAGGTCATCCCCCACATCCGCCCCGTGGCGATCCGCTTCGGCGAGCCCCTCGACTTCTCCCGCTACGAGGGCATGGAGAACGAGAAGGCCGTCCTGCGCGCCATCACCGACGAGATCATGTACGCGATCCTCTCCCTCTCCGAGCAGGAGTACGTCGACCGGTACGCGGCCGTGGTCAAGGCCGAGGAGGCCGCCACCAAGGAGCGGAAGTTCCGGCGCATGCCCCTCGGTTGAGCTCTGCTGTCGGCAGAGGACCGTTCCCGCCCGGTCCCCCGGCGATCTACGGTCACGGCATGAGACGTGCTGTGGTGATCGGGGCGGGCGGACAGATCGGGCGACCGGCGGTTCAGGCCCTGGCGAAGGACGGCTGGGACGTGACGGCCCTCTCGCGCGGCGGCGGCCCGGACGAGGGCGGGCCCGGCGGGGTGCGGACGCGGCGGCTGGACCGCGAGGACGACACGGCGCTCGCCGGGCTGATCGGCGACGGCTGCGACCTCGTGGTCGACCTGGTCGCCTACTCGGCCCGGCACGCACGGCAGCTGACGGACCTGGCCGACCGGATCGGGGCGGCCGTGGTGCTGTCGACGGTGGCGGTGTACGACGACGGCACCGGCCGTGGCTTCGACACCATGAGCGAGCCGGACGGGCTCCCGCGGTACCCCGTGCCGATCACGGAGGACCAGGCGACGGTCCCGCCCGGCGACACCACGTACGGCACCCGCAAGGCGGCGCTGGAACGCGAACTGCTCGCGGCGGCAGACCGGTTGCCCACGACCGTGCTGCGCCCGGGCGCGGTCCACGGGCCGCACAGCCCGCTCCCCCGCGAGCTGTTCTTCGTCAAGCGCAACCTCGACGGCCGGCGCGGGCGGGTCCTCGCCTTCCGCGGCGGGAGCCTCTTCCACACCTCGGCCGCCCGCAACGTCGCCGAACTGATCCGGCTGGCGGCGGCCCGGCCGGGCTCGCGGGTCCTCAACGCCTGCGATCCGCGGCCGCCGACCGTGGCGGAGATCGGGGCGGCCGTGGACGCGGTCATGGGGGTGGAGACGCGGACCGTGCTCCTGGACGGGCCGGCGTCGGCGTCCGTGGGCGCGACGCCCTGGTCGGTGGAGTCGCCGGTGGTGTGCGACATGACCGCCGCGGAACGGGAGCTCGGCTACCGGCCGGTGGTGACCTACCGGGACAGCCTGCCGGAGACGGTCGAGTGGCTCACCCGCCGGCTGTCCGAGCAGCACTGGCGGGAGGCGTTCCCGACCCTGGCCCGCGCCTACCCGGACCTCTTCGACTACGCGGCGGAGGACGCCTGGTTCGCGGCCCGCCGGACATAGGTGAGGGGCGGCCGGTGTCCCGGCCGCCCCTCACCCCCGTCGGACGACGGCTACGGCTTCGGCGTGGCGTGCGGTGCGCACGTCACGTCGGCACCGTCCAGCTTGCCGGTGAGCAGGTAGCTGTCCACCCGCGGGTTGATGCACGGGTTCACCAGGCTGGTGACGCCGTGGGAGCCCGCGTCCTTCTCGGTGATCAGACGGGAGCCCTTGAACCGCTTGTGCAGCTCCACGGCGCCCTCGTACGGGGTGGCCGCGTCCCGCTCGGACTGGACGATGAGCACGCCGGGCAGACCCTTGCCGGTCTTGACGTGCAGCGGCGTCTGACGCTTGGTCGGCCAGGTGGCGCACGGCAGGTTCATCCAGGCGTTGGCCCAGGTCATGAACGGGTGGTCGCGGTGCAGCCGGGTGTTGTCCCGGTCCCACGTGCGCCAGTTGGTGGGCCAGGGGGCGTCAGCGCACTCCACGGCCGTGTAGACGGCGTTGCTGTTCTCCGAGGCCGCGTTGCCCGCCGTGTCGGACAGGTCCGGGGCGGCGGCGTCGACGAGCGCCTGGGTGTCGCCGGCGACGTACTTGCTGAAGACCGAGGCGGTGGACGCCCAGGCGGAGTCGTAGTACGGGGCACTCTGGAAGAAGGAGATGAGCTCGGCCGGGCCGACGACCCCGCCGAGGGGGTTCTTCTTCGCGGTGGCCCGCAGCTCCAGCCACTTCGCCTGGACGGCGGCGCGGGTGGTGCCGAGGTGGTAGGTCGCGTCGTTCGCGGCGACCCAGTCCTGCCAGTCCTTCCAGCGGCCCTCGAACGCGACGTCCTGGTTCAGGTTGGCCTGGTACCAGATGTTCTCCCGGGAGGGGTCGACGACGCTGTCGACGACCATGCGGCGCACGTGGCCCGGGAAGAGGGTGCCGTAGACGGCGCCCAGGTAGGTGCCGTAGGAGACGCCGAGGAAGTTCAGCTTCTTCTCGCCGAGGGCCGCGCGGATGACGTCGAGGTCGCGCGCGGTGTTCAGCGTGGTCATGTGCGGCAGCATGGCGCCGCTGCGCTCCTGGCAGCCCTCGGCGTACTCGCGGGCCAGCTTGCGCTGGGCGAGCTTGTCGGCCTCGGAGTCGGGCACCGGGTCGGCCTTGGGAGCCTTGACGAACTCCTGCGGATCGACGCAGGAGATGGGCGTGGACTTGCCGACGCCGCGCGGGTCGAAGCCCACGAAGTCATAGGCCTTGGCCACGTTGGCCCAGACGGCGTTCTTGTTGGTGACCCGGGCCGGGAAGCGAAGCCCGGAGCCGCCGGGGCCACCGGGGTTGTACAGGAGCGCGCCCTGCCGCTCGGCCTGGGTGCCCGTGTTGCCGATGCGGTCGACGGCGAGCTTGATCTGCTTGCCGTGGGGCCTGGCGTAGTCGAGCGGCACGGTGACGTACCCGCACTGGATCGGCTTGGCCAGGTTCCAGTCGGCCGGGCAGTCCTGCCAGTCGATGCCGGCCTTCGCGGCCCGGGCGGCGGCGATCGCGGTGCCCCGGGCCTCGCGGTCCCGGCCGTGGCCGCTGCCCGCGCCGGCACTCGCGTTCGCGGTGGGCGCCGCGACGGCGCCGGCTATCAGCGTGGCGGTGACGAGCGCGCCGGCCGAACCGAGCACCGCCACCCGCCTCTTCGGTCTCGAACCCCTCAAGGGGGACCTCCCCGTACCTCGTCGAGATCAGTACGGGCGATCCTCCCGGTTGTGAGGTCCCTGACAAAAGGGCCGGGCGCCCTTCTTTGCCAATCCGATAAACGGAGAGGCGGTTCTGCTCTACGGACGCCCAGGGGGCTGGGGACGGAACTCCGCGACCTACGCCCGCTGGAGCGACGCGAGGGCCTCGTCGAGCAGCCGGCGCAACCGGAGGGCGTCCGGCGCCACCGCGGTCACCAGCGCGGCGGGCCCGGCGAGCGGCACCAGCGAGGCCCCCTCCCCCAGCACCGCGGCCGTCACCGGCTCGGCGGCGAACTCCGGTCGCACCACGACCAGTTGCCCGACCGCACGATGCCCGGCCAGTACGGCGGGGCCGTCCCAGCCGCCCGGGGCGCCGGGCCCGCAGGCCAGTTCCTGGTCGAGCACGGCCTGTCCGGCGACCCGGACGGTCAGACGGCTCGTGAGGCGGCCTGGTTCCTCACCGACGCGCCCGAGCACCTGCTCCTCGCGCAGCACGAGCCGGGCCGTGGCGGCGAGTTCCACGCGGGTGTCGACCTTCAGATCACTGCCCCGGGCGGAGATCAACTGCTCCGGCAGCCAGTGCAGTTCGCCCTGGCCGGCAACGGTGAGGCGGACGTCGTAGCGCGCGTCGCCCTTGGACTGTCCGGGCAGGGCGATGGTGGCCGCGGCCGACCCGACGGACAGGCGCGCGCCCTCCTCCACCCGGCCCTCCACGGTGAAGTGGTCACCGCCGAGCGGCCCGCTCATCGCGCCGACCAGCATGACCCGCGCCCCGGTGCCGGCGGCCCGGGTGCGTCGCAGCGCCAGGGGCCCGTCGCTCTCCAGCACGGGCAGACAGGTCCCGCCCCGCCCGTCGTCCCGGGCGACGATCCGCGCGACGGACCGCACCCCGGCCACGGCACCGGCACCGGCTCGGAGCGGACCGGCACCGGCTCCGGGTCCGGCTCCGGGTCCGGCTCCGGGTCCGGCTCCGGGTCCGGCTCCGGGTCCGGCTCCGGCTCCGGCACGCACGCTCACGCGGTCCACTCGGCGAGCCGCGACCGCACCCACGCGGCGACGTCCGCCACCCCGGCCTCGCTGCGCAGCGACTGGAAGACCACCGGCAGTTCGGCCCGTTGCGCCTTGGCGTCGGCCGCCATCCGGGCCAGGTCGGAGCCGACGTACGGGGCGAGGTCGGTCTTGTTGACGACGAGCAGGTCGGCGGTGGTCACGCCCGGCCCGCCCTTGCGCGGGATGTCGTCGCCCCCGGCCACGTCGATGACGAAGATCTGCGCGTCGACGAGCCCCTTGGAGAAGGTCGCGGTGAGGTTGTCCCCGCCGGACTCCACGAGCACCAGGTCCAGCGGCCCGGCCGCGTCCTCCAGGTCCTCCACCGCCTCCAGGTTGGCGGAGATGTCGTCCCGGATCGCGGTGTGCGGGCAGGCGCCGGTCTCCACGGCCGTGATCCGCTCGGGCGGCAGCACGGCCTCGCGGAGCAGGAACTCGGCGTCCTCTCGCGTGTAGATGTCGTTGGTGACGACGGCGAGCGACAGTTCGTCCCTCAGCATGCGGCAGAGCGCGGCGACGGTGGCGGTCTTGCCGGACCCGACGGGGCCGCCGAGCCCGATGCGGAGTGCTCTGCGGGTGCCGTCGGGGCGGTGGGCGTCCGCGCTCACGGTGGCGGGGCCGTCGTGGTTGTGGTCGAGGTGCATGTGCGGCTCCTTCGGGGTGGTGTGCGCTGGTGTCGGAGTGCGGGTGGGTGGGGGCCGGGTCACGCAAGTCCCCGCACCCCTTGGGGAGTTGATCTGCACGGGGCCCGGAGGGCGGTTATGAGGCGAACAGCCGGACAGGCCACCCCGCGTGCGCCTCCGCTCCGATCTCCAGCAGGGGCGCCGACGCGGCGGGCAGGGCGTCGACGCCGCCGTCCACGCTCAGACGTGCCGCCTCCACCGCGCGGTCCACGACCCGGTCCACCTCGGGCGCCAGCCGGGCCAGCACCCCGGTCGCGTCGAAGGGGTCGAGGCTCAGCAACCGCACGGTCGCCGAGGCGGGCCCGCTCACGTTCTCGTACGCCGCGCAGTACGCCGCGTCCCGCGGCCCGAGCCCCGCCGCCCGCGCCGCCAGTCCGAGCACCACCGGCTGATGGGCCCCCTTGGGGAACTGCCTGCCGAGTGCGTCCAGTTCGGCGGACGGCCAGGTCGCGCGGGCGGCCCGCAGCAGCTGCCGCCCCAGTTTGCGCGCGGCGACCCGCAGGGCGGGCGACGGCGTACGGGCGTCCGCGGCACGGTCGAGGGCGACGGGGTCGATCCCGAGGGCGGCCGCCGCCGCGAGGCCGGCCGCCACCAGCCCGGCCGTGTGCAACCGCCCCCGGCAGAACGCCTCCAGGCTCGCCGCCCCACTGATCCGCCCGGCCTTCACCGCCGCCTCGGCGCCACCGGAGTGCGCATGGCCCCCCGCGGGAAACCGTCCGTCGGCCAGGACGAGCAGCGCTGCACGCGACATCGGACCACCCTCAGAACAGGAAGTAGCGCTGAGCCAGCGGAAGTTCGGCTGCGGGTGTCGCCTCGACCAGCTCCCCGTCGATGTACACGGCGAAGCTGTCGGGATCGACCCGCACCTCGGGCCGCGCGTCGTTCTCGCGCATGTCGGCCTTGGTGACCCCGCGCGTCGACTCGATCGCCGCGAACCGCTTCCCGAGCCCCAGCCTCTCCGGCAGCCCGGCCTCGACGGCCAGGGGGGCGACGAAGTTGAGGGAGTTGGAGGCCGGGGCCCGCCCGATCGCGCCGTACATCGGGCGCGGCAGGATCGGCTGCGGAGTGGGGATCGAGGCGTTCGCGTCGCCCATCTGCGCGTAGGCGATCTGCCCGCCCTTGATGACGAGTTGCGGCTTGACGCCGAAGAACGCCGGTTCCCAGAGGACCAGGTCGGCCAGCTTGCCGCTCTCCACCGACCCCACGTGCCGGGCCAGGCCCTGGGCGAGCGCGGGGTTGATCGTGTACTTGGCGACATAGCGACGGACTCGCCGGTTGTCGGCCCGGCCGTCGCCGGGCAGTGCGCCCCGCCGCCGCTTCATGACGTGGGCGGTCTGCCAGGTCCGCATGACGACCTCGCCGACGCGTCCCATGGCCTGGGAGTCGGAGGAGATGATCGAGATGGCGCCCAGGTCGTGCAGCACGTCCTCCGCCCCGATCGTGGACGGCCGGATGCGGGACTCGGCGAAGGCCAGGTCCTCCGGCACGGCCGGGTTGAGGTGGTGGCACACCATCAGCATGTCGAGGTGTTCCTCGGCGGTGTTGACGGTGAAGGGCCGGGTCGGGTTGGTGGAGCTCGGCAGCACGTACGACTCGGAGACCACGGTCATGATGTCCGGCGCGTGCCCGCCGCCCGCGCCCTCGGTGTGGTACGCGTGGATGCCCCGGCCGGCGATGGCAGCCAGGGTGTCGCCCACGAATCCGGCCTCGTTGAGAGTGTCGGTGTGGATGGCGATCTGGATGCCGGTCCGCTCGGCGACGGTCAGCGAGGCGTCGATGACCGCCGGGGTGGATCCCCAGTCCTCGTGCAGCTTCAGGCCGAGGGCGCCCCCGCGGATCTGCGACAGCATCGCTTCGTGGGAGACGGTGTTGCCCTTGCCGAGCAGGCCGATGTTGAGCGGGTGGGCCTCCATCGCCTCCAGCATCCGGGCGAGATGCCAGGGACCGGGCGTCACGGTGGTGGCCTTGGAGCCCTCCGCGGGGCCCGTGCCGCCGCCGACGAGGGTCGTGATGCCCGAGGAGAGCGCCTCGTCGGCGATCTGCGGGCAGATGAAGTGGACGTGCGCGTCGATCGCACCGGCCGTGAGGATGCGCCCGTTGCCGGCGATGATCTCGGTCTCCGGGCCGATGACCAGGTCGGGGTGGACGCCGTCCATGGTGTCGGGGTTGCCGGCCTTGCCGATGCCGGTGATCCGGCCGTCGCGGATGCCCACGTCGGCTTTGACGATCCCCCAGTGGTCGATGATCACCGCACCGGTGACGACGGTGTCCGCAGTGCCCTCCGCGCGGGTGGCGCGGGCCTGGCCCATGGACTCGCGGATGACCTTGCCGCCGCCGAACACGGCCTCGTCACCGGCGAGTCCGGGGCCGCCGGAGCGGTCCTCCTCGATCTCGACCAGCAGGTCGGTGTCGGCGAGCCGAATCCGGTCACCGGTCGTGGGGCCGAACAGGTCGGCGTACGCGGCACGCGAGATCTCAGGCATCGAGGGCACCTCCGGTCTCCCCGCGCAGTCCGGGCACCACACGGGCCCCGGCCAGCGGAACGAGCTCCACGTCCACGGGGATCCCGGGTTCGAAGCGCACGGCGGTGCCGGCGGCGACGTTCAGCCGCTTGCCGCGCGCGGCGGCGCGGTCGAACTCCAGGCCGGGGTTGGCCTCGGCGAAGTGGTAGTGGGAGCCGACCTGCACGGGCCGGTCGGCGGCGTTCAGGACGGTGAGCCGGGTGACTTCTCGGCCCTCGTTGTAGGCAATCGGGTCCTCGGCGAAGAGGATCTCTCCGGGAATCACGGCGGTCTCCCGTCAGACGATCGGCTCGTGGACGGTGACGAGCTTGGTGCCGTCCGGGAAGGTGGCTTCGACCTGGACGTCGTGGATCATCTCCGGGATGCCCTCCATGACGTCGTCCCTGGTCAGGATCTTGCGTCCGGAGGCCATGAGGTCGGCGACGGTGCGGCCGTCCCGGGCGCCCTCGAGGATGTGCGAGGTGATGAGCGCGACCGCCTCGGGGTGATTGAGCTTCAGCCCGCGGGCCCGGCGCTTCTCGGCCACGTCCGCCGCCACGTGGATCAGCAGTCGTTCTTGCTCGTGCGGGGTCAGCTGCACGTTCCACCTCACAGTCGTCACTCCGGGCCGTGCGGGGCCGGTTGCCGCGGCCACGGGGCAAAGTGCCAGGTGGCGCGGATCGGCAGGCTAATTGGACCGCGTTTCGGGCACGTTAACCGAGCTGTGATCCTCCGGTGCCCTCGCCCCGCATGCCCGTGAGGGCCCGCAGGCCGTCCTGAAGGACCTCGACCGGGGCGGGTCCGAAGAGGGACTGCTGCGCGATGAACCCGAGCACGCAGGCGATCATCGTGCGGGCCACGTGGTCCGGGGCGACGTCCGCCCGCATCATGCCCGCCTCCTGATAGCCCTCGACGATCCTCCCCCAGGCCGCGCGGACCGAGCCGTAGCCCTCCTGCAGGAGGGCCGCCAGCTCCTCGTTGCGCAGGGTCTCCGTCCACACCTGGATGACGAGCCGGGGAAAGGCGGGCCGGCCGTCCACGACCAGGGACTCACGGGCTGCGAGCGTCCTGCCGAGAACCGAGGCGACGAGTTCGTCCGGCGGCGGGGGCGGACTCTGCCGCGCCGCCTCCTCGAAGGCCTCGCGCACGGAACCGAGGGTCTCGGCGACGATCGCGCCGATCAGCTCCTCCTTGCCGCTGAAGTAGCGGTACACCGCCCCCGCGGAGAGGTCGACCTCCTTCAGCACGTCCTGCATGGACGTGGCGTGGAAGCCGTTGCGGGCGAAGCAGAGCGCGGCGCCGTCGAGGATCTGGCGGCGGCGGGCGTCGAGATGTTGCTGGGACACGCGAGCCATGATCCCCAAAGTAAAACGAATATTCATTCTTGACAAGACGCCGCGACCGGAGCACGGTGAAGGCAGAGAAAAACGAACGATCCTTCTCTTTAGTGGCCCGGGACCCGTTTCCCGGCCCCGCCGCCCGGTTCCGCTCTCCTCAGGAGACCCTCATGCCTTCCCGCAACCGCCGTGTGATCGCGGTCGTCGTCCTCGTGCCCGTCCTGGCAGCCCTCGCCCTGTGGGCCTTCGCCTGGCCCGCCTCCCGCATCGCACCCCGCGACCTGCCCCTGGGCGTGGCCGGACCGCCCTCCGCGGTGACCCAGGTCGAGCGACAGCTGGAGCGGCACGAGGGCGCCTTCGAGATCCACCGCTACGCCGACGAGGCAGCCGCCCGGGACGCCATCGAGGACCGGAGCGTGTACGGCGCGCTCGTGGTCACCCCCGAGGGGCCGGAACTGCTCACCGCGTCCGCGGCCGGCCCGGCCGTCGCTCAGTTCCTGCAGCAGGCCGTGGGCCGGCAGTCCGCCATGGAGGGCACCCAGGTGCGGACGGTCGACGTCGTGCCCACGCCGTCCGGCGATCCGCGCGGCGCGGTGCTGAACGCCGCCGTGCTGCCCCTCGCCCTGGCCGGCATCGCGGCCGGCGCGGTGGTCACCCTGCTGGGGCTGCGCGGACGCCGTGCCGTGCTCGCGCTGCTCGGCGCGTCCGCCCTGGTGGGTGTGGTCGCGGCGGGGATCGCGCACAGCTGGCTCGGGGCACTCGGCGGCGCCTGGTGGACGGAGGCCGGCGTGCTCGCCCTGTCCACGCTGGCCGTCAGCGGTGCCGTCGCCGGGCTCGCCGCCCTCGTCGGCTCCGCCGGCACGGGCATCGGGGCCGCCCTGGTGATGCTGATCGGCAACCCCTTCTCCGGCGCCACGTCGGCCCCGCAGATGCTGCCGGAGCCGGCCGGCGCGATCGGCCAGTGGCTCCCGCCGGGCGCGGGGACGACGCTGCTGCGCTCGGTGTCGTACTTCGACGGCGCGGCGGCGACCGGACCGGCCCTCACCCTGGCCTGGTGGGCGGCTCTCGGCCTGGGCGCCGTACTGCTCGGCAGCTCGCTCCGGGCCCGGAAGACGGGCGGTGGACCCGCGGCCGAGCGGCGGGAACTCTCGGCGGTGGCCTGACCGCCACGCGCACGACCCGGAGGGGCCAAGAAGTGGACCGTGCGTCCCCGCCGTAGCGGACGGGGGCGCACGGTCTTTCCGTCGGTCCGGTCCTAGCCGCCCACCACCACGGGTGCAGGTCATCTTCGAGGGGGCCCGGGGCGTCGATCCGGGCCCAAGGGCATGCGCACACAGACGGTCCCCGGAAATTTCCGATCAACCCACTACTCGTATCTCAGAACTCGCCGGGGACCTGGCCGGTGCCCGACAGGTACTCCGCGAGGGAGCCCTGTCGCGGTTGACCGGTCCTATTTGCAATGATTACTCCTGTTGTGCGAGGTGGTCAAAGGATTCGGCGGACCATCTCGCGCCGGCCTACTGCGGGGGAAGTTCGAAGCGCAGCAGTGCCCCGGCCCGGTGCGCGCGAAGTTCCGTCTCCGGCTCGATGTGCCGGACGTCGCCGCCGTCGTCGATGACGCTCTGGGTCAGTTCGTCGATGACGTCGGGGACCTCGCGCAGCGGCTCCCCGCAGAGCGGGCAGGTCTCTCCCGAGCGCGCAAGCAGCCCGTCCCGGTCGCAGACGACGCCTGGAGCAACCGCCTCCTCGTCCACCGCCAGCGTCCGGATCGCGGCCAGCGAGGCCGCCCACAGCGTCTCGTCGAGCCCGACGGCGCAGGGCAGCCGGGCCGCCTTGGCTTCCAGGATCTCGCCGACGAGCTCCCTCTGCTCCTGGTGTGCGTGGTCGGAGACGAGCTCCTGCACCTTCTGCTTGATGTCCTCGGGCGTGGCGGTCTCGCGGTCGACGGTGAAGCTGCCGATGAGCCGGTCCCGCAGTTCGCGCGGGAGAAATTCGATGAAGGCCGGTACCTCGAAAGAGTGGCCGCCGATGACGAGCAGGTCGAAGCGCCCGGTCCCGAACAGCTGCTTCAGCTCGCCGATGAGCCGCCGGTAGTGCCGTTTGCTGAGCTCGTCGGCCTTGTTGCGGACCCGGTTTTCGGCGAGCCCCGCGGCGTAGTTGGGCTTGCGCAGCGTACGGTCGCGGATCGTTTCCAGCTCCCGGGCGTCGTCGATGTAGTGCTCCCAGACCTCGCCCGTCCCCTTGTCCACGATGACCGCGCAGGTGCGGTAATACTCGTCGAGCACGCCCAGCATCGGACGGACGTACGGATCGGCGTCCACCACGAGGCGTTCACGAGTGGTTCGCGGCAGCCACACCTGCTCGTAGACGCCGTTGCCGCTGCAGGAGAAGACGGCGACAGTGCCCGGTCTGTGGGGCTCCTCCTCGAGCGCTTTCCCGATCTTCGCGATGTCGTCGCGGAGCGAGAGCCGCGCGGCGTGCTCAAGTGAGCGATCCTCCGCGAGGGGCCGGATGCGGTCCAGCAGGCTCGCCACCCGGGTCAGGAACGCGCGGCGGCCCGTCCTGTCCGGTTCCGCGGGGATGTAGAGCGAGACGAGCGGAAGTCCGTTCCCGTCCAGCCGGAGAATTCGATCGACCTGCTCTTGCGTGATCATCACTGCTCCTCGCGCTCCGTGAGCCTCGCTCCGCCCGTTCCAGGTAACGCGGTGGGCGCAGGAGCAGCAACCGCAGCGTGACCGGCATGCCCAGATCCACGTCCCACTGATCCCTACGAAACCGCCTAGGCCGGCCCGGCCCTGCGGTGCTCCGCCGCGATGCCGAACCGCTGGGGTTCGCCAGGGGCGGAAGCGACCTCGCGGACCGTGGAGACCGCGCTGACCACCTGCTCCTCCGCGACCTCCGCGAGCTCCTGGGTCTCTTCGAGTCGCCGCAGGTCATCGGCCGAGACGAGGGCGACGAGAGGCTTGCCGTGCCGGGTGACGACGACGCGTTCGCCGGCGTACACCACGCGGTTGATCAGGTCGGCGAGCTCAGCCCTGGCTTGCGTCACCGGAATCTCGTAGGCCATGCCCCCATCCTATCGCGACGTACGTCCTGTACATTTTTTACAGATGAGCCGCCGCCGGAGACGGCTCTGCCGCGAGGAGGGATTCGTCATGACCCGACCGTCCGCCCGCTACGTGCTGCCCGAGTTCACCGAACGCACGGGCTCCGGGCAACGGACGATGGATCCGTACTCGAAGCTCATGGAGGAGCGGATCGTCTTCCTCGGGGCGCCGGTGGACGAGACCTCGGCGAACGACGTCATGGCCCAGTTCATGCACCTGGAGCACCAGGCCCCGGAGCGCGACATCTCGCTCTACATCAACTCCCCCGGCGGCACCTTCCACGCGATGACTGCCCTGTACGACACCGTGCGGTACCTGACCTGTGACGTGGAGACGATCTGCCTGGGCCAGGCCGGTGCCGCCGCCTCGTTGCTGCTGGCCGCCGGCACGCCCGGCAAGCGATTCGCGCTGCCCGACGCCCGCTTGGTGATCCATCAGCCCGCGCTGCCCGAGCCGGTCCGGGGGCAGGCCAGTGATCTGGCGATCCAGGCCGAGGAGTTGACGCGCGTCCGGAGCCGGATGGAGGAGATGCTCGCGCTGCACACGGGCCGCACCCGGGAGCAGGTGAGCGCGGACATCGAGCGGGACAAGATCCTCACCGCCCAGGAGGCGGTGGAATACGGCCTGATCGACGGGATCATCCCCAGCCGCACGGCCACCCTGGCCCCGCCGACCGGTCGGTGAGGCCAGGTGCTCCCGCCCGAACTGCCGCCCCTGCCCGCCCTGACGCGCGCCGAGGCGGAGCTGATCGACCGTTACCTCGAGGTCGTCGACCTGCTCGGCCGTATCAACCCCGCCCAGGACGGCGACACCTACCGCGGACTGCGCGCCGCCCAGGCCCTGGTCGGCAAGGCGACCGCGCTGCGTGACGCACTCGCCCTGATGCACCAGCGGGGCGAGACGGAGCTCCACGCGCAGACCCTGGCCCGGGCGCTGCGGGTGCTGGACGGCGAGCGGCGCACCGCCCGGCTCACCCTGCCCCCGGAGTCCGTCAGTTGACGCGGAATCGCCGACCCGCTCGCCCGCCCCGTCGACGGAGCGTCGGGAGGTGAGTTGAAACGGACCAAAAGACGTACCCCTGTTCGGCGTAGGCGGGAGACCGATTTCCGGACCCTTCCGGTTGCGCAACGCGCGTGGACACCGGGCGGAATGAGGCATTCCGCCGCTGGTCCGGCGGTCCGCGAACCCGTGGACAGCGGTGCGAACGCACACGCGTCCACCCGAACGGGTGAGTGGTGAGTAACAACACAAATCCCCGGTTCCGTTGGGAAATCCGGACACGCATGCGCCAAGATCCCTGTCTGACGACAAGCCCCCGCCGCTGTGGCGGGGCGATCCGGGCGGACGCCGAGTCCTGCCGCCGCCCGGATGACCGGTCGACAGGAGTGGATCGGCAGGAGTGGAGGACCCAAGCACGACGGGTCGCCGGGACGGTCACGCCATGACCGGACCCGAGCAGCCCTTGGGGTGAAGCCGCGTCAGCGGCCGGGCAACTTTGTCAGCCCGAATCCGACAGGTCATCCTTCACAGGCGGCTGACGAAGGGTTGCGCATGACTGCGCTCAATCGTGTCCCGTCGCTCATGGCCCGGGCCGGCACCGCCTCGGCGCTCACCATCGCCGCGGTGGGCGGCTCGATCGTGGCACCCGGCTTCGCCTCCGACGCCGCGGCGGCCACGCCGGCGACCAAGGCACTCCAGATAGCGGCCTCGAAGAAGGGTGCACCCTACAAGTACGGGGCCACCGGTCCGCACCGGTTCGACTGCTCCGGGCTCACGCTCTACTCGTTCAAGAAGGCCGGCAAGAAGCTCCCCCGCACGGCTGCCCAGCAGTACAACAAGACCCGCCACATCTCCGCCAAGAACCGCAAGGCGGGAGACCTGGTGTTCTTCCACTCGGGCAGCAACGTGTACCACGTCGGCATCTACGCGGGTAAGAACAAGCTCTGGCACTCCCCGAAGAGCGGGGACGTGGTGCGGCTCCAGAAGATCTGGACCAAGAGCGTCTGGTACGGGCGCGTGAAGTGATCCGCCCGGCGTGGGGGGGGGGGCGGGCGCGGCGCCCCCCCCCCGGGCGGGGCCCCGGCGCCGCGGGGTGAACCGCACCCCCAAGGCGGGGGGGTATAAAAAAAAGGACCGGGCCA